>JBGTSP010000006.1:0-43453 GCA_041940205.1 Alphaproteobacteria bacterium
TTCAACCAGGCGGAGTTCGGCCTGGGCTGCCCGATCAACGTGACGGATTCCGGCGCACACATCCTGCGGCTGTTCGGCTCGGAGGACCTCAACGCCCGCTATTTCGAGCGCATGACCACGACCGATCTCGACCGCCTGTGGCAGGGCGGGCAGTTCATGACCGAGAAGGAGGGCGGTTCCGATGTCGGCGCACTGGAAACCGTGGCCCGGCCGGAGAACGGCCACTGGCGCCTGCACGGCGAGAAATGGTTCTGCTCGAACGCCGACGCCGAGGTGATCATGACCCTGGCGCGGCCCGAGGGGGCCGGCCCGGGCACGCGCGGCCTGGGCCTGTTCCTGATGCCCCGGCACCTGCCCGACGGGCGGCCCAACAGCTACCGGCTGGTGCGGCTGAAGGACAAGCTGGGCACCCGCTCGATGGCCTCGGGCGAGGCCCGCCTGGAGGGCGCGCTGGCCTGGCAGGTCGGCGTGCTGGACCGCGGCTTCGTGCAGATGGCCGAGATGGTGAACTGGTCGCGGCTGTCGAACGGCGTGAAGTCGACGGCGCTGATGCGCCGGGCGACGCACGATGCCCGCGCGGTGATGCAGGGCCGCGTGGTGTTCGGCACCCCGCTGCACGAAAAGCCGCTGGCGCGCCGGCAGATGATGAAGATCCTGCTGCCCACCGAGGAGGCGCTGTCGCTGTTCGCCTTCACCGCGGACGCGCTGGACGAGGCCGAGGGGCGCGAGGGCCGGCCCGGCAGCCAGGCCGCCGCCGCAGTGCTGCGGCTGGCGACCCCGGTGCTGAAGTTCCGCGCCACCCGCGACGGAAGACGGGTGACCGGCGATGCCCTCGAGATGCGCGGCGGCTGCGGCTATATCGAGGAATGGCGGGTGCCGCGGCTGGTGCGCGACGCGCACCTGGGCTCGGTCTGGGAGGGCGCGGGCAACATCGTGGCGCTGGACGCCGTCGGCCGCGCGGTCGGCCGGCATCATGCCGACGAAGCCTACGCGGCGGCCCTGCGGCAGAAGCTGGAGGAGGCGGCGGACGTGCCGGCCGGCTTCCGCGGGCGCCTGGGCGAGCATCTCTCGCGCAGCCTGGACCTGATCACGCGGACGGCCGGCGATCCCGCGCTGGAGAGCCAGGCCCGCAGCGCCACCAGCGCGCTCTACCATGCCAGCGCGGCGATCCTGATGGCCTGGGAGGGGGCAATGACCTGGGCCCGGCGGGGCGACGCCCGCCGGCTTGCCATGGCCCGCATGGTCGAGCAGCACTGCCTGATGCCGAAGGACCCGCTCTCACCGCCCGACGCGGCGCTCTCGGACGCGGCCGGGCGGCTCTACCTGGGGCCGGAGAACGTCGCCATGGAGACGGTTTCCGAGATCCTGTGAGCGGGTGGCGGCGGGGCTTCAGACCTCGCGGGTGAGATAGACCACCAGCAGGGTGGTCAGTTCCTCGACCATGGCCGGATCGTCGATCGCCAGCGGCCTGGCGCCGGTGGCGATGGTGTTGATCAGCGCCCCGAAGACGATCTGCAGGATCACCGCGATGGAATGCTCGAGATCGCCGCGGGCGGCGAGATCGGGCCGCCGGCCGAGCAGGGCGATGAAGCGGGCGCGGATGTCCAGCGCGAGCTGGCGCAGCGGCGTCCAGACCTCGGGCTCGTCCATCGAGCGGCGCAGCGCCGCGCGCAGCAGGCCGGGGCGGGTGCGGAAGAAGGCGACGGTGAACGCCATGTAGGGACGCAAGGCGTCGCGAATGTCGGGCGCCTCGGGCGGCGCCGCGGCGGCCAGCGCCTCGAAGTCGCGACGGGTCTCGGTCACCACCACGTCGAGCATGGCGGCGAAGAAGCCGTCCTTGTTGCGGAAGCGCTCGTAGAACACGCCGACCGAGCAGCCCGCGCGCCGGGCGATGTCGGCGACGGCGATGTCGTCGAGGCCGCGTTCCTCGATCAGCGCCAGGCCCGCGCGCAGCAGCCGGTCGCGGGTCTGCCGGCTGCGCGCCTGCACGGCGGGCCGCACGCCCTCGATCGGCTCGTCCAGCGTCTCGTCCACCCGGCGGCCCCCCGCAATCGCGTTCCTGCCGGATCGTCGGAATCCGGTCATTCCTCCTTGTAGCCGGAGAAAATCCGAATTACCATTCAGGTTAACAACGGGACGCCGCGCCTGCGCGGCGTATCCCGGTGCGGCCCCGAAGAGCCGCGATCGACAGGGACGAAGGAGACGCCGGTGGCGACAGCCGCACCGTTCTTTCCGTTTCATTGCCACGGCCGCGAGCGATCGGGCGGACGCCCGACCGCGCCCGCCTGAGCCGCACCCACGCCATCCGATCCACAAGGAGAACCGCGATGTCTTCCATGTTCCGCTACGCCCTGCCGGTCGAGCAGACCGAATGGACGATCGACGGCGAAGCCGAGACCACCTTCACCTGGGAATACGAGGACGAGCGCCTCGACCTGCTGAAGCTCTACGACAAGGGCAAGAAGCAGCAGTGGGACGCGGCGGAACGGATCGACTGGACGCAGGATCTCGATCCGGAGAACCCGATGCTGATGCCGGACGAGATGGTCCGCATCTACGGCTCGCCGATGTGGAACAAGCTGAACGACAAGGAGAAGGCCAACCTGCGCCGGCACAACCAGGCCTGGCAGATCTCGCAGTTCATGCATGGCGAGCAGGGCGCCCTGATCTGCACCGCCAAGATCGTGCAGTCCGTGCCCAACACCGACGCGAAGTTCTACGCCGCGACCCAGGTGATGGACGAGGCCCGGCACGTCGAGGCCTATTCGCGGCTGCTGCACGAGAAGTTCGAGCTGGCCTATCCGATGACGCCGCCGCTGAAGGCGCTGCTCAACGACGTGATCAACGACAAGCGCTGGGATTTCACCTATCTGGGCATGCAGGTGATGATCGAGGGCCTGGCGCTGGCCGCCTTCCACGCCATCCGCGACATGAGCAAGAACCCGCTGGCCGCCGCGGTGAACGCCTATGTCATGCAGGACGAGGCCCGGCACGTCGCCTTCGGCCGGCTGTCGCTGCGCGACTACTACCCGCAGCTTACCGAGGCCGAGCGCCGCGAGCGCGAGGAATTCGTGATCGAGGCCAGCATCCACATGCGCGACCGCTTCGATTCCGCCGAACTGTGGGCCTCGGTCGGCCTGCCGGAGAAGGAATGCCTCGAATGGCTGCAGCAGTCCGAGGCGATGAAGCAGTTCCGCACCCGGCTGTTCAGCCGCATCGTGCCGATCATCAAGGATATCGGCCTGTGGAGCGACAACATCATCCAGGCCTATGCCAAGCTCGGCGTGCTCGATTTCGCCCAGCTCGATTCCGCCGCCCTGCTCGAAGCCGACGAGAAGGTGGCCGAGGAGTTCGACGCCAAGCAGCATGTCACCCAGGTGGCCCAGCAGGCCGCCGAGTAGAACGAACCGGTCCGGCTGTCCCGGGAGAGCGGGGCCGCGCAACGCGCGGCCCCGTTTTGTTGGCGCCGGCCCGGCCGACGAGAGGCCCCTCAGCGGAACAGGTCGCGGGAGATGATCTCCTTCATCACCTCGACCGAGCCGCCGGCGATCTTGCTGACCCGCGTGTCGGCATCGGCGCGGGCGATCGGGTATTCCCACATGTAGCCGTAGCCGCCGAACAGCTGCAGGCAGCGATCGACGGTCTCGCAGTGCAGCTCCGAGAGGAACAGCTTGGACTTGGCGGCGTCCACCGCGTCCAGCCCGCCGTCGAGATAGAGCGCGATCTGGGCGTCGACCAGGGCGCGGCCCGCCGCGGCCTTGGCCGCCAGATCGGCCAGTTCGAAACGGGTGTTCTGGAAGTCGGCCACGGTCTTGCCGAATGCCTTGCGCTCGCGCGTGTAGTCGACGGTCCAGCCGATCACCGCCTCGGTCTGGGCGCAGGCGCGGATCGCCTGCACCAGGCGTTCGCGCGCGAGCTGGGTCATCAGCATCTTGAAGCCCTGACCCTCCTCGCCCAGCCGGTTGCCGACGGGCACGCGCACGTCCTCGAAGAACAGTTCCGAGGTGTCCTGCGCCTTCATCCCGAGCTTCTTCAGGTTGCGCCCCCGGCGGAAGCCCTGCCGCGTCGCCTCGACCACGATCAGGCTGACGCCGCGCGCGCCCTCGGACCGGTCGGTCTTGCAGGCGAGCACGATGACGTCGGCGAGCTGACCGTTCGAGATGAAGGTCTTCTGGCCGTTGATCACGTATTCGTCGCCCTCGCGGACCGCATGCGTGGCGATGTTCTGCAGGTCGCTGCCGGCGCCGGGCTCGGTCATGGCGATCGCCGCGATCGCGGTGCCGGCGCACATGCCGGGCAGCCAGGCCCGGCGCTGTTCCTCGCTGCCGAAGCGGGTGATGTAGGTCGAGGCCATGTCGCCATGCACCGCGAACCCGGTGCCCGGGCCGGAGAAACCGGACTTCGCCAGTTCCTCGATCACCACCGTGTTGTAGAGAAAGTCCGCGCCCGGTCCGCCATAGGCCTCCGGGACGTCGCAGCACAGCAGGCCGGCGGCGCCGGCCTTCTCCCAGACCTCGCGGGAAATCCGGCCCTCCTCTTCCCACTGTTCGTGATGCGGCCGGATCTCGGCCTCGATGAACTGCGCCACCGATGCCCTGAAGATCTCGTGTTCGGCCTCGAATATCGCGCGTGCCGCGGTGCTCATGACGTCCCTCCCGTGACCATGACCTTCCCCTTATAGCCCGCTTCGCCGCGGCTCGCGGAACAAGGCCCCGCGCCGGCCGCGGCGTTAACCACGCCTCCTTACCGGCGCTTAAGCATTGGCGCCGAGGATGACCGCGAACACGAAGAGGCAGAAGGCTTTCGTGATGCGCCGCAACCAGACCCCCAGACGTGCCGGCCGACTGGCCTTGCTGGCGCTTGCCGTCCTGCTGCTGCCCGGCATGCAGGCCCCCGATCCCCGGGCCGCCCCGGGCGCGAGCGTTCCCGGCCCTGCGGATCACCTGCAGGCCGGCAGCGCCGCCGATCCCCTGCTGCCCACCCTGCGCGGCCCGCGACACGCGCACGCCCGCGACATCGACGCCGATATCGACCTGTTCCTCGAACAGTTCGCGGTGGCGGTCGATCGCCGCGACGTGCTCGATCCGCTCGCCGAAGCCGACGCGCGCTTCCGCCATCGCCGTGGACACGCCCTGATCGAGGCCGGCACGACGCCGGCCGAACGGGCCCGCCTGCAGGCGGTGCTGACGGAAGCGGAGAACGAACTGACGGACATGCTGCTCGAAGGCTGGAGCCTTCGCCTCAACGGGGCGGCCTGCACCATGGGCCGGCTGCTGCGCCAGCGGGTCGGCGCGCGTCTCGATCTGCCCCGCCCGACTTCCGGAGACGGGCACCGCCTGTGCGCGACGGCACGTCAGCTGGGCTGACGTCCGCGCGGTCGCCGGCGCCCGAAAGGCCGTCTCAGTCGCCGCAGTAGATCGCGCCCTCGGCCGCCAGACGGTCGATTTCCTCCGCACCGAAATCGAACTCCGCCAGCACCTCGCGGGTATGCTGGCCGAACAGCGGCGCCGGTGCGGCGACCCTGCCCGGGGTGTCGGCGAATTTCAGCGGCAGGCCGATGGTCTGCACCGGCCCGGCGCGAGGATGCGCCACCGTCGGCACCATGTCCCGGGCGATGGCCTGGGGATCGGCATGCATCTCGCCGACATTCAGGATCGGACCGGCCGGCACGCCGGCCTCTTCGAGAATCGCGAGCCAGTCGGCGGACGAGCGGGCCGTGAAGCTCTCTTCCAGGGTGGCGATCAGCGCCTCGCGATTCTCCATGCGCCCCGCATTCTCGGCGAAACGCGGATCGCTGCCGAGTTCCTCGCGGCCGATGGCGGCCAGCATCAGGCGCCAGTTCTTGTCGTTGGCGGCGCCGATATTGATGTAGCCATCGGCGGTGCGCACCGCCTGGTAGGGCGCGTTGAGCGGGTGCGCCGAACCCATGGCGAGCGGCGAGGTCCCGGTGGCGAAGGCGATCGCGGACTGCCAGTAGGTGTGGGTGATGCCGGCCTCGAACAGCGAGGTGTCGACCATCTGCCCCTCGCCGGTCTTCAGTCGGTGGACGTAGGCGGAGACCACGCCGAGCGCCAGCAGCAGGCCGGCGGTGATGTCGGCGACCGGCGCGCCGACCTTGACCGGCGGGCGGTCGGGGCTCTCGCCGGTGATCGACATCAGGCCGCTCATGCCCTGCGCCACCAGGTCAAAGCCGGCGCGCTCGGCATAGGGACCGCTGCGGCCGAAACCCGAGATCGCGCCCAGGATCAGGCCGGGATTGTCCCGCCGCAGGGCCTCGTAATCGAGGCCCAGCCGGGCCAGCGTACCCTTGCGGTAATTCTCGGTGACGATGTCGGCGCGGCGCAGCAGGCGGCGCACCACGTCCTGGCCGGCCGTCGTTTTCAGGTCGACGACGATGCCGCGCTTGTTGCGGTTCATCATCATGAAGGCCGCGCTTTCGCCGTTGATGTCCGGCGGCAGGGTCTTGCGGGTATCGTCGCCGCCGTCGCGCTTCTCCACCTTGATGACATTCGCGCCCATATCGGCCAGCATCAGGCCGCAGGTCGGCCCCGCCATCACGTGGCAGAGTTCGATCACCGTCACCCCGCCGAGCGGGCCCTGTCCGTTCGCCGCCACCGCCATTCCTCCCGATCCCGTTCGCGGCCATCCTAGGCGAGGGCCCGAGCGAAGAGAAAGGCCGATGCCCCGTGTCCGACAGTCTGCCGATCGTCGACGCCCATCATCACCTGTGGGATCTGGAGCGCCTGCACTATCCGTTCCTGGCGGAGCCGGAACCGGATTTCTTCCTGGGCGACTATGCGGCGATCCGGCGGACCTATCTGCCCGCGGATTACCGGCGGGATGCGGCCGGACACCGCGTCGTCGCCACGGTGCATGTCGAGGCCGAGTGCGACCGCGGCCTGCAGGCCGAGGAGACGGCCTGGCTGGAAACGCAGCACGCGGAAAGCGGCATGCCGAACGCGATTGTCGGCCATGCCTGGCTGCATGCCGACAACCTGGAAGCGATTCTCGACCGCCACGCCGCCTCCGCGCTGTTTCGCGGCATCCGCTCGAAGCCCGTCACCGTGCCGGAACGGCACCTGCTGGCCGACTACCGGCCCGGCGCGCCGGGGACACTGGCCGATCCGGCCTGGCACCGCGGCCTCGCGGTCCTGCAGGAACGCGGCCTGAGCTGGGACCTGCGGGTGCCGACCTGGCATCTCGAGGAAGCCGCCGAGACGGTGCGGCTGTTCCCCGGCCTCGCGGTGGTGCTGAACCATGCCGGCTTTCCCTGGGACCGCTCGCCGGAAGGCCTGGCGCTGTGGCGGCGGGGCGTGCAGGCGCTCGCCGAACTGCCGAACGTGATGGTCAAGCTGTCCTGCCTGTGCCTGCGCGATCCCGGCGAGGGCGCCTGGACCGTAGAAAGCAACGGGCCGATCGTGGACGAACTGATCGACCTGTTCGGTCCGCGCCGCTGCATGTTCGCTTCCAACTTCCCGGTGGATTCCCTGCGCGCGAGCTTCGACACCATCTTCAGCGGCTTCAAGCAGATCGTCGCCGGCCGGCCGCGCGCCGAACAGGTCGACCTGTTCGCCGGCAACGCCGCGCGTTTCTACCGGCTCGACCTGCCACCCGGCACGCTGGACGCGTGACCTGATAGACTGTTCCCGCTTCCCGACAACGAGGTTTCTCCCATGGTTCAGCCGCTGCCCCTGTCGCGCTTCCGCGTTCTCGACCTGACCCGGGCGCGGGCCGGACCCACCTGCGCGCGGCAGCTCGCCGACTGGGGCGCCGACGTGATCAAGGTGGAGGAGCCGCCGAAGCCCGGCGAGGTCGGCCTCGGCGGACCGCGGCACGGTCCGGATTTCCAGAACCTGCACCGCAACAAGCGCAGCCTGACGCTGAACCTGAAGCATCCCGAGGGCGCCGCCCTGTTCCTGCGCATGGCGGCCGAGGTCGACGTCATCGTCGAGAACTACCGGCCGGCGGTGAAGCACCGGCTGGGCATCGACTACGAGGCGGTGCGCGCGCTCAACCCGGGCATCGTCTATGTCTCGATCTCCGGCTTCGGCCAGGACGGGCCCTATGCCGACCGGCCCGGGGTCGACCAGATCGCCCAGGGCATGGGCGGGCTGATGTCGATCACCGGCCTGCCGGGCCAGGGACCGGTGCGCGTCGGCATTCCCATCGCCGACCTGACGACGGGCATGTACGGCGCCATCGGTGCGCTGTCCGCCCTGCTCGAACGCGAGGTCTCCGGCGAGGGGCAATGGATCACCACCTCGCTGCTGCAGTGCCAGATCGCCATGCTGGACTTCCAGGCCGCGCGCTGGACCATCGGCGGCGAGGTGCCGCCGCAGGCCGGCAACAACCATCCGACCGGCATCCCCACCGGGGTCTTCGCCACCGCCGACGGCCACATCAACATCGCCGCCGCTGGCGATCACATCTACCGGCGTTTCTGTGCCGCCCTGTCGGCGCCGGAACTGGAAAGCGATCCGCGCTTCGCCACCGCCGGCGCCCGGTTCAAGAACCGGGACGCGATGAACGCCGAGATCGAGAACCGCACCAGGGCCGAGAGCAGCGCCCACTGGGTCGCCGTCATGAACGAGGCCGGCGTGCCCTGCGGGCCGATCTATTCGATCGACGAGACCTTCGCCGATCCGCAGGTTCGCCATCTCGGGATGGTGAGCCCGGTCGAACACGGACGCTTGGGCACGATGAACGTCGTCGGCCAGCCGGTGGGGATGAGCCGCACCCCCTCCACCGTCACCCGCGCCGCGCCGGAATGCGGCGAGCATACCGACGAGGTGCTGGCCGAGTTCGGCCTCGCGGCCGACGAGATCGCGGCGCTGCGCGAGGCCGGCACGATCTGAGCATGAGCGAGGCCTATCCCCTCACCGCGGACGAGGTCTGGGTCGAGATCCGGGGCGAGCGGCGGCGGGCGCCGGCGCTGTTCCTCGATCGCGACGGCTGCATCATCGTCGACACCCATTACCTGCACGAGCCCGACAAGGTGGCGCTGATCCCGGGCGCGGCGGAGACCATCCGGGCCGCCAACCGGGCGGGCTGGCATGTCTGCATGGTGACCAACCAGGGCGGCATCGGCCGCGGCTACTACGGCTGGCCGGAGTTCCACGCGGTGCAGCAGCGCCTGCTGGGCGAACTGGCCGGGCTCGACGCGCGGATCGATTCCGTCTGCGCCGCGCCGTTCCATCCGCAGGGCCGGCCGCCCTACGACAATCCCGACCATCCCGCGCGCAAGCCCGGCCCGCAGATGCTGCTGGCGGCCGCGGCCGCGCTCGACGTCGATCTCGCCGCGTCCTGGATGGCCGGCGACCTCGCCAGCGACATGCTGGCCGGCCGGCGCGCCGGGACCGCCGGCGGCCTGCACGTGCTGACGGGTTTCGGCACGGCGCAGCGCGAGAATGCGCTGGCGGTGGCCGGGGGGGACTACCGGGTCGAGGCGATCGACAGCATCGCCGACATTCCGGGACGGCTGGCGCTGGACCCGGATTGACGCCTAGGCGGCGACGGGACGCAGGAAACGGCCCTGGCCGGGCCGGCTGAGCACCTTCTCGCCGTCGAACACCGGTTCGCCGCGCAGCCAGGCGGCGGCGACGCGGCCGGCCATCTCCATGCCGTCATAGGGCGACCATTTCTGCACGCCCAGCAATTCGGCCTCGCGCACCGTCCAGGCCTCGCGCGACAGCACGGTGATGTCGGCGTCCGCGCCGGGCGTCAGCCCCCCCTTGCGGGGCCACAGGCCGAAGAAGCGGGCCGGTCCCTCGGCCAGCATCCGCGCCGCGATCCGGATGTCGCCGCTGCGCTGCATCAGGCCGGTATAGAAGGCCGGCAGCAGCAGTTCGACGCCGGGCGCACCGGCGGCATTGGCGAACATGTCGGCGCGGGTCTTGCGCTCCAGCGACCAGGGACCGTGGTCGGAGGAGACGAACACGATCTCGTCGTTCTCGATGCAGGCCCACAGGGCTTCCCGCTCTTCCGCGCCGCGGATCGGCGGGTTGACCTTCAGCCGGCCGCCCAGCCGGGCGACATCGGCATCGGTGAACAGCAGGTAGTGCACGCAGGTCTCGACCGTCGCCACATGGCCGGCCTCGCGGAACCAGGCCGCCTGGGTGCAGGCCCGGGGGATCGAGGTATGCACGATATGCGCGCGCACCCCGGCCTCGGCGCCGATCTCCAGGATCTGCCAGTTGGCCAGACTCTCGGCGAGCGGCGGTCGCGAGGGCGAATGCCATTCCGGGCCGGTATGCCCCCCGGCCTTGAGCCGGGCGATGCAGTCGTCGACCAGCTCCATGTCCTCGTTGTGCACCGCGACCGGCAGCCCGGTCTTCGCGATCTCGCGGAACCCGTTCAGCATTTCCGGCGGCGAGAGCCGCGGGAAGCGGGTGGGATGGGCCTGGTAGGTGGCGATCTTGAAGGCGCAGACGCCGCCCGCGGCCTGTTCGGCGATGCGCTGCCAGCCGTCTCCCTTGGCGAAGGAGCCGTAGAGCGCGACATCGACATGGGCGAACCGGTCCACGGCCGCGACCTTCTCGGCCAGGATCGTCGCGTCCATGACCGGCTGCGGCTCGTCGTAGGGCATGTCGACCACGGTGGTGACGCCGCCGGCGGCGGCGGCCTCGGTCAGGGTCTCGAGCCCGGGATGGCCGTGCTCGCTGCCGGCATGCACCTGGCCGTCGATGATTCCCGGCAGGATCCAGCAGCCGCGATGGTCGCTGACGGCGCCGGCCTGCGGCGGCGCGCCGGCGCCCAGGGCCGCGATCGCCCCATCCTTCACCGCCACGAAACCGTCGGCGATTACCTGTTCGGGCAACACCAGGTCGCCGCGAATGACCAGATCGTAGCTCATGCCGTTCCTCCCGTGGCCGCGATGGTCCCCTCGCCGGCCCGGTTGCCGGGCCGGCGCCAGCCCAGCCGCACCGCCGCCAGGGCCTGGGCCGTGGCGGCCTGGCAGGGATCGACCACCGGCCGGCCGAGCCGTTCTTCCAGCGCCGCCCGCCGGTCCGCCATGCCGGCGCAGCCGAGGATCAGCACGTCGGCGCCGTCCTCCTCGATCAGTTGCCGACCCACCGCCTGCATCCGCTCCAGGACGTCGTCGCCGCCCGCGAGCCCGGTGACACCGATGCCGATCGCCCGGTCGCCGGCGAGGCGGGCCTCGAGGCCGAGCTGGCGGACATAGCGGCGATGGCGGGGGATCGAGGTCGGCAGGATGGCGATGATGCCGAAGCGCTCGCCCAGCGACAGCGCCGCCAGGATTCCGCTCTCGGAGATGCCGAACACCGGTGGCGCCACGCGCTCGCGGGCCTGGGCCAGGCCGGGATCGGAAAAACAGGCGATCACGAAGGCGTCCGTGGCCGCCGCCTCGGCGGCGATCAGGTCGCACAGCGGTCCGGCGACCGCGTCGACATGGGCCTGGCTCTCGATGCCCGGCGGGCCCTCGGCCAGCGTCCGGCAGGCGATCGCCGGGCCGCCCTCGAAGCGCAGCGGATCCAGCGCCCGGTCGATGCCGTCGGTCACGGCCTGGCTGGAGTTGGGATTGACGACGAGGATGCGGGCGGCCATCGCGGCGTCACTCCGGCGCCACCGGCGCCGTCTGGCCGGCGATGATGCCGTAATGCTCGATCCGCCGGTGGTCGGCGAAGTTGAAGATGGTGTCGCGGATGTAGCGTCCGCGCTCCATGTCCGCGCGGTGCACGATGACCTCGTCCCCGTTCGTCGTCGCCAGCGCCACGATCTCGCCGGTGGGGGCGACGATGCAGGAGCCGGCCATCATGTCGACGCCCTCCTCCAGCCCGGCCTTCGCGGTGCCGACCACCCAGGTGCCGTTCTGGTAGGCGCCGGCCTGCATCGACATGTGCGAGTGGAACATCCGCAGGTGCGGGGATTCCGCCGCCACCGAATTGCCGACCGGGGTGTTGTAGCCGAGCATCACCAGTTCGACTCCGCGCAGGCCGAGGCAGCGCCAGGTCTCGGGCCAGCGCCGGTCGTTGCACAGGCACATCCCCATCACCGCGTCCATCGTCCGCCAGGTCGGAAAGCCGAGATCGCCGGGTTCGAAATAGCCTTTCTCGAGATGCTGCCAGGGCCGTTGCGGCTCGTACGTGGCGTGGCCGGGAAGATGCACCTTGCGGTACTTGCCGACGATGGCGCCGGCGCGGTCCACCAGGATCGAGGTGTTGAACCGCCGCTTGCGGCCGTCGGCCTCGCGGACGAGTTCGGCATAGCCCAGGTAGAAACCCATGTTGCGTTCGCGCGCGGCCTCGAACAGCGGCGCGACGGCGGGATTGGGCATCTCGGCTTCGTAGAAGCTGTCGAGTTCGGCCTCGTCCTCGATCCACCAGCGCGGAAAGAAGGTGGTCAGCGCCATCTCCGGGAATACGATCAGGTCGGCGCCGCGATCGGCCGCCTCGCGCAGCATCGCCACCAGCCGCGCCACCACCTGCTCTCGGGTTTCGTCGCGGGCGACAGGGCCCATCTGGCCCGCCGCCAGGGTCAGCATTCGTGCCACGGCATCCTCCCGGGTTCGCGGGCCGGCTGCCGGCCCCTTCCTTATCGCCGCCTCCCTGATATCAGACTTCGACATGGCCGCGCATGACCGCGACGCAGGGTCCGGCGACGCTGACCTCGTCCACCGCGCCGCCGCGCTTGCGCACGGCGACCTCGAGCGCGCTCGGGCGGCCCATCTCGATGCCCTGGCGGATCGCCAGAACCTCCTCGGCCTCGCGCCGCGGATCGAGCGAAAGCAGCAGGGCGCCCAGCGCGGAACAGGCGCTGCCGGTCGCCGGATCCTCGTGGGTGCCCGACAGCGGCGAGAACATCCGGGCGCGCAGCCTGTCGATGCCGTCGCCCTCGCGGGCATAGGCGAACAGCGAGATCCGGCCGTTCATCGGCGCGTCCCTGCCGTATTCCTCGAGCGCCTGGGACATCGCCGCCGTATCCGGCCGCGCCGCGGCCAGCGCCGCGTCGTCCAGTTCGCCCATGTAGAAGGCGAGCCCCACCGAAGCGATCCGCGGCGGATGGTGGCGCTCGATAACCGCCGAAGGCGGCAGCGAAAGACAGGCCGCGAAAATCCCGGCCGGCATCGTTCGCCCGGTCGCGAGCGGCTGCGGCGCCCGGATGCGCGCGCCCGTCACCGCGCCGTCTGTTTCGCGCAGGTCGACGGCCACGAGACCGGCCGCCTCCTCGAACCGAAGGTGCGGGCCCGGCGCGCGGCCGAACAGCGCGCCCCGCCGGGCCAGCACATAGGCGGTGCCGACGTTGGGATGGCCGGCGAAGGGCACCTCGCGGGTGCGGGTGAAGATGCGCACCCGGGCGTCGTTCGCCGGATCGTCCGGGGGCAGCACGAAGGTCGATTCCGAATAGTTGAACTCGGCCGCCAGCGCCTGCATCTGCGCGTCCGAAAGACCGCGCGCGTCGGGCACCACTGCGAGCGGGTTGCCGCCGAAGCGTTCTGCGGTGAAGACGTCGACGGTCTCGTATTCGTAGCGGGCCATGAATTTTCCTGTCGTCCCCCCGTCCCCGAGGCCGGGAGCGCCGGCGGCCGGGTTAGGATACACCAGACAACTTCCGGAGCACGCGACGCATGGCGATCCTGTTTCACACTCCCTGGGAAAACGCCCCGGTCTGGCTCGAGGCCCTCGGCCGGGAACTGCCGGAACAGGAGATCCGGGTCTGGCCCGAGATCGGCCGGCCGGAGGACATCGCCTTCGCCATCGTCTGGAACCTGCCGACGGGCGCGCTCGACGGCTGCGACAACCTGCAGGGCGTGTGTTCGCTGGGCGCCGGGGTCGACCATGTCGCCGGCCTGCCGCCGGGCGTGCCGCTGGCCCGGCTCGTCGACCCGCTGATGGCCGAGCGGATGGCCGAGCATGTCTGCGGGCACGTGCTGCACCACCATCTGGGCACCGGCCACTACCTGCGCCAGCAGGCGGCGGGAGAGTGGCGGCAGCGCCCCCGGCGGGACGCGCGCGACGTCACCGTCGGCATTCTCGGCCTGGGCAGCCTGGGCCGGGTCTGCGCCCTGCGGCTCGCGGCGCTGGGCTTTCGCGTGGTCGGCTGGAGCCGGACGCCGCAGACGCTGGCGCAGGTGGACTGCCGGTTCGGCGCGGCCATGCTGCCGACCGTGCTCGGCCAGTCGGACTTCCTCGTCTGCCTGCTGCCGCTGACCGACGATACCCGCGGCCTGCTGGACGCGGAGCGGCTGGCGCTGTTGCCGCGCAAGGCGGTGGTGATCAACTGCGCGCGCGGCGCCCATGTCGTCGCCGACGACCTGATGGCCGCGCTCGACAGCGGCCACCTGGCCGGCGCCAGCCTGGACGTGTTCGAGACCGAACCGCTGCCCGAAGGGCACGCCTACTGGCGCCATCCCGGCATCGTCGTGACGCCGCACGTCTCGAGCCTGTCCGAACCGCGGACCGGCGCGCGCATTCTCGCCGCGCAGGTCCGACGCTGCCTCGCCGGCGAGGAAATGGAACATCTGGTGGACAGGACCGCCGGCTACTGAGGGCGCGGGCCCGAGAATGGGCCGGCAGGGCGGTGGAGGCTTCAGCCGTTGGTGCCGTTGCCGCCGTCGGCGTCGTCCCGGGCTTCCTCGGCGATCAGCTTGCTCAGCGCATCGAGGCTCGAGACCAGGTCGTCGCCGGCGCCGTTGGCCAGCCCGGTCACCCGGTTCTCGACGATCGCGGTCATCGCCTGCAGGCACAGGCCGGCGACCACCGGCAGGCGCGGCGACAGCGGCGCCAGTTCGCTGAGCAGGGCGAGACGCTGAGCAAGATCGCTGAGCAGGTGGTAGCCGAGCGATCCGCTGATTCCCTTGATGTTGTGGGCCGCCGACTGCATGCGGGCGGCGGCGGCCTCGCGATCGGCATCGTCGGATTCAAGCTGGGCCACCGATTCCCCGATCGCCCGCAGGTCGTCGCCGACGAAACGGACGATCTGGCTGCCCAGCGCCGAGACCATCTCCTCGGCGGCCTGCAGCCCGTCGGGACCGGTTTTCGACCTGTCGTTCATACGCCCTCCCGCCAGCGCCGCAGCAAGCTGCCGGCCCGTTCGGCAAACGGCCGCAACAGCGCTTCGGCTTCGGCCCGGCTCATGCCCCGATCGGGTCGTCCGACTCCGGCCGGCGTCGCCGGCAACCGGGCCCAGCGTTCGACCATGCGCCGGAGATCCGCGGGCTGGAAGGGCTTGGCCAGCAGGTCCTGCATGCCGGCTGCCAGCGCCTGCCGGCGCATCCCGTCGCGGTCGCCGCCGGTGAAGGCGATGACCGGCAGGTCCGCGCAGCCGCTCTGCGCCTTCAGCATGCCGGTCACGTCCATGCCGTTGCTGTCGGGCAGGTTGATGTCCATCAGGACAAGGTCGAACAGATCGACGCAGACCGCAAGCAGGGCCTCGGTGGCGTTGGCGACGGCCACGACCTCGAAACCGAACTCGCGCAACATCGCCGAGGTCACGGTGCGGACCCCGTCGTGATCGTCTACAACCAGGATCCGGACCGGCGAGGCGAGCGCGCGCGGTTCGAACCCGTCGTTGGGGAGGGCAGCCTGAAAGGTCATCTCGCGCGCGAGCATGGCCGCCCGGGTCTTAACAAAGCGAGAAGGTGCGGGCGTGAAAGAGAGTGAATCAGGCATGAATGACGCGATCGTCTGGCGGCCCGACGCGGCCAGCGTCGCCGACGCCAATGTCAGCCGCTTCATGGCCGCGCACGGGGTGGCCGACTATGACGACCTGGTGCGCCGGGCCGGCGAGGACCCCGACTGGTACTGGTCGGCCCTGATCGCCGACCTGGGCCTGGTCTTCGAAACCCCCTACGCGCAGGTGCGCGACCTGTCCCGGGGCGCGCCCTGGGCCCGCTGGTGCGTCGGCGGCCGGATGAACGTGACCCAGACCTGCCTCGACCGCCACCGCGGCACGCCGGTCGCCGCACGGCCCGCCATCGCCTGGGAGGGCGAGGACGGATCGCGCCGGGACTGGGACTATGCCCGGCTCGACCGCGAGACCTGCCGGCTGGCCGGCGGCCTCGCGACACTGGGCTACGGTCCGGGCGACGCGATCGGACTGTACATGCCGATGTGCCCCGAGGTGGTCGCCGCCTTTCTCGCCATCGCCCGCATTGGCGCCGTCTGCGTGCCGCTGTTTTCCGGCTTCGGGCCCGGCGCCATCGTCACCCGCTTGCAGGACGCCGGCGCCACCGGCGTGATCACCGTGCAGTCGACCCAGCGCCGCGGCCGTCCGGTGGCTATGAAGGAAACGCTGGACGAGGCGCTCGAGGAACTGCCCGCCGTCAGCCATGTCGTCGTGCTCGGCGACGCGGCAGCCTGCACGCAGGCCCGCGACCGGGACTGGGCCGCGCTGGTCGCCGATCAGCCCGACGACCGGCCGGCCACCATCGTCGATGCCGACGCACCGCTGCTGCTGGTCTACACCTCCGGCACAACGGGCAAGCCGAAGGGATCGATCCTCACCCATTGCGGCTTCGCGACGAAGATCGGCTGCGACTTCACCCACTGCCTCGACCTGAAGGGCGGGGACCGGCTGATGTGGATGAGCGATTTCGGCTGGGTCGTCGGACCGGCGACGGCGATGGCGGCCACGCTCACCGGCGCCTGCCTGGTGCTGGCGGAAGGCGGTCCCGACTATCCCGACACCGGACGGATGTGGCGGCTGGTCGAAAGTCACGGCGTCAGCGTCATGGGGATCGCGCCGACCGCGGTACGCGGCCTGATGCGCTACGGGCTGGAGGACGTGCGGGCGCACGACCTTTCCTCGCTCCGGGTCTGCGCCTCCACCGGCGAGCCCTGGACGGGGGAAGCCTGGCACTGGTTCTTCGACAATGTCTGCGGCCGCCGGGCGCCGCTGCTGAACTGGACCGGCGGCACCGAGATCTCCGGCGGCATTCTCTGCGGCACCGTGATCCATCCGCTGAAACCGATGTCCTTCGCCGGCCCGGTGCCCGGCATGGATGCCGACATCTTCGACGAGGCGGGCCGGCCCGTCGGCCCCGGCGAGGTCGGCGAACTGGTACTGAAGTCGCCCTCGATCGGTCTCACCCGTTCGCTCTGGCGCGACGACGAGCGCTACATCGAGACCTACTGGTCGATGTTCGAGGGCGTCTGGCGGCACGGCGACTGGGCCAGCCGGGATGAAGACGGCATGTGGTACCTGCACGGCCGTTCCGACGACACCATCAAGATCTCCGGCAAGCGCACCGGCCCGGCGGAGATCGAGGGTCTGGCGATGGCCAGCGGCGAGGTCTCGGAGGCCGCGGCGATCGGCATTCCCGACCCGCGCTCGGGCCAGGCGGTGCTGCTGGTCTGCATCGCCGCGCCCGGCGGCGCCGGCGACGAGGCCGCCGCGGCAGCGGTCCGCGAGGCCGTCGCGAAAGGCCTCGGCAAGTCCTTCCGGCCGCGCCACGTCCTGTTCGTGCCGGACCTGCCGCGCACCCGCAACACCAAGATCATGCGCCGGGTGATCCGCGCTGCGGTGCTGGGCCAGGATCCCGGCGACCTGACGGCGCTGCTCAATCCCGAGGCGGTGGACGCGGTGCGGGCGGCGGCCGCGGACCTGGGTCCGGCCTAGTCGCCTTTCCCGCCGTCGTCCCGCGCGGCGCACCAGTCGCGATAGGCCGCCAGGGTCCCGGCGTCCGGGGGATAGGTGCCGATGGTCGGCGCGCCGTCGAGCACGCGCTGCTTGAGGAAGGTCTCGAGACGCTCCTGTTCGATCGCGTCGCCGGCGATCTCCGCGGCGAGCGCCCGGGGAATCACCACCACCCCGTCGCCGTCGCCACGCAGCACGTCGCCCGGCAGCACGGCGACACCGCCGCAGCCGATCGGCCGCTGCAGATCGGCGCCGACATGCACCGTCAGGCTGGCCGGCGCCGCGCCGCCGGTGGCGAACACCGGCAGGTCGAGTTCGCGGATCGCGGCGAGGTCGCGCACCGGCCCGTCGGTGACCACCGCGGCGATCCCGCGCCGGGCGAGCCGCGCGCAGAGAATGTCGCCGATGGTGCCGGCGCGCGGGTCGCCGCGGCCGTCGATCACCAGGGCCTGGCCCGGCGGAATGTCCTCGATCGCCTTGCGCGGGGCATATTCGGGATCGCCGAGAACCGCCGGATCGGCCAGGTCCTCGCGGTAGGGAATGAAGCGCAGGGTGTAGGCCTCGGCGACGAAACTCTCCGCCGCCGGGTTCACCGGCCGGGGCCCCGCGAGATAGCAGGCCCGCAGGCCGCGCTTGAGAAGCTGCATGCTGAGCGTGGCGGTGGAGACCCCGGCAAGCCGCGACAGGGTGTCCGGCGGCAGGGCGCCGGCCGTCATCGACCGCCCCCTATTCCCGCCGGCAATTCTTTGTATAACAGCGTCATGATGCGTCACCTCCTCGCTTCCGTTCTTGCCGCCCTGCTGCTCGCCGCCGCGACAACGGCGGCGCGGGCCCAGTCGGCCACCGAGAATACCTTCAAGGACTGGAAGGTCCGCTGCGAACAGGTGCAGGCGGACCAGCCCGTCCAGTGCCGGATGATCCACCTGGTGCGCCTGAAGGACACCAACCAGCGGGTTCTGCTGGCGATGATCGGCTTCCTGCCCGACCAGCCCGATCCGATCGCGGTGTTCGAGGTGCAGCTCAACACCCTGCTGGCGGCCGGCGTGTCGCTGCAGATCGACGAGGGCGAACCGGCGACCGTGGGCTACGAGTTCTGCCATCCCCAGGGCTGCCGGGCGAGCATGAAGTTGACGCCCGAACTGATCGCGTCGATGCAGCGCGGCCAGAAGTTCACCGTCAGCTATGTCGACCTGCTGAAGCGCCGGATCAACATTCCCGCCTCGCTGTCGGGCTTCACCGCCGCCCTGAACGCGTTGCAGCAGCGCTGATCCGTCCCCCCGCCGACCGACCCCGGAGAACGCCATGAGCGCCGAAGAACTCGCCAACCTGCGCGCCCTGCTGGCCGCCAGCCCGCCGCCGGAAAACCCGACGATCGAGATCCTGCGCGAGCGCTTCGAGAAGCTGGCCGAATTCCTGCCCTGCCCCGTCGGCACCGAGATCGAGACGCGGCCGGTCGGCGGCGTCCCGGCGGAGATCGTCAGCGCCCCCGACGTCGGGGAGGGTCGCTGGATCCTCTACTTGCACGGCGGCGGCTACGTGATCGGCTCGCCCAACACCCACCGCACGCTGGCGGCGAACCTGTCGGCCGCGGCCGGCGCCCGGGTCGCGGTGATCGACTACCGCCTGGCGCCCGAGCATCCCTTTCCGGCGGCGCTCGAGGACGCCGTGGCGGCCTGGACCGGGCTGCTGGCCGACGAGGGCGCGGATCCCGCGCACAGCGCGATCGCCGGCGATTCCGCCGGCGGCGGGCTGACCGTCGCCTGCCTGCTGAAACTGCGCGACGCGGGCGCGCCGCTGCCGGCCTGCGGGCTCGCCATCTCGCCCTGGGTCGACATGGAAGGGACCGGCGCCAGCATGAGCGAGAAGGCCGATGTCGATCCCATGGTGCGCAAGGAAGGCCTGCTGGCCTTTGCCGGGCTCTATCTCGCAGGCGCCGATCCGCGCGAGCCGCTGGCCGCGCCGCTGTACGCGGACCTTGCCGGCCTGCCGCCGCTCATGATCCAGGTCGGCACCGCGGAGACCCTGCTCGACGATTCCCGCCGGCTGGCCGAGCGGGCCGAGGCCGCGGGCGTCGCGGTCGAGCTCGAGGTGGCCGAGGACATGGTGCATGTCTGGCACCTGTTCGCCCCGATGCTGAGCGAGGGTCGCGAGGCGATCGGGCGCGCGGGCGCCTGGCTCGACGCCCGCCTGTAGCGTCCGCCCGCCGGACCGGCCCCGGCGCGCGGTGGCGGCGCGCGGATCGCGGATCAGCGCGGGTTGAGGAAGTGCAGCGGCAGTCCCGCCCGCGGCCAGGTGCAGGACACCAGGCGGCCGGTCGAGGACAGGGTCAGGTAGGCGGTCTTCAGGTCCGCGCCCCCGAAACAGATGTTGGTGGTGACCGGATCGTCGGTCGCGACATGCTCGATCCGCCCGCCGTCGGGCGCGATGGCGGTGATCCCGCCATTGTGGATCGTCGCCACGCAGACCCAGCCCTCGGCGTCGACCGCGAGCGAGTCCAGCAACTGGTGGCCCGGCAGGCCGGCGAGCAGGCGGCCGCGGCAGGCGGCGCCCTCTGAGCCGTCCAGCCGGAGCTCGCCGGGCGCGGTGACGTCCCATTGCCAGACCCGGCCGGTCAGCGTTTCGGCCACGTAGACCCGGGAATCGTCCGGCGACAGGCCGACCCCGTTCGGGGTGATCAGCCCGCGCACCACCTCGCGGCATTCGCTGCCGTCGATCCGGCCGTACAGCAGGTAGCCCAGGTCCATCTCGCGTTCCCGGGTCTTGCCGTGATCGGTGAACCAGAAGCCGCCGTCGCCGTCGAACACCAGGTCGTTGGGACCGTTCAGCGGGCCGCGGTCGGATTCGCGGTACAGCACCTCGACCGCGCCGGTGGCGGGATCGACGGCCTCGATACGGCCGCCCGAATAGTCCTCCGGCTGGGTGCCCGGCAGCAGCCGTCCGCCGACCTCGTGCCAGCGGAAGCCGCCATTGTTGCAGAGATAGATCCGCCCGTCGGGGCCCAGCGCCGCGCCGTTGGGACCGCCGCCCGGCTCGGCGATGACGCTGACGGCGCCGTCGGGCGCGACCCGGCTGAGCGTGCCGCGGGCACATTCCACCAGCACCACCGAGCCGTCCGGCATGGCGACCGGTCCCTCCGGGAAGCGCAGACCCACTGCCCGTTCATGCATTCCCGACATCTTGTCATCCCCCTCCCGGCTGTCGCCGGGATATGATGGGGGCAAGAAACCCAGGGAGGGAAGACCATGGCCTACGAGGCGCTCGACCTCGCCATCGCGGACGGGGTGGCGACGATCACCTTCAACCGCCCGCAATCGTTCAACGCACTCAACCGGCAGATGACCGACGAGCTGCTGGATGCCGCCTACACCATCATGCAAACGCCGGAAGTGCGCTGCGTGCTGATGACCGGGGCCGGCGAGAAGGCCTATTGCGCCGGCGGCGACCTCTCGGAGTTCGCCGCGCTCGAGCCGGAAGCGCGCAAGGTGCATGTCAACGCGATGGCGACGCAGCTCCATGTCGCCGTTGCCAAGTTCGCCTGGATGGATCCGCCGGTGATCGCCGCGGTCAACGGGGTCGCCGCCGGCGCCGGGATCTCGCTGGCCTGCTGCCCCGATCTCGCCATCGCCGCCGACACGGCGCGCTTCGTCTCGGCCTATTCCGCCGCCGGCCTCACGCCCGACGGTTCCTCCACCTGGTACCTGCACCGGCTGATCGGCTACCGGCGGACGATGGAGATGCAGATCACCAACCGCAGCCTCAGCGCCGAGGAAGCCCTGGACTGGGGTCTCGTCAACAAGGTGGTGCCGGCCGCCGAACTGATGGAGGAGGCCGGCAAGCTGGCCCGGCAGATCGCCCAGGGGCCGACCTGTGCCTATGGCGGGATCAAGCGCATGGCGCTGACCAGCTTCGGCGAGACCCTGGAGACCCAGCTCGAACAGGAAAGCCGCTACATCGCCGACATGATGGTGACGGCCGATGCCCAGGAAGGCATCGCCGCCTTCCTGGCGAAGCGCAAGCCCGTCTTCCGGGGCGCCTGAGCCATGGCAAGGGCAGGATGCCGGCGCGGCGCGCCGTCCCCCCGGCGCCGGGAGACTGGCCGGTGACCCGAAGCGTCGACTGGTATTTCGACTATGTCTCGCCCTTCGCCTATCTGCAGTTCGAGGCGCTGGCCGACGGTGCGGCGGGTGTCACGCTGGTACCGCGGCCGGTGCTGTTCGCCGGCCTGCTGGGCCATTGGGGCCATCTGGGCCCGGCCGAGATTCCCGCCAAGCGGCTGCAGACGTACCGTTACTGCCAATGGCTGGCCGATCGCCGCGGCGTGCCCTTCCGCACGCCCGAGCGCCATCCCTTCAACCCGCTGGCGCTGCTGCGCCTGACCCTGTCGCTGGACGCCACGCCTGCGGTCGTGCGCACGGTCTTCCGCCATGTCTGGGGCGAGGGCCGGGACGGCGAAGCCGCAGAAAGCCTGGCGATGCTGGCCGAACGGCTGGACATCGACGACCTGGCGGACCGTATCGCCGATCCCGGGGCCAAGCGGGCGCTGCGCGAGAACACCGAGCGGGCCGCCGCGCGCGGGGTGTTCGGCATTCCCACCGTGGCGATCGACGACGAACTGTTCTGGGGCGAGGACGCGACCGGCATGCTGCTGGACTATCTGGCCGATCCCGCCCTGTTCGCGGGCGACGCCTATGCCCGGCTCGACCGGCTGCCGACCGCTTCCGTGCGCGCCCAGAGCCGGCTGGCCTGAGCCCTCTCCCGCCTGAAACAGGATTCCGCGATGACCGAGATCTCCGCCGATTTCCCCTTCGAGAAGAAGACCGCCACCGTCAACGGGCTCGTCATGTCCTATGTCGACGAAGGCGAGGGGGACGCCATCGTCTTCCAGCACGGCAACCCGACCTCGTCCTACCTGTGGCGCAACGTGATGCCGCACCTGGCGGGCCAGGGCCGGCTGATCGCGCCCGACCTGATCGGCATGGGCGATTCGCAGAAACTCCCGGAGTCGGGGCCAGACCGCTACACCTTCGCCGAGCATGCCGACTATCTCTATGCCCTGCTGGAACAGATCGGCGTCGGCGACCGGGTGATCTGGGTGATCCACGACTGGGGCTCGGCCCTCGGCCTCCACTGGTGCAATCTCCATCGCGACCGGGTGCAGGGCATCGCCTTCATGGAAGCCGTGGTGATGCCGGTGACCTGGGACGACTGGCCCGACAACGCCCGCAACATCTTCCAGGCCTTCCGTTCGCCGGCCGGCGAAGAGGTGGTGCTGCAGAAGAACGTGTTCGTCGAGGGCGTGCTGCCCTCGGCGGTGATCCGCGGCCTCGGCGAGGCGGAAATGGCCGTCTACCGCAAGCCCTTCGCCAATCCCGGCGAGGACCGACGGCCGACGCTGACCTGGCCGCGGCAGATCCCGATCGAGGGGGAGCCCGCGGACGTGGTCGCGCTGGTCGAGGCCTACGGCGCCTGGATGCAGGACCCGGCCAGTCCGCCGAAACTGTTCATCGACGCCGATCCGGGCTCGATCCTGACCGGCCGGGCCCGCGACTTCGTGCGCACCTGGGCCAACCTCGAGGAAACCCGCGTCCCCGGCACGCATTTCATCCAGGAGGACAGTCCGCACGAGATCGGGGCCGCGGTCAGCGCCTTTGTCGGGCGCCTGCGCGGCTGAAACTGTGGCATTGAGGCAACAGACCGGTCGTTTTTTGGCCAATTCCGGTGCTTTCGGACTGCCCTGCCCTCGCCAGTGGCGGTAGAGTATCTGCCAGGAAGGTTGCGGGATTCGCGCGACGCCGGTGAATCGCCCTGCAGGGCGGGGGGCGGCGGGCGCGACGGGCCTGCGTCGATGTTGAGGGATCGGTCGCTATTTCGCGCCGAATCCGCTAGGTTCGCAATGGACCGAAACGGCAGGGGACCGCCACGTGTACGGGCGCCCTTCCGGGATCGGACCCGTTGGAGTGCAGAGGGGGCCCCGGAGCCATGGTTCAGCGCTTGGCACGTGTCGCGGTCGTTGCCACCGGTTCGTTACTCGGATTGACATTCGCATCTGGCGCCCAGGCCCAGACGACGTCCGAGATCGACCCGCAACGGCTGGAAAAGCAGTTCGAGGAAGCCTTCCAGATCATGCTGAAGGATCCTGCGGATCTCGACATCACCTTCAAATACGCCGAACTGGCGATCAAGACCGGCGACTACGAGGCGGCGATCTCCGCGCTCGAGCGGATGCTGCTGTTCAACCCGGATCTGCCCCGGGTGCGCCTGGAGCTGGGCGTGCTGTATTTCCGCCTCGGTTCCTACGCCATCGCCCGAACCTACCTGACCCGCGCCGTGCAGGGCGACAACGTGCCCGACGACGTGCGCGCCCGGGTGGCGACCTTCCTGGCGGAAATCGACAAGCGCCTCTCGAACCATCGCATCTCGGGTTCGCTGTACGGCGGCTACCGCTACCAGACCAACGCCAATGCCGGCCCGGAACGCGAGGCGATCAGCCTGCTGGGCGCGCAGGCCACCCTGGACGGCCGCTTCACCAAGAAGACCGACCACAACGTCTTCCTCTCCGGCTCGCTGAACTATGTCTACGACCCGCAGCTCGAATCCGGCGAGACCTTCGAGGCCGACCTGCAGGTCTACGTGTCGCGCCAGAACGACCAGAAGCAGCTCGACCTGTCCTATACCGAGCTGAAGCTGGGTCCGCGCGGCAAGTTCCTGGCCGAGTTCGCGGAAGCCGCCTCCCTGCGTCCCTACGTGATCGGCGGCCAGGTGACGCTGGACGAAAGCCCGTATTTCTACTTCTACGGCGGCGGCATGGCGATCGACAACCGCTTCACCCAGGTGGTCAACGCGCGCCTTTCGCTGGAAAGCAAGATCAAGGAGTTCAAGGCGAATTCCGACCGGCCGACGGCCCGCACCCAGGACTCGATCGAGTCCGAGGCGGCGCTGGCGCTGCGGTTCAACGTGAGCGACGGCCTGATCTTCAACACCGGCGGTTCGCTGACCATCGAGGATGCCGAAGCAAGCATCCATTCCAACCGGGTGGCCGAGCTGTCGGCCGGCGTGACCAAGTCCTACATGGCGCCGTTCGAACTGACCAACCTGCCCTGGACATCCTCGCTGTCGGCCTCTCTGGGCTTCACCCGCTACAACGCGGCGGACCCGGCGGTCGATCCGGCGCGTCCCCGGCATGACCAGGAGTGGAACCTCAGCCTGCTGACCACGGTGCCGCTGAGCCAGGATCTCGCGATCATCGGCACCCTGCAGCGCACCAACGTGGATTCCACCTTCAACAACTTCTCCTACAACAACACGGCGGCAACGATCGGCGCCTCGCTGCGGTTCTGATCGCCAGCCAGTCGTGAGTGGGGGAAACAAACCCGAGACGTATTCGAGGGAGTAAACGGGCCATGAGGCGTGTTGATCGGTTCGGCATGACGTGGTTGCTGGGTTCCGCCGCAGCCGTGGCGTTGATCACGACGGGAGCGAGCCTGCCGCAGGCGCAGGCCGCGGGACAGGCCGGCGTGGCCTCGGCGGTGCTGCCGGCCGCCCAGGGCACACCACTCGATCAATCGACCCGCGTGCTGCAGGTCGGCATCGACGTCTTCCAGCAGGAACGGATCGAGACCGGGCCCGAGGGCAAGACGCAGATGCTGATGCTGGACGGTTCGGCGCTGACCGTCGGGCCGAACTCGGACATCAAGATCGACGAGTTCGTCTACGACCCCGACGCCAAGACCGGCAAGATCGCGATGTCGGCGACCAAGGGCCTGTTCCGCCTTGTCGGCGGCCGGATCTCCAAGAAGACGCCGATGACGCTGAAAACGCCGACCGCGACCATCGGCATCCGCGGCGGCATCGCCCTGATCTCGGTAACTCCGACCCTGACCACCGGCGTGTTCGTGTTCGGCGATCAGATGACCATGTCCGCCGGCGGCGTGCAGAAGGCCACGCAGCGCCCGGGCTCGCAGATGCAGGCGGCCGATCCGAACGCCCCGCCCAGCGATCCGGCCCCGGTGACCAGCCTCGGCGACACCCTGACCGCGCTCGAGGGCAGCGGCGCCTCCGACGGCGGCGCCGGCGACAACAAGCCGACGGACAACGACGTCGCCTCCTCGCAGGTCTCCGAACTGGGTTCGCAGAACGATCCCGGCGCGGTGGCGCCGGCGGGCCCGGCAGGCCCGGGCGGCGGCGACCGCGGTGGCGAGAACGCGCAGCAGTCCGACAGCAAGGCCAAGGTTCAGAACGCGCAGCAGAACCAGGTGACCGACACCACGGCCGGCGTGACCGGCGGCCAGCGCAATACCGGCATCTCCACGTCGCTCACCTACAAGGGCCGGTCGATCTCCAACCCGCCGTTCACCGGCTACGATTTCGACACCTCGCGGGCCAACTTCAACACCAGCAAGGTGTTCAGCTTCACCGACGGCGCGATCTCCGGCGGCAAGTTCACGGCCTCGAGCGGCAGCACCTCGTTCAGCCTGCCGGCGACGCAGAAGGGCAGCAGCTTCACCTTCGGCTCCGACGGCACGTCCTCGGGCGCCGGCGAAGTCAGCGGCACGGGCTTCATCAGTTCCGACGACCAGTTCGCCTATTTCACCCTGAAGGAAGCCGGCGCCTCCAACAATCCGGCGAGCCTGTTCGGCGGCAACCCGTTCACGGGCAGCTTCCCGACCTCGGGCATCGCGGCCTATACGTTGAACCCGGGCTTCCCCGGCGACTATTCGATTCCCTTCATCGACGCCTCCTTCGGCGGCAACCTGAACTCGGAAACCGGCGCGATCTCCTCGATCTCGCCGTTCTTCATCGCCCATTCGCCGAATCTCGCGAGCTTCCCGGACGACAAGCGCTCGGTAACGGCCTTCGGCGCCGTCGTCATCGTCGGCACGGGCAGCAGCCAGAAATCGGTGATGGTCGGCTATACCGGCTCGGCCTTCGATGTCTCGGGCGACGAAGGTGTCGCGCTCGGCGGTTTCACCCGCGGCACGGCACGGCTGGCCGCCTCGAACAGCATTCACCGCAGCGGCATCGGCGGCACCTCCGTGCCGCTGGACGGGGTCAACAATTTCGCCGGCACCACCACGCCGGACTATTTCGTGCTGGACGCCAACTTCTTCGATTCCGGCTCGGTCGCGCGCTCCAGCCAGACCGGCGCCGGCTTCAACCAGACCCTCGAGAACACGTCGGTCGACCAGAAGACCTATTTCCAGGAGCAGTACGCCACCAAGCAGGATCTGCCCTCGGGCATCGGAACCAGCCGGACCACGCGGACCCGCAACGGCTATACCGGCCTGGTGATGGACCAGCGCATCACCGGCACCACGGTCTCGCAGGAGGTCTACCAGAACAAGAACAACCTGCCGACGAGCTTCACCCTGTCGACCAACGCCACCACCAACCGGGCGTCGGCGCAGATGATGATCTCCTCGTCCAGCTACGACCAGACGCTGAATTTCGGCGGCCTGACCGGCAGCAACCAGGGACGCAGCGCCTTCATCGACGACGACACCTTCGCGATGCGCGAGTCCCCGAACCAGACCTCGACGGTGAACACCTCGGGCTCGACGGCGAATTCCAACAATTTCCGCCAGCGTTCGGTGCTGCTGAGCGACACCTTCCTCAGCGGCTTCAACAACACCCTGCCGGGCAGCAGCTCGATCTGCTCCTGCACCTTCCTGAACTTCGGTTTCTGGAACCTCGACAACCGGCCGAATTCGGGCGGCAATCCGCGCTTCCGGGCGCATCTGGCGCCGTTCGTGGCCGGCGACCTGCCGAGCGCGTCGGACATTCCCTCGACCGGCACCGCCTCGTTCACCGGCAACACGGTGGTCAACGTCCACAACGGCACGAGCCAGTACATCTCGGCGTCGGACTTCAACCTGACCTACAATTTCGCCAACCCGACGGCGACGACGGCGACCATCAACAACCTGGACGGCGCCAGCTTCACCACGACGTCGGCGGGCCTGAACGGCGGCAACCCGAACTTCTTCGTCAACATCTCCTCGAGCGCCACCGGGCGTTCGGGCTCGATCCATGCCTCCTTCTTCAAGAGCAGCACGGACAATACCGCCGGCGTGGGCGGCGGCATCAAGATCACCGGCACCGACTACGAGGCCGGCGGCATCGTGATGGGCCAGAAGAACTGACGCCCAACGATCGCTTCACGAAACAGGGCCCGGACGGCATCGCCGCCCGGGCCCTTTCGCTTTCCGCGGCGCCGCTTCAGGCCGGCGGCAGTGCGATCCGGCGGGCTTCCGCGGCCGAGCGGTAGACCGCCTCCTCGATCTCGAGATTGCGCAGATAGGCCCGCGCGGTGTTTTCCACCGGCGCGCCGTCGCGCAGATGCGCCACGACATGACGCTGCAGGGCGCCGACACAGTCGCCGGCGAACCCGTCGCGGGACCAGGTGTAGTCGTGCGGATGCTCGTCGCCGCCATGCGGCTGCCAGTGCAGGCCGCCGTCCCCATCGAGCCGCAGCACGCCGGCCTCGCCCTCCAGCCACATCTCGCCCATGGTCAGCCGCTTGTTTTCGGCACGGTGCTCGTTCAGGCGATTGCCGTCGAACAGGCCGGTGGTGCGGTTCTCGAAGTCGAACAGGATCACCCCGGCATCCTCGCCAGCGATCCCCTCGTTCAAACGGCGCAGGCGCGCCTGCACGCCGGTGACCTCGCCCATCAGGAAGCGGAAGGTATCGATGAAGTGGATCCCGGTCTCGTGCACCAGGAAGCGGGGCATGTCGCGAAAATAAGGCTGCCGGTCGAGATAGGCGCCGGCCCCCTGCCCGTCGCCCGGCCGCATCCGGAAGGAAAGGGCGTGTAGCCGGCCGAGCCGGCCCGCCTCGATCAGCGCGCGGGCCTCGCGGTACCAGGGCTGGAAGCGGAAATTCTCGTGCACCACGAGCAGGATGCCGGCGGCTTCCGCGGCCTCGACGATGGCGACGGCCTCTTCGTAGGTGGGCGCCAGCGGCTTCTGGCAGATCGCCGGCAGGCCGTGCGCGCCCGCAAGTTCGACCAGGGCGGCGTGACTGGCCGGCGGCGTGGCGATGTCGAGCAGGTCGATCGCGCCGGCGGCGAGCATCTCCGCGGCATCGGCGAACATCGCGACACCAGGATGGGCCGCGGTGGCCGCATCGCGACGCCCGGCGTCGGAATCGCAAATCGCCGCCAGCGTGGCCGCCGGCATCGCCGCCCAGGCCGCGTGATGAAAGGCGGCGAAATAGCCGGCGCCGACGACGCCCACACGCAACGGTTCGGACATGGCCGCCCTCGTCTCCCGCCGGCCGATCAGCCGGAAAAGCGCCGCTCCCAGTGCGCCGGCGGCGCGCCCGGGATCGGCGAGGTGAAACTGTAGATCCGGCTGTCGAGCAGGTTGCCGAGAAAACCGGTGCGCCGGTCGGGGCCGCCGAAGGCGATCGACGAGATGCTGCCGAGGCGGGAGCGGGGCAGCGAATCCAGATGCTCCCGGCCCATCGTGCCGGCCTGGAACGCGGTTTCGATCGCCGCCAGCGCCTCGGCATCGCAATCTTCCAGGACAAGCTGCTGTCCGCCGTCGGCGTCCACCCGGATCAGCCGGTTGGAGACCACCGAGGTCATCCAGAAGCCTCCCTCTTCATCGAAGGCAAGCCCGTCGGGAAAGGTGCCGGCCCCGTATTCGACCACGGTCTCGCGCGGCCCCAGATCGCCGTTGGCGGCGATCGCCATCCGGCTTGTGCGCCGACCGAAGGTTTCGTTGACGTAGAGCCACGCGCCGGACGGATGGACGATGGCCTCGTTGGTATAGGCCAGTCCCTCGGCGGCGATGCGCGCGCCGCGCCCGTCCACGAGGACGATGAAACCGTCGGCCCAGTCGGGCCGGTAGGCCTGATCGCGCGGCTGCCGCCAGGTGGAGACGGTGATCCAGGTGCGGCCGGCAGCGTCGACCCCCACGAAATTCGCCGGCGGCAGCGTGCGCCCGTCCACCTCGAGCAGGAACGGCCGCAGGTCGCCGTCGGGGGCGAGACGCCAGACCCCGCCGCCCTCGCCATGCAGGTCGGCCAGCAGGAAACATCCCTCTTGATCGATGGCGAACCCGTTGGTGCCCACCGGCGGTTGCCCCGCCCGGCGGCCCACGATATCGATTTCCGATCCGTCCGGCGTCAGCCGGGTCACGCCGCCCTGCCAGTTGGAAACGAAGAGATCGCCCGCCCGCGTGCACAGCACGCATTCGGGTCGGGCAAGGCGCGAGCCCCGGCTGTCGAGCGCCTCGGGCGTCAGGGAGAAGGATTGCATGCCGACAGTATGGCCGCATGGCTGAACGGGACCAACCGGCCGGACCGCCCGCCCTGCCGGCGGTGATCGCCGCCACCCTGGCGTTGCAGGCGCTCTCCGGCCTGCTGTTCCTCGCCCTGCCCGTGCTCGCCCCGGCCTATGGCGGGGCCGGGCTCGACGCCGGTGCGGTCGGTCTCTATGTCTCGCTGGTCTTCGCGGCGGCGATGCCCGCCTCGCTGGCCACCGGCGCGCTCGCCCGGCGCCTCGGCGCGCTGCGCCTGCTGCAACTGGCGACCCTGGCCGCGGCCGCCGGCCTCGGTCTGCTGCTGACGGGACATCCGGCCCTGCTGCCGGCGGCGGCACTGCTGGTCGGCTTCGGCTACGGGCCGATCACGCCGGGCACCTCCGTCATCCTGAACCGCGTGGTCCCGGAAAGCCGGCGCAACCTGGTGTTCTCGGTGAACCAGGCCGGGGTGGCGCTGGGGGGCCTGGCGGCCGGCGCGATGCTGCCGGCGCTGGCCACCCGCTTGTCCGACGGGCATGCCCTGGGCGCGGCGATCGCGCTGGCGCTGCTCGCCGCCCTGCTGGTCCAGCCCCTGCGCGGCCGCCTGGACGTGCCTGCCGCGCCGTCCGCGGCGTCGCCCGTCGAGGGCCTGAAGACCGCGCTTGCCGCCGTCCTGGTGCGTGCCGGAACCCGCCGGCTCGCGCTGCTGGCGTTCGCGTTCGGCACCCTGCAGGTCTGCGTCTTCGCCTATGCCGTCACCTTCCAGGTGCGCGAGATCGGCCTGAGCCTGATCGAGGCCGGCGGCCTGTTCGCGCTCATGCAGGCCGCCAGCATCGCCTTCCGGGTGATCTGGGGACAGCTCGCCGACGGCCTGCGGGCGCCGCGCACGATCCTGGCGGCGATCGGCCTTGGCGGCGCCGGCGCCATGGCCGCGCTGGCGCTGCTGGCGCCCGGCTGGCCCGGTTCGGCGCAGGCCGCGGTCTGGGTCGCGGTCGGCGCCACCGCCGGCGCCTGGAACGGCCTGCTGTTCGCCGAGGCGGCGCGCGCCGATGCCGACGGCGGCGGCAGCGCGGCCAGCGGGATCGCCTTCTGCACCTTCGCCGGCGTGCTGCTGGGTCCGCTGCTGTTCGGCGCGCTGTTGCAGGCCAGCGGCGGCTATCGCCTCGCCTTCATCACCGTCGGCCTGCTGGCGCTTGCCGCCGCCCTCAACCTCGTTCGCCGGCCAGGCGCGACCCCCGACTGAGGGGCCTCCGAACGGGTCGGAAAGCACGGCCGCGAAACCCTTTGTTTACGAAGCCGGTCCAGCATGGCCCGATCCAGCGCTGGCGGTTCTTCCGACCCGCGCCGTCTTCGCGATGAGGAAAGGCAGGGCCGATGAACAACGTGATCGCCCCGAAGGTCTGGCGCCGCTACGGCGAGGAGCGCCGGCGGGCCCGCCGCTGGGATCTGTGGGAGAAGGCCGAGCTGCGGGTGCGCGGCGGCGGCATCGCGGTGATCGTCGAGGACCTCTCGCCGTTCGGCGCCCGGCTGGGCGCCGACGCCCCTCTGGCCGAGGGCGAGGCGGTGGTGCTGACGATGAGCGGCTGCGATCCGATCCCGGGCCTGGTGCGCTACGCCAGCGACGGCTTCTGCGGCGTGGAGTTCGAGATCAACCGCGCGGCGCGGGCCCGTCTCGTCGACTGGATCACGCTGATGCTCAATCCCTGGAGCTGAGAGGCGCAACGCGCCTGTTCTAAAACCCGCGAACCGCACCGTCCCGGCGCCGCGGCGATCAACGCTGCGGCGGCAAGGCGTAGGTCGAGGTGACATGCGCCACCGGGCGCGGATCGCCGTCGGCCTGCATCGTCACTTCCCCGAACACCAGCAGGCGTCCGGATTTCAGGATCCGGCCCGTCGCGATCAGGTCGCGGTCGATCACCGGACGGAAGAAGCTGGTGTTCTGCGAGGCGGTGGCCATTTCCCGGAACCCGCCCAGCGCCGCGGCCACCGAATAGACCATGCAGGTGTCCGCCAGCGCCATGATCGCCTGGCCCGACAGGGTTCCGCCGATGCGGCACAGGCGATCGCTGGGCGGCAGCCGCATCTCGACCCCGTCGTCGCGGACGGCGGTGATGGTGAAGTCGAGATCCCGCACCCAGGGCGCGAATCGTTCGAGAAAGGCGCCGTTGGCTTCCTCCAGGCTGAATGCTGCGGCCATCCCGTCCTCCCACGCGATTGTGATTCCCTGCGCGGATTCTAGGCCGGAAGTCCCGGACTTGGACAAATCCGCGCAGCCGCGCTTGCGTCTTGGGTCGGGCCGAGCTTCGGCCTATACCAGCCCCGCATCGACAGCACGCGTCAGACCGCCGGAGAGAGGCATGAGCACGCACCGCGACTTCGACCAGGAAGATCAGCCGATGTTTCTCGTTCTGGGCGGACGGGTCGAGGACCCGCAGGGCAGCGTCTTCCGGGACCTCTCCGCGCTCGACGTCTGTGGCGTCTTCCCGAACTACGAGGCCGCCTTCAGCCAGTGGCGCGCCCGCGCGCAGGCGACCGTCGACGACGCCTTCATGAAGTACATGATCGTCCGCCTGCGCTGAACTTCCTTCGGCGGCGGCCCCGGCGCCCCGCCGCGAAGGCATCCGCCTGTCGTGACTTGTGGCGCGATCCGCGCTAGGTCTCGGCCTTTCGTTGCGCAGGCGTGAACCCTACCCGTGTATCCCGACGATTACCTGTCTTCCCGCATGCGGGAGCTGCCGGCCGTCAGCGAGGCCGCGACCGCGAAAGCGGTGGCGCGCGATGCCGTGCTGACCAAGCCGCCGGGCGCGCTCGGACGGCTCGAGGCGCTGGCGGCCTGGCTCTCGGGCTGGCAGGACCGCCATCCGCCGCGGCTCGAGCGGATCGCCGTCCTGGTCTTCGCCGGCAATCACGGCGTCGCCGCGCAGGGGGTCTCCGCCTTTCCCGCCGACGTGACGGCGCAGATGGTGGCCAATTTCGAGGCCGGCGGCGCCGCCATCAACCAGCTCTGCCGCACGTTCGGCCTCGAGCTCACGGTCACGCCGCTCGCCCTTGACCGGCCGACGGCCGACTTCACCGCCGCGCCGGCGATGGGCGAGGAAGAGTGCCGGGAGGCCTTCGCAGCCGGCGAGCGCGCCGTCACGCCCGACCTCGACCTCGTCTGCCCCGGTGAAATGGGCATCGCCAACACCACCGCCGCCGCCGCGCTCTGCACGGCCCTGTTCGGCGGCCCCGCCGCAAACTGGACCGGTCCGGGCACCGGCCTGGACGATGCCGGGGTGCGCCACAAGGCCGCCGTGATCGACCGGGCCATCGCGGCCCACGGCACGGCGCTCGAGGGTCCCTGGGCGATCCTGCGGCATCTCGGCGGCCGGGAACTGGCCGCGATGGCCGGCGCCATCCTGGCCGCGCGGCGACACCGGGTTCCGGTACTGCTGGACGGCTTCGTCTCCACCGCCGCCGCCGCCGTGCTGGCCGCCCGGCAGGCGGACGCGCTGGCGCACTGCCAGGCCGGGCACAGATCGGCCGAGCCGGCCCATGCGCGGCTGCTGGAGCGCCTGGCGCTGCCGCCGCTGCTGGACCTCGGCATGCGGCTGGGGGAGGGTTCGGGCGCCGCGCTGGCCGCCGCGGTGCTGCGGGCCGCGGTCGCGACCCATGCCGGCATGGCCAGCTTCGCGGAGGCCGGCGTGGCCGACAAGGGGACTTGATTGGCCGCGCCCGAACACCTATCTGACCGGTCGAAACCGGCCCTCGATAACCAATAAGCCAAACGAGACAAGGTTTTAGTCGATGACAGCAATGATCGAAGTTGACGGCCTCGTCCGCCGTTTCGGCCCCTTCACCGCGGTCGACGGAGTCTCGTTCACCGTCAATCGCGGCGAGGTTCTGGGCTTTCTGGGGCCCAACGGCGCCGGCAAGTCCACGACGATGAAGATGATCACCGGCTTCCTCAATCCCAGCGCCGGCGCGGTCCGGGTCGGCGGCCACGATGTGCTGGCCGAACCGCTGAAGGCGAAGGCGCAGATCGGCTACCTGCCCGAGGGCGCGCCGGCCTATTCCGACATGACCCCGCGCAGCTTTCTGGAATTCATCGCCGACATTCGCGGCCTGAAGGGCGCCGGACGTCGCCAGGCGATCGAGCGGGCGGTCGCCTCGGTGTCGATCGCCGACGTGCTGGAACAGCCGATCGAGACCCTGTCCAAGGGCTTCAAGCGCCGCGTCGGCCTGGCCCAGGCGATCCTGCACGATCCGCCCGTGCTGATCCTGGACGAGCCGACCGACGGCCTGGACCCCAACCAGAAGCACGAGGTGCGCAGCCTGATCCGCGAGATGGCCGGCGAGAAGGCGATCGTGATCTCGACCCACATCCTCGAGGAGGTCGACGCGATCTGCACCCGGGCGATCATCATCGCCCGCGGCCGGGTGCTGGCGGACGGCACGCCCGAGCAGCTGGCGGCGCGGTCCAGCGTGCATAACGCGGTTGTGATCGAGACCGACGCCGAGGGCGCGGCGGAAGAGATTGCCGCCCTGGAACGGGTCTCCCACGTGCAGAAGCTGGGCAACAACGCCTACCGGGCCTATCCCGCGGACGAGAGGCCGGTGATCTCGGAAGTCGGCGAACTGGCGCGCCTGAAGGGTTGGGAGGTAAGCCGGCTGAGCGTCGAGCACGGCCGGCTGGACGAGGTGTTCCGCCGGGTCACCACGGCGGGCGAACACGGGGAGGCGGCATGATGCGAGGCCTGGGCACGATCTTCCGGCGCGAGCTGGCGGGCTATTTCAACACCCCGCTGGCCTACGTCTTCATCGTCATCTTCCTGTTCCTGACGGGGGTCTTCACCTTCTACCTCGGCAGTTTCTTCTCCCGCGGACAGGCCGACCTGAAGCCCTTCTTCACCTTCCATCCCTGGCTCTACCTGTTCCTGGTGCCGGCCATCGCCATGCGGCTGTGGGCGGAGGAACGCAAGTCCGGCTCGATCGAGCTGCTGCTGACCCTGCCGGTGCCGATGGCGGCGACGGTGTTCGGCAAGTTCCTCGCGGCCTGGGTGTTCACCGGCATCGCGCTGGCGCTCACCTTCCCGCTGTGGATCACCGTCTCCTTCCTGGGCCAGCCCGATCACGGGGTGATCGCGGCCGGCTATATCGGCAGTTTCCTGATGGCCGGCGGCTACCTGGCGATCGGCAGCTGCATCTCGGCAACCACGACCAACCAGGTGATCGCCTTCGTCGTCTCCGTGGTGGTCTGCTTCCTGTTCACCGTGTCGGGCGCGCCGATGGTGCTGGAATTCTTCGCCGCCTGGGCGCCGCAGGCGATCCTCGACGTGATCGCCTCGTTCTCCTTCCTGGTGCATTTCCGGGCGATCACCGAAGGCGTGATCGACATGCGCGACATCGTCTATTTCGCCAGCCTGATCGCCGGCTGGCTGTTCGCCAACCTGATCGTGGTGGAAGCCAAGAAGGCGGGATGATCCGATGAAGAACCGCAACCTGCTGCCCGCCGCCGCCGTCCTTCTGGTGGCGGTCCTGTTCGTCGCCCTCAACGTGCTGTCCAACACGGTGCTGAACACGGCGCGCTTCGACCTGACCGAGGACCGGCTGTTCACCCTGAGCGACGGCACGAGACGGATCGTCTCGAACCTCGAGGAACCGGTGCGCCTGCGCTTCTATTTCTCGGAATCGCTCGCCAACCAGCTCCCCAGCATCCGCCGCTACGGCCAGCGCGTGCGCGACATGCTGGAGGAATACGTCAATCTGGCCGACGGACGCATCCGGCTCGAGGTCGTCGACCCCGAACCCTTCTCGGTCGAGGAGGACGAGGCCGTGCGCGTCGGCCTGCAGGCGTTTCCGCTGGGCCCGGGCGAGAATGTCTATTTCGGCCTGGTCGGCGTGAACACCACCGACGACCAGGAGGAGATCCCCTTCTTCAACCAGGAGAAGGAGCAGTTCCTCGAATACGACCTGACCCGGATGATCTACAACCTCTCGGATCCCCAGCGCCCGGTGGTCACGCTGGTCACCGATCACGAGATGAACGCCCAGGTCAATTCGCTGATGCGCCTGGGCGGCGGCGGCCCGGAGCCCTGGGCGCTGGTCGACGTGATCCGCGAGACGCATGACCTGAAGGTGGTGGGCGGCCTGGAGCGGCGCATCCCGGAAGACACCGACATCCTGCTGGTGATCCATCCCGCCAAGCTCGAGGCCGACATCCGCTACCAGATCGACCAGTACGTGCTGGGTGGCGGCCACACCATCGTCTTCGTCGATCCGTTCTCCGAGATCGGCGCGGCCAGCAGCCAGCGCGGCATGATGGGCATGGGCCAGACCCGGGTTCCCGACAGTTCGAAGTTCGCCGAGCAGCTCGCCGCCTGGGGCGTCGCGGTGGACCCCAAGAAGGTGGTGGCGGACTGGCAGCTCGGCCAGGAGGTCAACATGGCCCGCCCGGGCGGCACGGCGCGGATCCTGCGCTACCTGCCCTGGCTCGAGATCACGCCCGAGCACATGAACCGCGAGGACGTGGTGATGGCGGACCTGGGACCGATGGCGATTCCGACGGCCGGCCACATTGCCGCCCTGCCCGACGCCGGCACCAGGCTGACGCCGCTGATCACCACCTCGGTCCGCTCCCAGCTGATCGACGCCGACGACGTGCGCTTCCGTCCCGATCCGCAACTGCTGATCGAGAAGTTCACCGCCAGCGAGGACAGCTACGTGCTCGCCGCCCGGGTGACCGGCACCGCACGCTCCGCCTATCCCGACGGCAAGCCCGGGAAGACAGACGGCGACAGCGCGGAGGGCGCCGGGAAGAGCGGCGACGGGGAAGAGAACAAGGAAGCCGGCGCGCCGGCGCATCGCGAGGCCGGCGAGATCAACGTGCTGCTGGTCGCGGATACCGACATGCTGCACGAGCGCTTCTGGCTCCGGGTGCAGGACTTCTTCGGCCAGAAGGTGCTGATCCCGTTCGCCGCCAACGGCGACTTCGTGGTCAACGCGCTCGACAACATGGCCGGCTCCAGCGACCTGATCGGCCTGCGTTCGCGGGGCAAGTCGAACCGTCCCTTCGAGGTGGTCGACGGCCTGCGCCGGGCGGCGGAGCAGCAGTTCCTGCAGCAGGAGCGCGACCTCAACGCCCGGCTGGAGGAACGCCAGAAGGAGATCACCGAACTGCAGTCCAAGGCCCGGGCCGGCGGCGGCGCGTTGCTGAGCGAGCAGCAGCAGGCCAAGATCGCCGAGGCCCAGAGCGAGGTGCTGGAAACCCGGCGGCAACTGCGCGAGGTGCAGCACAATCTGAACAAGGACATCGAGGCGCTGGAAACCAGGCTGAAGGTGGCGAACATCGCGATCGTGCCGGTCGCGGTCGCGCTCGTCGCCCTGGTTCTGGCCGCCTTCCGCTATCGCCGGCGCGCGCGGCGCGCGGCGGTGCGGGACTGAACGGGAGGCAAGGCAAGCATGGAAATCAACAGCCGGACCGTCGGCATTCTCGCCGCGGCCGCCGTCGTCGTCACTGCCGCGGCCGCCTGGTCGGTCTGGGACCGCAGCAACCGGGCGATGGTCGCGTCCGTCCCCGACAGCCTGTTTCCCGGCCTGGAACAGCGGGTCAACGACGTTCGCGCGATCGAGGTCGTCACGCCCTCCGAGCGCTTCACCATCCGGCGCGGCGACGAGGGCGACTGGGGCGTGGTCGAGAAGCAGAACTATCGCGTCAGCTTCGAGACCGTGAAACAGGCCGTCGTCGGCATGGCCAACCTGAAGCCGCTGGAATCGAAGACCGCGAAGCCCGAGCTGCACGGCAAACTGAACGTGGACGATCCCGCCAACGGCGGCGCCGGCACCCAGATCGTGCTGAAGGACGAGGCCGGCGCGCAGATCGCGGGCCTGGTCGTCGGCAAGACCCGTTCGGCCGCCACGTCGACCCGGGTCGGCTGGCACTATGTGCGCCCGGTCGGCGAGAACCAGTCCTGGCTGGCCAGCGGCCGGATCGAGGTCTGGGACAAGATGAGCGCCTGGCTCGACCCGGAGATGCCGATCGTCACCCGCACCCGCGTGCGCGCGGCCAGCACCCGGAACAAGGCGGGCGCGCTGGCCACGGTCAGCCGCGCCGATACCGATCAGAACAATTTCGACGTCGAGGACATTCCCGAGGGCTACCGCCAGCTTTCCTCGATCTCCGGCAACGCCCTGGGTTCGGCGCTGGGCTTCATGACCTTCGAGGATGTCAAACCGGTGGGCGAGGTCGATTTCACCGATACCGACGGCGCCACCTTCCAGACCTTCGACGGCCTCGTGCTGACGATCGAGCTGGCCGGCGAGGGCGAGGTCGCGCGCTGGGCCCGCATCCGCGCCCGGCACGATCCCTCGGCGGCCCGCCCCGACGCCGTGAAGGAGGCGCACAAGGAGGCGATGAAGTCGCCCGAGGAGGTCGCCAGGGAGGCCGAGGCGATCAACCGGGCCTTCGGCGACTGGGCCTACCTGCTGCCCAAGCACAAGGTGAAGGACATCACCATCCGCCTCGACGCGATGATCACCGAGGACGAGAAGAAGGCCGACAAGAGCTGAACCGCGGCACGGACGCTTTCGTCCCCGCCGCCGCCGGCCTACCCTGCCGGCGCGCGAGCCGCTGTTCCGGCGCGCGCGGAACCGGCAATCGGGAGGAGGCACGATGGGCGACGCGGCGAACGGCTGGATGGAGGGATTCCGGGGCGTGGTCTACCCCTGGGACTGCGATCATCTGGGCCATCTCAACGTCAAGAACTATGTCGGCTTCTTCGACCAGGCGAGCTTTCACCTGCTCTCCGATCTCGGTTTCTCGTTCCACGACCAGGACGACAGCGGCGTCACCCTTGTCGATGCCCAGCACACCATCCGCTACCTGAAGGAGCAGCGCGTCGGCAGCCTGGTGAAGGTGGAGAGCGCAGTACTGAAGGTCGGCACCAAGTCGGTCACGATCCGCCACCGCATGCTGAACACCGAGACCGGCGACGAGGCGGCGACGTCGGAAGTGGTCGCGGTCTGCTTCGACCTCAACACCCGCACCAGCATCCCGATCCCCGACGACATTCGCCTGCGCCTCGAGCGGCGCCTGGTCTCGCTGGAGGACTGAGGCGCCGCCGGGGCCGCGCGGGGCTGGCGCGGGGAGTCAGGAATTACCGATTCGGCTAGACTGGTTGCACTGATTCGCACCAGGAGAGCCAGATGCGGAAAGCGCTCGTCGCCGGCGTTCTGGGCGCCGGTCTGTTGGGGGCGGCCGTACCCGCCCAGGCCCAGACCCGGGTCGACATCAACTTTGTCGCCGTCGACCAGACCGAACGGATTTGCATCACCGCGCGTCCCGAGGGCGGGCGGATGTGCGTCACCGGGGTGATCGCCCAGGTCGACAATCCGAATTGCTGGCTGGCCTCGCTGGAAGCCCGCGGCGCCATCACCTACGCCATGCATGGCCGAAAGGACGTCGCGGAAGACGTCAAGTCGGCCGAGGGCGGCGAGGGCATCCACGAACTTCGGGTCGATCTCGATTATGGCGGCGTGCCGCAGGGCGGCACGGTCGCGGTCGAGGTCTCGGCCGTCGCCGCCTGCCCGGGCGAATGGCGCAAGACCTTCCGGCAGGCCGTCAGCGGCACCCATACCGGCCTGAACCCGTCGGCCGAAGAGGTGCGCGCGGCGCTGAAACTGCTGCCGCTTCAGGTCGTGGCCTACAATGCCAGCCAGTTCCGGATGTTCGACGAGGCCCACTGGCCGATCCACGAGGACGGCGGCTTCGGCATCGGCCGGCTGAAGGATCCGACCGCCCGGGCGATCTGGGACTGGAAGGCGAATGTCGACGGCCTGATGGCCCGCTATGCCGACGTGATGGAGCAGGCCCGCAACTATCCCGAGGCGATGCGCGAGAAGACCGGGCGGAAACTGCCGAACTTCTCGAAGCGCGAACTGCTGGCCGAGTTCTACCAGCAGTGGAGCGGCGGACACTACTGGGTGCCGCACGAGAGCGAGTCGCGATGGGTGCGCGCCCAGAACGCCGACGATGGCGAGCGGGCGCTGGCGCTGGACGAGCAGATCCGCTCCGGCAAGCAGCCCGCCGACTGGTAAGACCCGCCGCCGGCCGGGCCGCGGCGGGACTCCGTCAGAGCGTCTGGTGCCGCGCGCGCACGCCGCGCTCGATCGCCGCCGCCGTCAGACGGTCGATGTCCAGGCGCTGGCGGATCAGCTGCAGCAAGCGCAGTTCCTCCTGCTCGACATGCAGGTCGGCCGCGGCCATGTCGCAGGCGATGTAGTAGGCGGTCTCCGCCAGGTTGGCGGGCAGCGAGCCGGCCACCCGGTCGAGCAGACGGTCGAGACCGTCATTGGCCTGCAGCATCACGGCGCAGTCCTTCGTGACGTCCGGCAGGTCCTCGATATCGAAGTCCGAGAACACCGGAAGCACCCGAACCATGTCGGACATCCGCTGCAGTTCGACATCGGTGATCTCGTTGTCGGCGGCGGCCATCACCACCATGATCGAGACCAGGGCGGCCTGGGGATCGAGAATCGAGTCATTCATCGGCGGGACGGGCTCCGGCAGCATCGGTAAACGGCGCGACCATAACCAGTTTCCACCGCACTGTCGCGCGCCCGGACGCCGCTCCTATCCGGAATTGGGCGCGAAAAATTCGGACGTGGCCGCCACCGCCTCGGCCAGCCCGAGACGTTCGACCGGCAGGCCGTCGGGAAAGGCGGTCAGCAGCCGGGTCGGCGTCATCGCGTCGAGCAGCACGAAGACCCCGCGATCCTCGCGCGCCCGGATCAGCCGGCCGAACGCCTGCTTCAGGCGCAGGCGGGCCAGCATGTCGTCGTAGGCCGCGCCGCCGAAGCGGGCGCGCCGGGCCTTGTGCAGCAGGCTGGGCCGCGGCCAGGGCACCCGGTCCATGACGATCAGGCGCAGCGCCGGACCCGGCACGTCGACGCCGTCGCGCACCGCGTCCGTGCCCAGCAGGCAGGTCCGCGGCTCCGCCCGGAAGATGTCGACCAGGGTGCCGACATCCATCGCGTCGACATGTTGGGCGAGCAGGCGCAAGCCCGCCTCGTCGAGCGGCGCCGCGAGACGCTCATGCGCCTGGCGCAACCGCTCGATGGCGGTGAACAGGCCCAGCGCGCCGCCGCCCGAGGCCAGGAACAGCGCGCGATAGGCGGCGGCAACCTCGTCGGGCTTCTCGCGGCGCACGTCGTGCACCACGATCAGGCGCGAGACCCCGGCATAGTCGAAGGGGGAGTCGTGGCTGCTGCGCAGGGCCGGCAGCGGCAGGTGCATCGCCCCGGTGCGCACCTCCGCGGCCGACCAGTCGTCCGGCGTTTCCGGCGCCCGGTCGCGCAGGGTCGCGCTGGTCAGCACCGCGCCATGGGCCCGCGCCAGCAGCAGTTCGGCGAACGGCCGGGTCGGATCCACCCAGTGCCGGCGCAGCCCGGCGTCGCTCTCGCGGCCGCGCTGGCGAACCAGTTCGAACCAGTCGACGAAATCGCTGCCGGTCTCCTCCTCCAGGTCGGCCAGCATGCTGCGCCAGGCGGTCACCACGGCGATGCCGCGCCGGTTGAGCGAGGCGGCGCCGGCCTCGATCCGCGCGCGCGTGCCGCTGTCGAGTTCGTCGGCCCCCTCGTCCAGCATCTCCAGCAGCCGGCGGGCGAGCAGCACCAGGGGCTGCTCCAGGTCCCGCAGGGCCTCCGACAGGGCCGCCGCGGCGGCCAGCAGGTCGGGATCGGGATCGTGCGTCGGCGCCTCCAGGCTGTAGCCGGCCCCGGCGGCACGGCCGGCGCGGGCCAGCACGTGACGGCGGGCCTCCGCCAGGAAACGCTCGGCCGGCCCGGCCCCCGCCCCCTCGCCCAGCCGCTTCAGCCAGCCCGGTCCGGGCAGCGCCCGGGCCGCCTTCAGCGCCGCCGCCATGGCCTCGCGGGCGGTCTCGTCCTCGCCCACCAGGTCGCCGATGCGCTGCTCCAGGTTGCGCCCCCGGCCGGAGCGCCGGCCGCCTTCCGTGCCGATCAGCCAGCGTCGCAGTTCCGCGCCCTCCTGCCCGGTGATCGCCGCCGCGAAGGCCGAGTCCGCCGCATCGAAGACATGATGGCCCTCGTCGAAGACGTAGCGCAGCGGCAGGTCGCTTTCCTCCAGCCCGGCCGCCCGGCTCAACACCAGCGCATGGTTCGCGATCACCAGGTCCGCCTGCAGCGCGGTCCGGCGCACCCGCTCGATGAAGCATTTCCGGTAGAACTGGCAGGCCGAGTAGATGCATTCGCCGCGCCGGTCGGCGAGACCCAGGGTGGCCTCGATCCCGAGCAGGCCGACCAGCCAGGCGGGAAAATCGCCACCGACCATGTCGCCGTCCCGGGTCGCCGCGATCCAGCGCGCCATCAGCCCGGCGGCGATCGCCTCGCGCCCGCCCGCCGCGGCCCGGGCCGCGGCATCGTGGAAGTTCAGCAGGCAGAGATAGTTTTCCCGTCCCTTGCGGACCACCGCGCGGCGGCGTTTCACCGCCGGATCGGGGTAGAGCCGGTCGAGTTCCTGGTCGACCTGGCGCTGCAGGTTGCGGGTATAGGTCGAGATCCAGACCGGCGCGCCGTTGCGCTCCGCCCACAGGCTGGCCGGCGCGAGATAGCCGAGCGTCTTGCCGACGCCGGTGCCCGCCTCTGCCAGCACCAGCTGCGGCTGGCCCGGCTGCCGGCGGGGCACGAACGCGGCCGCGGTCTCGGCGGCATAGTCGGCCTGCTGCGGGCGGGCTTCGGCGTCCGGACCCACCAGTTCGGCAAGCCGGGCCCGCGCCTCTTCGGCCGCCACCGGCCGGTCGTCGGGCGGCGGCGGCGGCGCGCCGTCCTCCCATTCCGGCAGGTCGCGCCAGACGTCGAAGCCGTTGCCCCGGCCCTCCCCGGGACCGCCCAGCGCCGCCAGCAGCGCCGGCCCCCAGGCCCAGCCCGCCCGGGCCATGCTCATCGCCAGCAGGGCCGGCGCGGGATCGGCATTGAAGCGCGCCTTGTCCGTGGCCTCGGCGAGCAGCCGTTCGGCCGCGGCCAGCAGCACCATCGCCTCGGCCAGGCTGTCCTCCGGCGGCGCCAGGTCCAGGCCGGCGGCGAGCCCGGCCGGTGTCGGCACGCAGAAATGCCCTGGACGCACGAAGGCCCAGAGTTCCAGCAGGTCGAAGGCGGCGAAGGGCGGACAGTCGAGCCGGCGGGCGACGGCGCGGGCGTGGCAGACCAGCGGCGGCTGGCGCGCCACGCGGCCGGCCGCCTGGGCGAGGCTGAGGCTCTCGACCTCGCCGTCGGCGCTCAGCAGCAGCGCCTCGCGCGGCCGGACGATCAGCGCCGGGGGCGGCGCCGGCGCGTCGGCGGGCGGCAGGGTGGGCGCGTCGTCGGTCGAATCCATCGCCGCATCCTAACCGCTCCGCGCCCCGGGCGGCGGCGACAAGCCGGTTGACGCCCGCGCGCCCGGCGCATAAGCCGGCGCCCTGGCGCAACCCATCCGACCGCGTGAGAGCAACCGTCCCATGTCCGGCAATCCTGAGCAGGCCCTCGCTTCAAAGGCCTGGCCGTTCCTCGAAGCCCAGAAGATCCTCGACCGCCTGGGCGACGGCAAACCGGGCAAGGGCCACGTGCTGTTCGAGACCGGCTACGG
>JBGTSP010000007.1:0-43222 GCA_041940205.1 Alphaproteobacteria bacterium
GCGCTGCTGGACGGCCGCATCGACATGGCGGTGCACTCGATGAAGGACATGCCGACCGAACTGCCCGCCGGCCTCGTGCTGCCCTGCCTGTTGCCGCGCGAGGATCCGCGCGACGTCTTTCTTTCGCCGGTGGCCGCCAGTCTCGCCGAACTGCCGGCCGGCGCGGTCGTCGGCACCGCCTCGCTGCGCCGCCAGGCCCAGGTCCGCCATCGCCGCCCCGATCTGCGGGTCGTCACCTTCCGCGGCAGCGTCAACACCCGCCTGCGCAAGCTCGCCGACGGCGAAGCCCAGGCGACGTTCCTGGCGCTGGCGGGCCTTCGCCGGCTCGACATGAGCGAGGCGGCGACCTGCGCGATGCCGGTCGAGGACATGCTGCCGGCCGTCGCCCAGGGCGCCATCGGGATCGAGATCCGCGAGACCGACGAGGCGGTCGCGGCCGTGCTGGCGCCATTGCACGACGACGAAACGGGCACCTGTGTTGCCGCCGAGCGGGCCTTCCTCGCCGCCCTGGACGGGTCCTGCCGCACCCCGATCGCCGGCCTTGCCCGTCTCGACGGCGACCGGCTGGCGTTTCGCGGCCAGATCCTGCGTCCCGACGGCAGCGAGAGCCTGGAGGCCAGCCGCAGCGGCGCGCCCGGCGACGCGGTCCGGATGGGCCGCGAGGCGGGCGAAGCCCTGCGTGCCGAGGCCGGCCCGGGCTTCTTCGACGATCCCGCGTGATGCGGCGGCCACAAGCGCGGACATGCGCCTGCTGCTGACCCGGCCGCTGGCGGATTCACGCCCGCTGGCCGCGCGCCTGGAGGCCGCGGGACACCATTGCCTGCTGGCGCCGCTGCTCGATCTGCGGATCGACACGGAAGCCCCGTTGCCGCTTGCGGGCATGCAGGCACTGCTGCTGACCAGCGCCAACGGCGCCCGCGCGCTCGCCGCCCGGTCAGTCCCGCGCACGCTTCCCGTCTTCGCCGTCGGCGACGCCACCGCGCGGGCCGCCGCCGGGGCCGGCTTCCGCGACGTCCGCTCGGCCGACGGGACGGTCGGGGACCTGGCCGCTCTGGTCGCCCGCGACTGCCGGGCCGGGAACGGCGGTCTGCTGCACATCGCCGGCAGCGCCGTCGCCGGCGACCTGGCGGGCGACCTCGGTGCGCGCGGCTTCGCCCTTGCCCGCGCCGTGCTGTACGAAGCGACGCCCGCCGCGGCCCTGCCCGACGAGACGGCCCAGGCGCTCGCCTCGCGACAAATCGACGGCGGCCTGTTTTTCTCGCCCCGGACAATGCGTACTTTTGCTAGTTTGCTGGCGCGCGCGGGCCTGAGCGAGACCAGCGCCGCGCTGGTCCAGTTCGCCCTCAGCCCGGCGGTCGCCGAAGCCGGCGAAGCGCTCGTCTGGCGACAGGTCCGGGTGGCGCGACGACCGACGCAGGACGACCTGCTGGCGGCGGTGGAGGAGTATCGAGACGGCGATGAGCGATCCTGACAAGCCCGATCCGGCGACGACCGGCGGACCGAAGCGCAGGCCGGACGAGGACGAGGTCAAGAGCGGCCCCTGGAGCGGCGCCGAAGCAGACCGGCCGGCCGGGGACGGAACGGTCGCGGATCCGCCGTCCGACGCGACGTCCACCAGCGAGGCACTGCCCGACGGCGACGATCCCGATGCCGCAAGCGCGGACACGAACACGCCCGGCGACACCCCGGACATGCCGGCGGAAGAGGCCGCCGAAACCGATTCCGGTGACCGCGACGGCGACGAACCGGATGCGAGTGAGCCCGACCGCACCGATGCACCTCAGGACGAAGCACCGCAGGACGAGGCGGCGCAGGGCGGCGGCCTTTCCCTGGCCGCCCGCGCCCTGATCGCCCTCGTGCTGCTGCTCGCCGGGGCGACCGGCGGGGTAGCCGCCTTCCCGTGGCTCGCGGATCGCCTGGGTCCCTGGATCCCGGCCCTCCAGACAGGCGCGGCATCCGGCGGCGGCATCGATCCGGAGCGTCTGGAAGCGCTCGAAACCGCAGATGCCGCGCGGGAGAAACGCCTCGCCGCGGTGGACCGCGAACTCGGGCGGCTGGCGAAGGAGGTCGAGGCGCTGAGGCAGGCCGAGGCCGAACTGCGCCGGGCTGCCGAAACCGGCGCTTCGGTTGCGGTCCGTACCGATGCGAGCGATCTGGAGCCCCGGCTCGACGCGCTGGAACGGCAGATCGCGGCGCTTTCCGAACGCCCCGCGGCGGGCGGCGATGCGGAGGGCCGGCAGGCGGCCGAGGTGGCTCCGGCCAGCGGCGCCGCCATCGTCGCGGCGCAGGTCGAACTGACCCGACTGTCGGGCACGCTCGACGGCCTGCGCAGCCGCAGTGCGCAACGCAGCGCGGCGCTGGAGGCCCGGCTGGCCGCGGCGGAAGCCGCCATCGAGCGGGCCGGCGCCCGGGACAAGGCCGCGGCGGCGGTGCTGGCGCTGGCACAATTGCGCGAACGCGTGCGCGCAGGCGTCCCCTTCGCCCGCGAGCTGGATACCGCCAGCCGACTGCTTGCCGATCCTGCCGGGCTGCAACCGCTGGCGCCTCACGCCGCCGACGGCCTGGGCCCGCTCGACACGCTGGTGCACGATTTCGCCCCGGTGGCCCGCGCCGTCGTTCGCGCGGGACAGCAGCCCGCGGGCGAGGGCTGGATGGAACGGACCACCGCGCGTCTCAGCGATCTGGTGACCGTGCGCCGGGTCGGCGATGTCGCGGGCGCGGATGTCGATGCGATCGTCGCCCGGGCCGAACTGCGCCTCGGCCGCGGCGATCTGGCGGGCGCCGTCCGCGAACTGCGGGCGCTCGAGGGCAAGCCGGCGGAGGCCGCGGCCGGGTGGCTGGCCCGGGCGGACGAACGCCTTGGGCTGATCGCGGGCGTCGACGCCGCCCTCGACGCGGCCATCGCCGCCGCCGGCCAGGGCTGACGCAATGCTTCGCGTTCTCATCCTGGTCATCGCGCTCGCGCTTGTCGGCGCCGCCGCGGCCTGGATCGCCGATCATCCGGGCACAGTCGCCCTCGACCTTGCCGGCCGGCGCATCGAAGCCTCGCTGTCGGTGGTCGCGGGCGCGCTGATCGCCCTGATCATCCTTGTGATCCTGGGCTATCGCCTGTTCCACTGGCTGATGGCCGGCCCCGGCCTGTTCGTCGCCCGTCAGCGCGAACGGCGCAAGGAGAAGGGCTGGCAGGTCCTCGGCGAGGGCCTGGTGGCGGTCGCCGCCGGCGATCCGACCCGGGCGCGCAAGCTGGCGGTGAAGGCCGGTGCGCTGCTGGATGAAAAGCCGCTGACCCTGCTGCTTTCGGCCCAGGCCGCCCAGTTGCAGGGCGACGAAGCGCAGGCCGAACGCTATTTCGAGCAGATGCGCGCCCAGCCCGAGACCGAGTTCCTCGGCGTCCGCGGCCTGATCGTGCAGGCCCGGCGCAAGGGGGACCAGGCCGCCGCCCTGGAACTGCTGCGACGGGCCCGCGAGTTGCGGCCCAACGCGCCCTGGGTGGTGCGCGAACTGGCCGAGCTGGAGGCCCAGCGCGGCGAGCCGGCACAGGCGCTCAGCGCGCTGGAGGACGCCGCGCGACGCAAACTGCTGGACAAGACGGTGGCAACCCGGCGGCGCGCGGTGCTGACCCAGATGCGCGCCGAGGAGGCCGAGAGCCGGGGCGAGGACCGCAAGGCGTTGGAACTGGCCGAGCAGGCGCATGCCCAGGATGCCGGCCTGGTGCCGGCGACCGCGCTGGCGATCCGTCTGCAGGCCGCCGCCGGCAACCTGCGCAAGGCCCGCAAGCTCGCCACCGCCGCCTGGCAGGCGGGCCCGCATCCAGACCTGCTGTCCGCGCTGCGCGATGCCGAGGGCCGACCCGGGCCCGGCGACTGGCTGGCCCGGGTGAAGGACCTGATCCGCCGCAACGCGGCCGAGCCCGAAAGCCGGCTGGCGCTGGCGGAAGCCGCGCTTGCCGCCGGCGATCCGGCGCTCGCCGAGGAGACGCTCGCCGCCCTGCTGGCGGAACGCGAGGACGGCCGGGCCTGCCGCCTGATGGCGCGGCTGATGGAGAGCCGGGGCGACGCCGCGGGCGTGCGCACCTGGCTTGCCCGTGGCGCGCGCGATCCTGCGCCGGAGGCCTGGACCTGCGGCGCTTGCGGCCACCGCGCGGAGGCCTGGCGGGGCCGCTGCGCCGAATGCGGTGCGTTCGACAGCCTGACCTGGCGGCGTCCGCTGGGGCTGGAGCCGCCGCGCCTGACCGACGAAGCCGCCGCGGACGCGGGCGAGGCTACTCCCGCGACGACGACGGATGACGATGCCGACCTGATCGACCCGCCGGAAAACCTTCTGCCCGCCCTGGACGAACGCCCCGGGGGCGAGCGGGACGGGAGCGGTGAATCCGGCACCCGCCCGGTCGTGATCGATGCCACTTCGCTGCCGCCGGAAGGAGAAAACGCGCCGCGCGCGCGCTGAGCCGATCCCGGGCGCGGGACCGCCGTTCAGGTTTGGTTAACCAGACTGTTCGATGGTGCCCGCTGCAACAAGGGAACTCGGAACGTGGCGAACGCGTTTGCCCGACTGAAGCGAAAGCTGGAAAACCCGTCCCGGCAGGTCGCCTCCGGGACCGGCAGCCGGCCTCCGCAGTCCGCCGCCGACGCCGGGAAGCCGTACCGGATCGAGATCCTCGTCGATTCCCTGCGCTGGACCCTCATCGTCACCGACCTGGACACCGGCACGGAAGTGCGCCGGGACGGCGGGATGCAGGATTGCCCGCTCGACACCCCGAACGCGCCGGTGCTGACCAATATCGGCCTCGCCATGGCGGCCCTGAAGGCGTCCGAGAAATCGGACTGCCGGGACGTCGTGCTGTATGTCGAGGATTCCGAGGTCGAACTGTTCGACAACCGCCTGCTGCATCTGAACACGGGCGACGCGACGCGGATCGGCCAGTTCGCCAGCGACTTCGTCGGCGCTGAGAAATGCGGCTACGACGAGCAGCCGCTCGATCCCGAAGGTCCCGGCGACGCCCGCATCCTGGCTTTCGTATCGGAGCAGCGGATCCGCCAGTATCTCTCGCGCATGGACGAACTGGCGATCCGGGTCCGCGCGATCGTCCCGGAACTGCAGGGCAGGCTGCTGCCCGAACGTCCCGGGGACAATGCCTGCGCGACCCTTCGCCTGGACGCCCGGCACTGCCGTTTCACCCTGCTCGACCGGGTTTCCGGTTCTCTTCTGGTCCGGCAGATCGAGGGCGGCATGAGCGGTTTCGCGCAAGCCCTGGCGGACGCCAACTCGTTGCCGCTCGCCGACGCCGCCGAAACGCTGCGGCGTCGCGATCTGTTCGCGCCCCTCGCGGCGCTGAAGCAGGCCGACGAGGAGGGCTCGGACCGCAGGATCGGCGGGTTGAGCCGGGCCCTGATCCCTACCGCAATGGCGTTCGTGGGCACGCTGGGCGAAACCCTCGACTATTTCAGCTCGCAGCGGATGGCCGATCCGGTATCGCGGATCCGTCTCGTCGGACCGCAGTTCCTCCTGAAGGGATTCGCCGACTGGCTGGCGACGATGCTGGACATCGAGGTGGAAGCCGTTTCCTCCGACGACCCGGATCCCGTCCGCGGCCTGCCGGAAGCCGCGCGGCTGAACCTGCTGCGGGGAACCCGCGATCCGCTGATCGTCCGCGGCCGGACCCGCTACAGCTTCGACGGCGAACGGTTCGTCGCGTCGGGCGAGGCCGACGGCGCCGACCTGGCCGCAGCGGCGGCGGGCGACGGCGGAGAGCAGATCCGGCCGGCGATCGCGGCCCATCCCGCCCAGACCCAGAACGCGAGGGCCATCGCGATGCTGCTTCCGGTCGTGCTGGCCGGCGGTCTCTATCTGATGCACGAGCACATGCTGGTGCCGCTGCAACGTCACCTGGCGGTGCGGGCCACCAGCCACGACAGCCTGATCCAGGCCAACGCCCGGCTCCGCACCGAGGCGACACAACTCGGCCTGGCGCGCACCGGCCTTGCCGGCGCCGAGGGACGGGCCTCGGACAAGGTGCTCTGGATCGAGAAGTTCCTGCGCCTCTCGCATGCCCTGCCGGCGGCCCTGTGGCTGACGGACACGTTCATCGTCCACAACGAGCGCAAGGTCGGCGGCGTCGCCGTGGTCACCACCAAGCTGATCATTCGCGGCGGCGCGCCGATGGACGGCCGCGACCATCTGCACGAGATCGCCCGCTTCATCGATACCCTGGAGGATGACGCCGACTTCATGTCGGACTTCCGGCGCCTGACCTTCGAGGGGGCGGACAATTCCGGCGAGACCGCCCGACCGTTCACCACCTTCGAGATCCACGCCTGGTACGACCGCAACCGCCGCCAGAAGAACGCTCCCGCCCGACGGTCCGAGGGCGCGCTCGGCGCCATGCAGGACAAGATCGACCGGCGCAACGAGGCGCAGGGCGCGACCGTGCTCGAGGGCGTGCGGGGGCTGGAACAGCAATGAAGACAATCACGCTCGGCCAGATCGATTCCGGCATCACGCCCGAGATCCGCCGCCTCGTCACCGCCAGCCTGTTCCTGCTGGCGAGCGCGGGCGTCTTTGTCTACGCCCTGTCCTGGACCCTCCGGGCCCATGTCCTCGATCCCGCGGCGGCCGTCGGCGCCTATCTGGGTGAGGAGACCCAGGCGACCAAGGCGCGGATCGCGGCCCTGCGAACGCAGGAGAAGACGGACGCGGAGAAACCCGCCATCGCCTCGCTGCCGGACTTTCTCACCCGGCTCAGCGACATCGCCCGGCAGGCCGGCGTATCGCTGACCACGATGCGCCCGAAGCGCGACACGCCGTCCGCCTTCGAGGTCGAGTTCGTCGGCGAGTTCCGCCAGTTCGTCGCCTTCATTTCCGAGATCGAGTATCTCGACATCCGGATCAGCGACCTGGCGATCCGGCCGACCGAGATCGTGACCACGCCGCCGTCCCACGACATCGCCATCACGCTGGTGCCGCAGAACAACGCCAGGCGCCTCGACATTCCGCGCCTGTCGCAGATCCGCGCGGAGATGGAGGCCGGCGAGCAGCGCAACCCGTTCCAGCGCCTGGCGGAGCGACAGAACGCCGACGACAGCGCAACCCATATCGACCTGACCTGGCAGCATCACCTGACGGCGATCGGCCGGATCAACGGCATCGCGATCGCCACGATCGACGGCCGCGACTACGGGACGGGAGACCGCCTGGCCGATCGCGAGGTCGTCGAGATCGGCTTCGCCCATGTGGTGCTGCGTCAGGGCGGCGACCGCGAGGAGCGCCGGTTCGTCATCGGATTCCGCGAGGTTCGCGAAAACGACCCGCCCGCCGAGACCGCGCCGGCCCGCGGGCAGGCCGCGCGGCGGCTTAGTCCGGCGTTAACCGGTGATGGGGAACAATCCGCCCGGTTCGCCACCGGTGTCCCCGCAGCAACAAGGCCGTAAGCCCAGATGAATCCCGCCGCCGCATCCTCGCCCTCCGGCAACGGAGACCGGGACGACCTCGACGGTCTGAGCCGCGAGGATCTGGTCCGGAAACTGCGCGAATTCCGGCGGGTTCAGGCCCGTGCGGAAGCCGAGAACGCGGCGCGTATCGCGGAACTCGAGGCCGGCCAGTACGCGGCCGAGGAGGCAAGCGCGGCAAAATCGAAATTCATCGCGGTGATGAGCCACGAACTGCGCACGCCGCTGAACGCGATCATCGGCTTCTCGGAGATGATGGAGCAGGAACTGCTCGGCGCGCTCGGCAAGAAGGAATATGTCGGCTATGCCGGTGACATCAACCGCAGCGGCAAGCATCTCCTGTCGATCGTCAACGACGTCCTGGAGATCGCGCGCCTGCAGACCGGACAGCTCGAGCTGACCGACGAGGAAGTCGAGGTCGACGCCATGGTGCAGTCGGTCCTCAGCCTGACGGGAACCGATGCCCGCCAGCGCAGCGTCCGCCTGGATACCGAGGTGCAGCCCGGCATCGGGCCGCTGCTGGCGGATGCCCGCAGCCTCAGGCAGATCCTGGTCAACGTCGTCACCAACGCGATCAAGTTCAGCGACGAGAATTCCCATGTCCTCTTCCGCGTGGTCGCCAGCCCGGAAGGCGGTGTCCTCTTCCAGGTGATCGACACCGGCTGCGGCATCTCCGAGGACAAGATCGAGCAGGTCTTCGAGGCCTTCACCCAGGCCGACGACGACCTGGCGCGCAAGCACGAGGGCGCGGGACTGGGTCTCACCATCGCCCGCTCGCTCGCGGAACAGCATGACGGCCAGTTGCTGGTCGAGAGCCGGCTGGGAGAAGGCACGACGGTCACGCTCGACCTGCCGCCGCAGCGGGTGCTTGGCGCGGCCGCCGAGGAGGACGAGACCGTCTTCGACGAGGATTTCGAGGAAACCGAAACCGCGTCGGCGTCGCTGCGCCTCGATCATGCCGGCCAGGTTCGCGAGTTCCGGGCGAACAAGGGCGACTTCCTGATCGGGCGAAACAAGAAATCCGATCTTAATCTCATCTGCGATCTGGTTGTCGACGACCGGCGGGTCTCGCGGCCGCACGCGAGGATCGTCCATCGCGACGGCCGGTTCCTGCTGGTCGACGAAAGCCGCAAGGGCACCTGGATCAGCTGGAGCAACGGTGAGAGCGAACAGGTCCACCGCGCGACCAGCAAGCCGCTGTACGGCATCGGGCGACTGTCGCTCGGCGTGCCCTGCGGTACCGACGAGAATGTCGAGATCGCCTTCATGCTGATCGCCGACGAAGACGACGTGACCGGCTGATGTTCAGTAGGCGTGGGGGGATTCATGGGCTCGATCGGTAGCGCGGTAGCGGCGGCGCAGGCGGAAACGCATACCCGGCAGGCCGCGGCGGTGAGCATCGCCGCCCCCGGCAAGCCGGAAAACGGCGATGCCTACCTGATCGATTTCGAACGCGGCCTGTTCGCGGTCGCCGACGGCATCAGTTCCCGGCGATACGGCGATGCCAGCGCCCGGGTCTGCCTGGAGCGGCTGCGCGACGCCCTGCCTGCCTCGGCCGACCGGACCGCGCCGGCCGGATCCCTTCTCGAGGACGCCCTGCGGGAAACCAACCTTGCGATTCTCGAGCACTATGGTGGCGAGGGAGACGATGGCGCGGCCGGCTGCTGCCTGAGCGGCTTCTACCTGGATCCCGAAAAGGGCTCCGCCCGCCTGTTCCACAGCGGCGACACGCGCGCCTACCAGGTCCGCGACGGTCGCAGCGCCCGGCTGACCCGTGACGACAGTCGCCTAAAATACCGCGGTGGCACCGGTGCGGCGACCGGCGAAGGCCGGCGTTCGCCCTACCGCCGGGTCCTGACCCGCGCCATGGGGGTCAGTGCCGACTGCCTGCCGACGATCGAGCAACTGTCGCTGCAGCCCGGCGACCGCCTGCTGGTGATTTCCGACGGGATCCTGAAGTCCGTCGGCGAACGCCGCCTGCTGGACGAGGTGATGTCCCGGTACCGTGCGCCGGACGAGATCTGTTCCACGATCGGCGAGCAGGTCGAGAGCTTCTCCCGGCGCGACGACGCCACGCTGCTGCTGTTCGACGTCCCCCCCGAATGACCGCCCGGTTCGTCGACGCGGTAACCATTTATAAAGGTTAACGCTCCAGCATCGCATGTCCGTCGCAGAAGGCGCGGACGCGGCTCCGGAGGAGGCACATGTTCACGGCTTGGCAGGCTTCGCGCCGTGGTCCGGGGTTCCCGCAACAGGGCATCCATGCCCTTCTTCTCGCCGCACTGCTGGTCCTGTCGCCGGCTTCCGGTCTCCTCGCGCAGCCCAGCCAGGAGCTGCCCTGGAAGGACGACCAGACGATCAGCCGGGTTTCGGTGGATGACGACATTCGCAGCGTGCTGCGCGCGGTGCTGCAGGCCGGCGGATTTTCCGCGATCTTCCGTCCGGGCGTCGACGGCACGATTTCCATGCGGCTGGACCGGGTTCCGGCCGGGCAGGCGTTCGAGCAGCTGATTGCCGAACAGGGCCTGGATTACGAATACCGGCCCGAGACCCGCACCGTCATCGTCTACCCCCTTTCCGCCGCCGCGATCGCGCCGCCGCGCCGGGTGTTCATCACCACGGCCTATGCCGACTTCGCCGCCGTCGAGCGCGTGCTCGAACGTTTCGACATCGGCGATGAAGGCATCACCTTCGACCGCGCCACGCGGACGATCGCGATCGTCGGTCGGGGCGAGCGCGTGGAGGAGGTCTCGGAACTGATCCGCCGGATCGAGGAGACCGCGCGCGAGCGGCACGAGAACAACCTCGAGCAGGAGCAGCGCGACCGGCGGCGCCGGCGCGCCGAGATCGAATCCCGTCTCTACGAGGAACTGCTGGCGTCGGAAGTGCAGGTCATCCCCCTGCGCTTCGCCTCGGTCGGGCAGACCACCCGCCAGTTCCAGGGCCGCTCGGTCACCGTCCCCGGCATTCTCAACACCCTCGAGGCGATCATCGGCACCGTCAACGTGGACGCCGGCGGCGGCGCCCTCCCGTCCCGGCCGGCGGCCGAGGCGGGCAACGCCGAAAGCGAACAGGAATTCCTGCTGCGCATGCAGCGCGCGGCGCGGCCCACGATCTCGGCCGACGTGCGCACCAATTCGGTGATCGTGCGCGGCAGCCCCGCCGCCATCCGCTCGGTCGAAAAGGTGGTCCGGGAACTGGATCAGCCGCTGCGGATGATCGAGATCGAGGTGATCATCGCCACCGTGCAGGTCGGCGTGGCCGAGGAGCTGGGCATCCGCTGGCGCGGCTCGGCGGTCGCCGAGGGCGGTCGTCCGCGCTCGGTCGCGGTCGACAGCGGCACGAGCGGCACCCAGGTCGGCAACGATACGACCGAAAACTTCGATTCGACCGGCCTGAACGCCCTGACCCTGCTGCCCGCGGCCGCCTCGCCCAACGCCACCGTGGCCTCGTTCATCGTGCGCGGCGCGGAGGGCGTGCTGCAGGCCCAGCTGCGGGCGCTGGCCGAGGACAATCGCGCCAACATCATTTCCGCCCCGCGGCTGGTCACGCTGGACAATGTCACGGCCCGCATCACCCGCAGCCAGGACCTGTTCGTGCAGGTCGACACCGGCGGCGACAACGGCCAGGGACTGGACGAGATCCAGACCGGCCTGACCCTGGAGATCACCCCGTCCCTCATCCCCGCCTATTCGGGACGGGGCGACTCGCTGATCCGCCTCAACCTGAGCGCGGAGAATTCCGCCCCGGGCAGCGGCGCCTTTGGCCAGATCGACGTGCGCTCCCAGGAAGTGCAGACCGAGGTGCTGGTGCCCGACGGCGGAACCTACGTGGTCGGCGGCCTGTTCGACGACGACCGCCTGGAGCAGGTATCCGGCATCCCGCTGCTGAAGGACATTCCCGGCATCGGCCAGCTCTTCCGCACCAACGTGTCGCGCAAGACCCTGGGCGAGACCATCTTCTTCATCACCCCGCGCCTGATCGGCGAGGACGGCCCCTACATGCGCGACATCGCCCAGCGCCTGGGAACGGCGGGTTATGTCCGCGACCAGCGCCGCGGCCTGGACGATGTCGCGGGCGCCATCATGAGCGGCAGCGGCCGGACCTTCCCCGATGCCCAGTCCCGGCTGCCCGGCCGCCGCACCGGTTTCGAGGAAGACGAATGAGCCGGCGGCGCGGCAAGCGGCCGGTCCGGCTGCTCACCTCGCTGGCCTGGATGGCCGGCAGCGCGCTGCTGCTGATGGCCGCGGCGACGCCGCTGGTCTACGACGGCATCTATGTTTCCAGCTTCCGCGGCAGCATGACCGACGCGGTCAGCCGGGTGGTCGAACTCGAACGGAACGAACTGGTCCTGCGCGAGCGGTTCCAGACGTTCGGCGAGGCCGACGCCGCCCTGCCGGCCTTCATCGAGGCCGGCTCGCCCGACGCCGTGCTGTTCAACGACCCGCGCTTCAGGCTCGACGGCCTGCGCGCGCCGGACGGCACATTCGTCGTCCGGGCGACCACGCGGGCGGCGGCCGTGCGCAGCCGCTACCTGCCGGTACTGGTTTACGAGCAACGTATGGACGCCTCGGGCGACGTGCAGACACGCAAGTGGATCGACGGATGAACCATGAACGCGCGCCCTCGTCCCGCCTGCGCGGCGGATCGGTATCGGTTTCGTTGCTCGCGCTCGCGGCCCTGCTTTCCGCCTGCCAGCCCCTCGAAGGCCTGCAGACACGACCGGCGACAAGCCTGACCGCCGCGCCGGATCCCGTGGAGGCGCCGCCGGTGGCCTCGCTGGAACAGGCGATCGAACGGGCGGTCGACGATGCCGCACCCGCCGGGGCGCGGGAAGAACTGACGGACCGCACCGGGGACCGCGCGTCCACCGTTTCCGGAAAGACGGTCGCCGAAACCGCGAAGGCCGGCAGCGCACCGGTGCAGGCTTCCGCTCCCGTGCCGGCCGCCGCGAGCTGGCGCACCGCGCGCGCCGAAGGCGATGCCGGCGCCGGGGCCCGGTCGCCGGCAATGACGCCGCAACCGCTCGTGCCGGTCTCCCGGGCGCGGCCTGCAAATGCCGCGGAGCCGCCGCCGATCCCCGCGGCGGTGCTGGCCGCGATGTCGCCGCATGAGCGCGAGCGTGCGCTCATCGTCGGTGTCGCCGCGCCCCGCCCCGACCCCGCCGGCGCCGCGGCCGCCCGGAAGGATGCGGAACTGTCGCCGCTGCAGGTGAGCGCACCCGAATGGCCTGTCGGCGCCCGCTGGCTCTACGACGACGGTTACGGCCTCGTCGTCGAGAATGCCGGTCCCGGAGGCGCCCGCCTCCGCCGCCTGGACGATCCCGGCCAGTGGCAGGTCCGCCGCGGCTTCCTGCGGGATTCCTCCCAGTCCGTGCGCACCTTCCGGAAACTGCTCTACCGCTCGATCGACGCCGAGCGCGCCCGCATCCTGCACCGCGACCGACCGCTGGTCTTCACCCGCGAGTATACGGCGAACGGGACGCGGCGGGTGCACGCCACCTCCTGGCGCTACGAGGGACGCCAGCGCATTTCGGTGCCGGCCGGCGATTTCGACACCCAGATCGTCGTGATGCGGACCCGCAACCGGGCGACCGGCTGGACCGGCTTCGAGCGCTGGTGGTACAGCCCCCGGGTCGGCAGCTATGTGCGCCTGGAATACCGCTATGGCGCCATGCCGGTGCAGTCGCGGGTGCTCGTCGACTACAGCCTTCCGGCCGCCGCTCCGGTCGAGGCCCCGGCTCCGGGATCGGCGCCGGTCTCCGGCGTGGAGCCGCGCCCGTCCTCCCCGGCCGGCCTGTCGGCCTCCGCCCGCCGGCCCTGAAGCGGCGAACGCCGGCCGCCCGCGGCCTCGCTCAGTCCCGGCGCAACTCCGACATCTGAGAACGCAGCATGCCCTGACGTCGCGCCAGCGCGCGCTGGCGGATCCAGGCAACCAGCCTTTCGCGTTCCTCGGCCTGGTGCAGGAATTCGAGACCGCAATAGCCCGCTCCCTTCTGGGCGATCCGGGCCTGCAGATGCTCGAACACGTCGAAGGCGAGATAGACGCGCTCGCCGGCGACCAGCGGCAACTGCCCCTCGATCATGGCGCCGCCGGCCGAGATGTCGGTCATCAGGGCCAGGATCTGGTAGTCGCCATGCAGGACCGCGGCCAGTTCGCGTACGGAATAGCGCGGCCGCTTCCGGCGCTCGACGATCAGGGGACGCTCGTTCATGACACTCTCCGGCACAGCGGCGGGACGTGATGGGGAATTCCGGTTCGCATGCGCTGTCCTAGAACGCACCGGGACCGAAGAGGCGCCAGTAGCCGGCCAGCAACCGGTCACCGGCCAGGAAGGCGATGGCGCCGGCAAGCGCCAGCGCCGGGCCGAACGGCAGGGACGTGCGGCGACCGACCGGCCGGCCGGCCAGCGCCAGCAGTGCAACCGCCAGAAGCCCGAGGCCGAAGGCCAGCACCAGCGCGACGAACAGCTTGGCAAGCCCCAGCCAGGCGCCGAGCATCGCCGCGCAGGTCGCATCGCCACCGCCCAGCCCGTCGATGCCGCGGAGCCGCCGGTAGGCGAAACCCAGGCCGGCAAGGACGCCATATCCCGCGGCCGCGCCCGCCAGGGCGTCGGGCAGGGAACCGGCGGCCGACGCGACGAGCGGCGGACAGGCCGCAAGCAGCCCCGCGGCGATTCCGGGCAGCACCAGGCGATCGGGCAGCAGGCCGCTCTCCAGGTCGATCGCGGCCAGCGCGATCAGCAGCAGCAGGAAGACCGCCAGGGCCAGCGCCTCGAACGTCGGACCGTGGGCCAGCACCGCGCCCGCGCAGACCAGGCCGCCGGCGGCCTCGACCAGCGGATAGCGCGGCGCGATGGCGCGATCGCAGTCGGCGCATCGCCCCGCGAGGCTGAGATAGCCGATGACGGGAATGTTGTGTCGCCAGCGTACCGGCGCCGCGCAATGCGGACAGTGCGAGGCGGGAAACGACAGCGAAAGTTCATCGCCCTGCAGGGCGCAGCCGTCCGCCCGGGCCAGCACCATGCGTGGCAACCGCCATATGACGACGTTGAGGAAGCTGCCGGCCAGCAGGCCGAACAGGCCTGCGATGCCGGCGAGAATGACGGTCTCCGCGATCATTCCGCACCCTCCGCCAGGATCTGCCGCCGGCGTTCCAGCGCGCGCCGGCGAATCCAGTTGACCACCGACAGTCGCTGTTCGCCGTCATGCAGGAATTGCACGCCGCAGAACCCGGTGCCCGCATGCGCCACCCGGGCCGGCAGGTCGGTGAACTCGCCGAACGCCAGGGTGATCCGGGTGCCGTTGGCGAACGGCAGGTCGCCTTCCAGCATCGCGCCGCCGGCCGAGATGTCGGTCAGCACCGCCAGCAGCTCCGTCTGCCCGTGCAGCACGCCGGCCAGCTCGCGCACGACATAGCGGGTCTGGGTCCGCCGCTCGGCCCCCCGCGGCCCGGGCGCCGGCGCCACCGTGTTCGCCCCGCCGCTCATCCCGCCGGCCCCTGGCCCGCCGGATAGATTCCGGTGATGTGGGAGCCGCCGTTGGCATTGGTTCCGGCCAGCGGGTCGCTGCAGGGATCGGAATTGACGACCAGCCCGGTGCAGATGTGCACGTCGATGTCCTGGATCGTCGGCCAGACGCGGGCGAGGAAATCGTCCGGCGAATGCAGCAGGTCGCCGGTCAGGCTCTGCTTGCGCAGTTCCAGCACGAAGCGACCGTCCTGCTTGGTCCCCCAGTCGCGCACGTTCAGGTCGACATTGAGAAAGTACCCGTCCGAGATGTCGGCGTACGACCACTGCCGGTAGGCCGGCAGGACCAGCGGCGAATCGCGCAGCTCGACGGCATAACCGGCGAAACTGTCGAAACGCTCGTCGTCGGGATCGCTCGCACCGCAGAATCCGTCACCGCCGCACAGGCCGTTCATCCAGCCCCGGCTGAGGATGTAGGAGGCCTGGCCGGTCATCGCCCAGTAGGCCCGGAGCCGCAGCAGGTCGGCCTCCACCGCCTCGGCCTCGGCGTTGACGCTGCGGGTGATCAGACCGGCCGTGGCCACCATGATGACGAGCCCGATGACGGTGACCGTGATCAGGGCATAACCGCGCTGGCTCCGGGAGGACCGGAACATCAGAACACCTCCGTGTCGTTGAGCACGAAGATGGTCTCGTACTCCTCGATCGCCGCACTGTTTTCCGGGCCGTCACGCCGGATCAGCCAGGGATCGGCAAGGGTGAAGCCGGTCTCGACCGTGCGCTCGCCGACGCTGCGCTGGTTCGTCTTCTGCTTCAGGTCCGAGGCGATCCAGCCGCGCATGACGACCGTCGCGCCCGGCCCGGTGCAGTCGGGCAGCGGATCGGCGAGATCGGCGCAGGTGATCGTGACGTCGCTCAACGTGTCGCCGCGCACGGTCAGGCCGTTGGCGACGAACTCGAGACGCAGGGCGTTGCGCGTACCGGTCTCGATCTTGCCGCCGAGACCACGCAATCCCGGTGCCACCGCGGTCCCGTCGGTGCCGGTCTCGCCGGCGATCACCGCGCCGTTGGCCAGCACCGCGAACACGCTGCGGGCCTGGGCGCTCAGCCGAAGCCGGCCTTCCAGTTCCTGGTTGACCTGCATGCTGGTGGCGAGCAGCGACAGCGCCACGAGCACAAGCCCCGTGGTCAGCAGGCCGGCGATCATCACCTCGACCAGCGTGAAGCCGCGCTGCCGCCCCGTCCGCTTCATCGCCAGCGCCCCACGATGGTCTGCAGGCTGATCGTGCGCGCCGAGACCGGCGCCGCCACCACCGCCGATCCGTTCCAGTGGAAGGGATAGTCGAGATACAGGGTGAGGAAGCGGCAGCGGTCGCCGCCGCTTGCGGTATTGCCGCTCCAGTCGGTGCAGGTGCACGGCAGCAGGCCGAGAAGCGCGTATTCGTTGCTGGCGTTGCAGCGATTGACGACAATGTCGGCCTCGGTCCAGCTCAGCCGGCCGACGATGTTGCGCGCCTTGTCGATCCAGACATAGTTGCGATCGGCGGAGAGCCCGCCCTCGTCGACGAAGAGGATCGGCGAAGCCGGGGCACTCGAAAAACCGGCTTCCGTTTCCACGAAGCCCTGCGGCTTGGGCCCCAGAAGCTCGTTGGAGAGGTCGGTGCGGTAAATCAGCCGCGGCTCCGGCCCGCCGTCATAACCCGTCGTGTCGGCCGTGCTGGTTTCGGCATAGTCGGTATACTGATAGAGCGAGCTCAGCCGAGCCATCTGGCCGTTCAGCACCATGATCGCCCGCTGCCTTGCGGCGAGGTCGCCGACCGAACCGCCGGCGACATTCCACAGCCCGCCCAGGCCGATGATCAGCACCGACAGGACGAGCGCCGCGGCCAGCACCTCGACCAGGGTGAAGCCCGCCTGGGCCTGTGGCCGGACGCGGGACATCACGGCTGCGCCGCGTGCGTCTGGCTGATGCCGTCCAGCCAGACATAGCGATGGCCCGCCTCGCCGGTCACGGTATCGACGCCGTTGGGCGGCGGCGGATAGCGCAGCACCACGGCCTGCGACTGGCGACCCGGATCGCCGCTGGATTCGGCCTGGACCCAGCCCAGCGGCGGCCGCTTGCTGCTGCCCGGCGTGCAGGTCGTTGCCCGCGGTCCGTTGACAGCGCCGCTCGCGCTGGCCCGCAGGACGGCCCAGACCTCGAATTCCGTGGCCGCGTCGCCGGTATCCGAGGCAGCAATGAAATCCACCGTCGTCGTACTCTCGCACAGGCTGGAATCGCGGCAGATGAAGACGAGGCAGAAATCGCCCGCGTCCTTCAGCGAGATGCCGAGCCCGCTCTCGAGATCGTTCTCGTCGAACAGGCTGCCGCCGCAGCAGTAGCGGCCGGTCTCGTGGAAATGCTGGCGTTGGCGCGAGGCCACCTGGACCAGATAGGGCTTCGCCGTGGTCAGGCGAGAATCCAGCACGTGATCGCGCATGTAGGGGATCGCGATCATGGCGAGAACCGCCACGATCGTCACGACCACCATCAGCTCCACGAGAGTGAAGCCCCGCTGGCGGGTCAGGCCCGGGCTGTGTCCGGTGCGCGACATGGCAGATCCGAAGTTTCGCAACCGTCGGAGTCTCGCCGCTTACGGTTTCCCGAACGTTAACGGCCGACAGTTCCGCCCCGCACGCCCGAACTCAGCTACCACGACTCATGGTAGTGCAAAAATGTCAAATAACTATCAAGAAACGACCTGCCGGCATTCCCGTGTTTTCTCTCGGCGGGGTCGGTTCTTCTTCGCGCCGGGCGGCCGGTTAGCGGTTTGTTTACGAATGCGCTCCATGCTCCGGCGATCGTGGCGGCGACCGTGAAAGCACGGTGGCGCTGCCGGACATTTCTCTCCAGATCCCAGGAGCACGGGTCATGAACAGAACGTTTCCCCGCAGCACCCAGCGCCAGCGCGGATTTACACTTGTCGAGCTGATGGTGGTGGTCACCATCATCGGCATCCTGGCCGCCATCGGCGTGCCGCGCGTCTTCGCCTATGTCCGCGCCAGCGAGACCGCCGAGGTGTCGCAGAGCGCCGGCCGCATCGCCGCCGGCATCAAGAGCTTCGGCGATTCCCAGCTCAAGGCCGCCGCGGCCGTCGTCACCGACGTGAACGCGACCACCCTGACGCCGGATTCCTCCGGCACGGCGGAGATCTCCCAGATCATCCCGTTCCTGCGCCTGTCGCCGGATTCGAACTACGACTACGCGATCTCGGCCGCGGTCGGCGCCACGGGCACGCCGCAGGCCGGCGAGCCGGTGTTCTGCATCACCGCGACCGGCCGCACGACGGCAGGCGTCGCGGGCGGCAAGATCCTGTTCTCCAGCGCGCCGACCACGGCCTCGGGCTGGGACAGCAACGTCAATCGCGTGCCCTACGTGAACGGCGATACCGACCTGACCAACGCCACCGCCGGCGGTTACTGCGCCGCCGACGGCACGGCCCAGACGGCCTGCACGAGCTGCTGATCCGTTTCCCGGCGTTCCGGACCGGTCCCCACCCGGTTCGGAGCGCCGGTTCGGCTCGCGGCTGCCGTCGGGCCTTTTTTCAGGTCCGGAACGGCGTCTTAACCTTAACGCCCCAGGGTGCACGGGGTGGCGATCGGAACGGGGATCCATTCGCATGCAGACGTTGAGCGTGGAGCGGTTTTCGCACTGGCACCCCATCGGCAGGGGCGGCAGCGCGGAAGTGTTCCGGGTCCACGACAACGAACTGGGAATCGACCTCGCGATCAAGCTGCTCAATCCCGACCGGGTCGGCTCGACCCGCGACCAGCGGGCGATGCGCAACGAGGTGCTGGTCTCCCGCGCCCTGCGCCATCCCTTCATCTGCCCGATCCACGACGTCTACGACGGACCGCACGGTTTCGGCATCGTCATGGACCTGCTGCAGGGCTGCGATCTCAAGACCTGGCAGCAAGACAACCGCCAGCGCCTGAACGAGACCTTCGAGCAGCGCCTCAAGCTGCTGGAACACGTGAGCGACGCGTTGCGGATCGCGCACGAGCGCATCGTGCATCGCGACCTCAAGCCCGCGAACATCTTCCTGAAGGACGGGGATATCGGCAGACCCCTGATCCTGGATTTCGGTCTCACCGTGCTCGACCGCAACGACGGCGCCTCGCGGCGCGGCGGCACGCCGCGCTACATGGCGCCCGAGCAGCGCCGCGGCCTCGCCGATGCCCGCTCCGACCTGTTCTCGCTCGGCGTGCTGGCCTACGAACTCCTGACCAACGGCCAGCATCCCTTCGCCGCGAGCGCCGGCGGGCTGCGCGACTTCGAGGACTGGCGCGACGAGACGGTCACGCCGCCAAGCCGGCACTGCGCCCTGATCGCGCCGGCTCTCGACCGGCTGATCCTCAGCGCGATCCGCATCGATCCCGACCGCCGGCCGGCCGACGCGGCCGAGTTCCAGGCCGGGCTCGTCAGCGCCGCCGGCGAGGGCCAGCAGGTGCGCCAGGCCAGCTCCGCGCTCGACATCGAAACGGTGACGGTACCCGCCGGCACCTATGCCGTGGGCTCGCCCTCCTCGAGCCGGTTTCCCGCCGAGAAACCGATGCGCCACCTGCAGCTTGCCGGATTCAGGATCGCCCGGTTTCCCGTGAGCAACCGGCAGTATGCCGAGTTCGCCAGCCAGACCGGCCGCACCATGCCGGCCCTGTCGCGCGAACCCGGCTTCGATGGCGACGAGCAGCCCGTGGTCGGCCTCAGCCTCGCCGAAGCCCGCGAGTTCGCGGCCTGGTACGGCGCCCGCCTGCCTTCGGAACTGGAATGGGAAGTGGCTGCGAAAGCGGGCGAACCCCTCCGGCGCTATCCCTGGGGCGACGAGGCGCCGACCGCGCGGCACCTGAACTTCGACAGCCAGATCGGCACGACCACGCCCGTCAGCGCCTATCCGTCGGGCTGCAATCCCTGGGGTCTCTGGGACCTGGCCGGCAATATCTGGGAATGGTGCGACGACCGCTGGCAGGACGACCTGCTGCGCCAGCTCGAGGAGGGCGCCGCGTTCCGCCACCAGCCGGCCGGCCCGGACGAGGACGCGGCGATCCGCGGCGGCGGTCTCGACGATCTGCCCGACATGTGCCGCTGCGCCTTCCGGCAGCAGGAACACGCGGCCGCGCGGCGCTGCGACCTCGGCTTCCGCATCGCCTTCGACCTCGACGGCGAGGACTGAGGAGGGTCCGGTCATGAGCAGCAGCACGCCACCGGCCCCGAAACCACCCGGAATCGAGGACATCTCCGACCTCGAGAACGATGTCACCAACCCGGTTGTCCGCCGCCTGCTGAAGGCCGCGCAGGAAGCCGGCGACGACGTCACCCTGCCGACGGTGTTCGACACAAGGTTCGACGACGACACCACCGTGTCCGACGAGGATCTCGTCCCGGGTCCGGCGGCACCGGATACCGGCAACGGCAACGGCGGACCGGACGGGGACGACGATCCGACCCTCATCACCCTGACACACGATCCCGACGAGACCGCACGGCCCGCAGCGCCCGTCGCCGCCACGACGGCGCGGGACGGTCCGCAATCCGGCCCGGCGCCGGCGCCGTCCGCGCCACGCCAGGGCGAGCCCGATCGCGCGACGGGTGGCGGCATCCTGCGCGGCTTCGTGCTGGATCTCGTCGAGCGCGGCATCCTGAACGAGCGCAAGGCGGTCTCGATCGCCATGCAGGTGCGCGACAGCGGCCAGAGCTTCATGCGTATCGTCGCCCGCGACCACACGCTCAACGACGCGGCGTCGGTGGTCCGCGCCGTCGGCGAACGGCTCGGCGTCGCGCCGATCGAGAAGAAGGCGGACCTGTTCGACCGGCTGGGCCACGAGGACTGGCTGACGCCGCAACTGGCGGAAAAGTGGCTGGTGCTGCCGCTGGGTCGGGAAGACGGCCGGCTGCTGCTGGCCGCGGTCGATCCCTTCGATGTGCTGACCGCGGACTGGGCCGGCCGCCATGCCGGCATGCCCTGCCGCCTGGTGCCGATCGTGCCGGACCTGTTCTGGGACGGCCTCGGCCGCTACCGCACCCAGGACCTGGACGCGCCGGCGAACCCGACCCTGATCGTGCCGGTCGACATCGACTGGAGCAGCCGGACCGCCGCCCGGCCGGACATCGGCAACTGGGACATCCCGGTGGTGGTGGATTTCATCCTGCACCGCTCGATCGAGGCCAATGCCTCGGACGTGCACATCGAGCCGACCGACGACAGCCTGATCGTGCGCTACCGCATCGACGGCATGCTGCACGAGGAACATCGCCTGCCGGGCAAGATGCATGCGCCGGTCAGTTCGCGCATCAAGGTGCTCTCCAACCTGGACGTCGCCGAGCGGCGTCGGCCGCAGGACGGCCGCATCAGCGTGCTGGTGCGCGACCGGCCGATCGACATCCGCGTCTCCACCCTGCCGACCGTGAACGGCGAGAAGGTGGTGATGCGGCTGCTCGACGATTCGGCGCTCCGCCCGCGGCCCGAACAGCTCGGCCTGTCCGACCGCGACCTGCGCCTGCTGCTCGACAAGAGCTCCGCGCCCTACGGCATGATCATGCTCAGCGGGCCGACCGGCTCGGGCAAGACCACCACGCTCTATTCCTGCCTATCGGCGATCGACCGCATGACCCGCAACGTGGTGACCATCGAGGATCCGGTGGAATACCGCCTGAAGGGCGTGCACCAGATGCAGGTCAACGACAGTATCGGCCTGAACTTCGCCACCGGGCTGCGGACCATCCTGCGGCAGGATCCCGACGTGATCATGGTCGGCGAATGCCGCGACGACGAGACCGCCCGGCTGGCCGTGCAGGCCTCGCTCACCGGTCACCTGGTGCTGTCCACCATCCACGCCAACGACGCCGTCGGCGTCGTCAGCCGCCTGCTCGACCTCAAGGTCGATCCCTTCCTGATCGCCAACTCGGTCTCGCTGTCGATCGCCCAGCGCCTGGTGCGGCTGAACTGCGAATCCTGCCTCGACGTGATCGACGGCGCCGACCTGATCGTCGCGCTGCGGGCGGAAGGCATCACCATCGAGCGGCTGGAGCGCCTGGGCCTGACCATCGATCCGCACCTGCCCTGCCCGGTTTCCAACGGCTGCCAGCGCTGCCGCTATACCGGCTACAACGGCCGCCAGGCGGTGTTCGAGATGTTCTCGATGACCGACGAGGCGAAGGCCTGCCTGATGCAGGAGCCGTTCGATTCCGGCGCCTTCAAGCAGATCGTCCGACACCAGGGCATGCAGTCGATGATCGAGAACGCCCAGGGGCTGATCGACGAGGGCCGCACCTCCTACAGCGAGCTGGTGCGGGTGCTGGGCGAGCACTGATGTTCTCCGCCGTCGCCAGCAACCACATCTACCTGTTCACGCGGCAGTTCGCGGCGATGATCTCCAGCCGCCTGCCGCTGGTGCGCTCGCTGGAAAACCTCTCGCGCGAGACCCCGAACCGCCGGCTGCGGACCGCCCTCGAGACGGTGGCCGAGGACATGTATGCCGGCGGCGACCTGTCGGACGCACTGGCCCGCCATCCCCGCATCTTCGGCGCGATCTATGTCAGCATCGTGCGCGCCGGCCTGAACTCGGGCCAGCTCGCCGAATCCCTGGAACGGCTGACCGACTACCTCAAGCGGGTCGACGAGCTTTCGAGCAAGATGAAGTGGGCGATCCTCTATCCCGCCTTCGTCTGCGCGATGTTCTTCGCGGTCTTCAACGCGATGGTCTTCCTGATCCTGCCGCGCTTCCAGATGATGTTCTCGACGCTGAACCGCGAACTGCCCGAGATGACCCGGACGATGATCGCGATCGGCGATTTCTATTCCGGGTACTGGGCCTTCCTGCTCGGCGGCGCGGTGGCGGTCGCCGGCATCTTCCTGGTCTGGATCTCGAACGAGGACGGCCGCTACATCTGGGACGAGACCAAGCTGAAGATCCCGCTCGTGGGCGGTCTCGTGCGCAACGCCGTGCTCTCGCGCTTCCTGTGGACCTTCGCGGTGCAGCTCAAGAACCACATCCCCGCGGTGCAGGCGCTGCGGCTGTCGGCCGAGGCCACCGACAACATGTTCCTGCGTGGCGTGGTGCACGAGATGGCCGACGACGTGGAGGCCGGCAGCACGCTGGGCGCCGCCTTCCAGCATCACAACATCCTGGGCGACATCGTCGGGCAGATGGTCTCGACCGGCGAGGAGGCCGGCACGGTGGACGAACTGCTGATGTCGGCCGCCGGCTATTTCGACACGGTGATGCTGCAGCGGCTGAACGCGGTGACCGCGATGGTCAATCCGCTGCTGACCGCCCTGGTCGGTCTCGGCATCGCGCTGATGCTGATCGCCGCCTTCCTGCCGGTCTTCGAGATGTCCGGCAACATCTCCTGACGATGCCCGACACCGCATGTCCGCACGCCGCCGGGGACCCGTTGACAGGCACCACCGCCGGCACTATGCGTCACGCCCGAATTCCCGCACAGGCCGGCGTAGCTCAGGGGTAGAGCAACTGATTCGTAATCAGTAGGTCGGGTGTTCAAATCACCCCGCCGGCACCATTCCTCTCTCAGGCATCAAATTTTCTCTCAAGAAACTGAAAACGTTCGATTTCTTGATTTTCAAACAGCCTGTATCGCGAGCGTAGGAAAGCAGTTTTCCATGCACCAGCCGGAGCACCAGATTCAGGGCGGACAAAGCAAAAAAGAAATCACATTCGAACCGTGATTCGACAAACGTCGAAATGCGACAGCAACGCTGACGCGCACAAGATGTTCGGCGTACTACGCCGAATTCAGCTCGGGGTGCTTCGCGACTCTCGTCAAAGAGACGTGCCGCCCTTTGTGCAATCCCTTTCATGATGGCGCTGGTACGACAATAGAAACGTCCCAGCGTTCCATCCCGGCCTACGTATCGCTTTTCGAACGCTGCAATGCATGTCACTGGCTACAGAGTATCACGCGACAATCTGAGATTGCTTTTGTAGTGCGATACCCTACTGCGTAATATACGCGCAAGCAGGAATCGAGCTTTGCGCATATCAAATGATCACTTCGACACTTACACAAAGACGGAAATTATCACATCCGCCACTGCGCAAATTCTCGAAAAATATAGAAACATCAAAAGTCGGCACCATGTTAAGCTCGGTCGAATCAAGATGAGAGGTTTAAAATAAATAGAACTCTACAGAGGAGAGATAGTTGTACCTTTCACAGATTATCATACAAAATTTTCGGCAATTCGGAACAGGCGATGAGGAACTGTCTGTTGAACTTCGACCGGGTGTGACCGCACTGGTTGGCCGAAACGATTCTGGCAAAACCGCGATAATAGACGCGATCCGATATGCACTGCTAACGCGCGATCAAGAGTTTATCCGCGTGCAACCTGAAGATTTTCACATCAATCCAGCAGGACAACAAGCTGGGGAGATTTACATTCTCTGCAAATTGATAGGCCTCAGCAATACCGAGAAAGGCGCTCTCATCGAGTACCTATCATATGAGGAGGACGAGGTTTCCATCTACGTGCACTGGAGTGCGCGGAAACTAAGCGAAGCTCCCGGCGTGCGCCGCTGGGTCGATGTATCCGTCCGTAGCGGTATGGATGGTGCAGGGCCAGTGTTCGATACGTCAGTTCGCGAGTTGTTGGCGGCCGCGTATTTACGCCCTCTTCGTGATGCAGAGCGTGAAATGTCGCCAGGTCGCGGGTCGCGCCTGTCTCAGATCCTATCAAACGTGCCCGAAATCAAAGATGGCGCTAGTTTTAACGAAACGAACATTCCGAAAGATGCCGATGCCGTCGAGGAGTTGAGTCTCGTTGGTTTAGCCGACTATATGCGCCACAATGTCAAACACCATTCCGGTGTTGGTAGTGCGGAGACATCGATCAACGAGCAGTACCTGACCTCACTGTCGTTGTGTGGGGACGATCTCCAGGGAAAGATCGATGTTTCCGAAGGAGGCACAGAGACCGCCCGACTTCGGCAAATTCTGGAGCGGTTGGAACTCGGGTTGCGTGACGCCGCAAGCGGAAACCCTATGGGCCGCTATGGTTTAGGCTCAAACAACCTACTTTTTATGGCGTGCGAACTCTTGCTGCTTGGCAAGGAGCCAGAAGGCCTGCCCTTGCTCCTCATCGAAGAGCCCGAAGCCCATCTGCACCCCCAACGCCAAGTGCGTTTGATGGAGTTTCTAGGAAAAGCGGCAAAAGGAAAAATTGAAGGCGCCAATCGACCCGTTCAAGTTCTCCTTTCGACACACAGCCCAAACCTTGCTTCCAAAATTCCACTCGATAATCTTGTTGTTCTCCAAGGGAGGCGAGCTTTCCCGTTGGCCGAAGGGCAAACAAAACTCGAAGCGGGAGATTATCGATTCCTTGAACGGTTTCTCGATGTCACCAAGGCAAATTTGTTTTTCGCGCATGGCGTGCTGATTGTTGAGGGCGACGCTGAAGCGATCCTTTTGCCTGTCTTGGCAAGATTAATTGGCCGAGACCTGACAGCGAATGGCGTATCGATCGTCAATGTCGGCGGCACGGGCTTACGCCGGTTCAGTCGAATTTTTCAGCGTCGAAATCACGATGCGCCAATCATCGACATTCCGGTTGGGTGTCTGGCTGACATGGATGTGATGCCAGACTGTGCCCCACAGATTCTCGGTCTAGTCAATGACGATCATGACGAAAAATGGAGTAGCAATACTCGCAGATGGAAAGCGATGCGGGATTTTGGCAACGATCCTGAAACGCGCAATGAGGCACTCACCGCACGGCGTCAACGATTAAAGGTCAATGATGGCCAGTCGGTCCAAACATTTGTAGCCGATCATTGGACATTAGAATTTGACCTTGCCCGTTGCGGTTTGGCCGATGAAGTTTTCATATCCGCTTTTTTGGCGAAAAACGATGACCCCCTAAATACCGAGAAAAAAATTTCGATGATGTAGTCGCTGATGCCAAATCGGAGTTAGAAACGCTCAAATCTAACGCGGGCGATGACCAAGATTTACTCTGCTCAGAGATATACCGCCTTTTTTACTCCAGGACAGCGTCCAAGGCCGTTTCGGCGCAATACCTAGCCGAACGACTGCCGAAATACTGCAAAGAAAAAGGAATCGATGGGATCTCGTTCCGTAAACTCCTACCTGCTTATCTGGTGAAGGCCATCGACTATCTAACCACACAACCAGCGCATGATGGCCCAGTCCTCGCGATTGACGAGTGAGATCATGACTGATGCTAAGAACCTGATACCAGATGTCACCGATGACGACATTGGTTGGGTTACCGAACTCCTGGGCCTCGATTCTTTCGATGAGCCACGTCGCAAGTTCCTGAAGTGCTGCACGACCACAGACCTCGCGGCATGCCCAGGAAGCGGTAAGACAACTCTGATTGTCGCTAAACTTGCCATTCTCGCAAGAAAGTGGCCGCACCGGACTAGGGGAATTTGCGTTCTTTCACATACAAATGTAGCGCGGGAACAGATCGAAAATCGTTTGGGCCGAACTGTAGTCGGACAGCGTCTGCTTTCGTACCCACATTTTATTGATACGATTCATGGCTTTGCGAACCGCTTCCTCGCCTTACCGTGGCTTCATTCGAATGGATATCCGGTGGAGGTGATTGACGATGAGATCGCTTTGCATCGGCGATGGTTCAAGCTAACGCATGCCACTCGCAGAGTCCTAAAACAGAACCACCACGATCAAGGATTACTCAAGATCAGAGAAAGTGACTTTAATCTAGGGGAAATTCGCTGGGGAAAAGGAACGCTGAATTCAGATACAAAAACTTATCTATCTTTAATTAAAGTTTGCAGGGAATCTATAGAAGAGGGATTTCATTGTTTTGATGAGATGTTCGTTTGGTCCAATGACATCCTCAGAAAGCACGAACAAACACCTAAATTTCTTGCCCATAGATTCCCAATGATTATCCTTGACGAAATGCAGGATACATTCGAACGGCAGGCTAAGTTTTTAGACAAGGTATTTCCACGCACCTCTGATGGCATTGTCATCCAAAGAGTTGGGGATTCCAATCAGGCGATTTTCGACCTACCTGGCGCGAACTCGGATGAAGTTGAGCCCTTCCCCGATGCTGAACGCTGCATCGGTATCCCAAACAGCTTCCGCTTCGGCGAGAGAATTGCTGGCCTTGCTTCTCCCTTCGCGGTTCAACCGGTCGGGAGCGAAGGTCTGATAGGTATCGGTCCCAGAGGGCAAACACAGCCCCTACAGGAGCACGGCCATGCCGTGTTTGTATTCCCGGACGACAACACACACGGATTACTCGACGCCTACGGCAGGCATGCGCTCGCAGTTCTCGGGTCAGAACTTGCACAGCAGGGTCTGGTTACTGCTGTCGGTCATATTCACCAAGACGATCCGGACGTAACACCGGGGCACGCGCACTATCCCAAATCAGTTGGTCATTACTGGGACGGCTATGCGGTCGAGATCTCCCGAAAGGACTCCCACCACCGCACACTTGCGCAGTATGTGCGGGCGGCCCAAGGGTTAACTGCCAATGGCAATACCCTATCTCCCGGTGTCGAGAAAATCGCCGCTGGAATTCTCGGATTGGCGCGTCGCATCGGTGATATTGGTGAGTTGAAGCGAAAGGCACGTACACATCGCGCAATTGTTGAAGCGCTTGGTAATTTGCCAGAAGCCCGCGCTGATTACCGAGAGATTGTCAGGCTTTTTCTAACGGATAGATCAGTTCTATCCGAAGACGCCTGGCCTTTGATATCGGAACGCATGACGACAATCGCCGTCTCTCTCTGCGAAGGAGATACGGATATCTCTCGGGCTGGCGGGTTTTTGCAGTGGCCGGAGGGTGAACTTTCCCTCCAATCCTCGGCTGCATCACCGACTGAGGATTCCGCCCCAAACGTCTACCGTGTTGAGAGCGATGACGGGACAATCGACATCCAACTTGGCTCGATTCACTCCGTTAAAGGGCAAACACATCTCGCAACACTATTGCTGAATACCTATTGGTATGGCCATTCCTCACCCCGAATAATGCCTTGGCTCACGGGGCAAAAAAGTAATGGCAATGGCGCAGGGGCACGGGACGTTCAACGCTTGTTACATAGCTACGTTGCCATGACACGTCCCTGCCACCTTGTTTGCCTCGCAGTCCCACGTACTGCACTAGGGAGCGATCAGAATGTCCGCAATGTCACGATTGCGGCCTTGCAGGAGCGTGGCTGGCGTGTCGCCGACGTTGCCGGTGAATGTGTCCAATGGCACGAGTAGTTTGCCAAACTAGCCTCTCCATCGTTCACTGGTGATATGCTCCAGCGGCTGGTCCGTACGCGACACCGCCCAAGCTGTAAGCGCCCGGTGAATTGCGCACTTCAAACGGCTTGAGGTTCCCGGGTGAGCCATCACCTGCGGGGCAAGAAGTCGCCAACCGTGTTAGCGGACTGGAAGGTATGGAGCTGTTGTGGGAGAACTGTTTCGCAAAAAGTAGTTCAGGTGTTCAAATCACCCCGCCGGCACCACCGCGCTCCCATCGGAAAGCGCGGTGACATGAGCAGAGATCGTTTAGCGATTGAGGCTATCAACGCCCTCGCAGCCGTCGATCACCTGTGCGAAGTGTTCGAACATGCGCCGCACTATCTTGTCGGCAAGGTCGAGCGGCACGGCTGCGTCCTCTCGTTCGAAGACGAGCCGGGTGGCAAGGTCTACCGATACCTCGCCACCATCGTTCAGCGCGGTACGCAACAGGTTGTTGATGCGGATGTTGGTCTGCTGGCTCTTGCCCGGGTTGCGGTAGAAGCCGAACCGTTGCTTCAGGTTGGTGGATTCACCGACATAACGCCGCTCCGCGCCACCGTGGCGCAGATGGAACCGATAGAGTCCCGGTGCCGCGGGGACGTCCGGCAAGAGCAGGCGTTCTCCCGCATCGATGACCGCGCGGCCGACGGTCCGCCACGTGACGAAGAGATGTCCGGTCCTCGTTTCCGATTCCGCCGCCCAGTCGTGCGGAAGCGCCGGATCGGAAACTGGCGAGGCCGGTGATGCGGTTGACGACCCTTCGTCTGGCGCATTCCACAAAGCCGACCCGGGAACTTCGTCGGTCTCGAGAATCCGCCGGAACGTCAGGCGTTGCGACGCCAGATCCACGTCGCTGGTGAGCCAGCCGCAGTCCAGCCAGGCCGACGCGTAGGAATGTGAGCCTTCCGTATTCGCCCACCAGGCCGGGTATTTGCGCGCGCTGGCGGGCAAAGGGAAACCCAGGATTTCCTCGATCTCGCGAAATCGCGCTCGCCATGACCGCGTGCGCAACTTCGAAAGATGACGACCAAGCGGTGCGTATTTTGTCGATATGGGAGCCGCGTACTCCGTTGATCACACCCTTGCGGAGAATATGTAGCCAATTTCATACAATTGATCCTTGGTGAGCAAGGCCGACATCCGATCCGGGACTGAGCCGATCAGGATATCGAGAAGCCTCTCCGGACCGGCGGCACATCATCGCGGCCGGGGAATGGGATTCGTTGATATTGTCGGTGTTCCTGCTATTTCCTTGCCCCGACGTCGGCACGCGTCCGACACCTCCGAAACCGGCATTCGATGATCCCATGAGCACCCACGAGGATTTCTCCAGGAGCGAGGACGCGACCGGCGGGTCGGACCGGGCGTTCGGCCTGGTCTTCGCGGTCGTGTTCGCGGCGATCGCGCTCTATCCGCTGCTCGCCGGCAACCCGCCGCGCCTGTGGAGCCTCGTGATTGCCGCTGCCTTCGCGGCTGTGGCGCTGCTGCGGGCCGGCCTGCTGGCGCCGCTCAACCGGCTTTGGACCCGCTTCGGCCTGCTGCTGCACCGCATCGTCAGCCCGCTGGTGCTGGGCTTCATGTATTTCGCGGTGCTCACGCCGACCGGCCTGCTGCTGCGCCTTGCCGGCAAGGACCTGCTGGCGCTCAAGCGCGATCCGGCGGCAGCGAGCTACTGGATCCCCCGCACCCCGCCCGGGCCCGCGCCCGAGAGCCTGAAGCAGCAGTTCTGAGGCCGCCATGGGAGCCTTTCTCGTTGAACTCTGGGCCTTTCTGCGGGCGCGCAGGAAATTCTGGCTGCTGCCGATCCTGGTGGTGTTCCTGCTGTTCGGCGGGCTGCTGATCCTGGCCCAGGGCAGCGCCGTCGCGCCCTTCATCTACACCCTGTTCTGAAGGGGCGATGCGCGTTCTCGGCATTTCGGCCTACTACCACGATGCGGCCGCCGCGCTGATCGCGGACGGCCGCATCGTCGCCGCCGCCCAGGAGGAACGCTTCACCCGGCGCAAGCACGATCCCGGCTTTCCCCACAACGCCATCGCCTACTGTCTCGCGGAAGCCGGCATCGCGGCCCGCGATGTCGATCTCGTCGCCTTCTACGACAAGCCCTTCCTGAAATTCGAACGGCTGCTGGAAACCTATCTCGCCTTCGCGCCGCGCGGTTTCGCCTCCTTCGCCATGGCGCTGCCGGTCTGGCTGAAGGAGAAACTGTTCCAGAAATCCCTGCTGGCGAAGGAACTGGCAAAGCTCGACGGCGAGGTCGACTGGCTCGAACGGCTGCGCTTTTCCGAACACCATCTCTCGCATGCCGCCAGCGCCTTCTTCCCCTCGCCCTTCGAGCGGGCGGCGGTGCTGACCATGGACGGGGTCGGCGAGTGGGCGACGACCTCGGCCGGGCTGGGAAACGGCAACGCGCTGGAGATCGTCAAGGAGATCCACTTTCCGCATTCCCTGGGCCTGCTCTATTCCGCCTTCACCTACTACACCGGCTTCCGGGTGAATTCCGGCGAATACAAGCTGATGGGCCTCGCCCCCTATGGCGAGCCGGTCCATGCCCAGACCATCCTGGACAACCTGATCGACCTCAAGCCGGACGGATCGTTCCGGCTCGACCTCGACTATTTCGACTATTGCACCGGCCTGCGCATGACCAACGAGCGCTTTCACGCCCTGTTCGGCGGCCCGCCGCGCGATCCCGAAGCGCTGCTGACGCAGGACCATATGGATCTCGCCGCCTCGATCCAGGCGGTCACCGAGGAAGTCGTGCTGCGCCTGGCCCGCGGCCTCGCGGCCGAGACCGGCGAGCGCAACCTGTGCCTGGCCGGCGGGGTGGCGCTGAACTGCGTGGCCAACGGCAAGCTGGCGCGTGACGGCGCCTTCGATGGACTGTGGGTGCAGCCCGCCGCGGGCGATGCCGGCGGCGCGCTGGGCGCCGCGCTTGCGGTCTGTCACCTGCATGCCGGCGCGCCACGGCAGACCGGCGACGGCGACGCCATGCAGGGCGCCTATCTGGGTCCGGCCTTCGGGCAGATCGAGATCGAGCGCCGGGTTGCCGCCGCCGGCGGCCGTTTCGAGGTGCTCGACGACGAGGCGCTGATCGCGACCGTGGCCAGCGCGCTGGCGGAGGAAAAGGCGGTGGGCTGGTTCCAGGGCCGCATGGAATACGGTCCCCGGGCGCTGGGCGGCCGCTCGATCCTGGGCGATCCGCGCTCGCCGCGGATGCAGTCGACGCTCAATCTCAAGGTGAAGTACCGGGAATCCTTCCGGCCCTTCGCGCCGAGCATCCTGCGCGAGGACCTGGCCGACTGGTTCGAACTCGATGCCGACAGTCCCTACATGCTGCTGGTGGCCGGCGTGCGCGAGGACCGCCGCCGGGCGATGAGCGAGGCGGAACAGGCCCTGTTCGGCATCGAGAAACTGAACGTGCCGCGTTCCGAGATCCCGGCCGTCACCCATGTCGACTATTCGGCGCGCATCCAGACGGTGCACGCCGAGACCAACCCGCGCTATCACCGCCTGCTCGAGGCCTTCAGGGACCTCACCGGCTGCCCGGTGCTGGTCAACACCTCCTTCAACGTGCGTGGCGAACCGATCGTCGGCACCCCGGAGGACGCCTTCCGCTGCCTGATGGGCACCGAGATCGACATGCTGGCGATCGGCAACTGCGTGTTGCGCAAGGAACACCAGGACCCGGCGCTGAAATCCTCCTACGCCGAGACCCTCGCCCCCGACTGAGGGCGGGTCGCCCGCGGGCGCGGCAGAGAACGGGAAGAACGCGACATGGGCGCGATCATCTGGCTGGCCTCCTACCCCAAGTCGGGCAACACCTGGCTGCGCGCCTTCCTGCACAATCTGCTGCGCAATCCCGAACGGCCTGTCTCGATCAACCGGCTGGACACGTTCTGCCTGGGAGAATCGCAGAACGCCTGGTATCGCCAGGTCGCCGGCCGCGACCCCCTGGACCTTTCGCCCGAGGAGATCGCCGCCCTGCGCCCGCGCGTGCACGCCGCCATGACGCGCAGCCAGCGCGACTCGGTGTTCGTGAAGGTGCACAACCGGCTGGGAACGCAGTTCGGCCAGCCGCTCGTCAGCATGGAGCACACCGCGGGGGCGATCTACGTGGTGCGCAATCCGCTGGATGTCTGCCTGTCGATGACATCGCACTACGGCCTCGACATCGACGGCGCCATCGACCGCCTGAACAGTCCCGGCGCGGCGACGGAGGTCACGCCGGACAACGTGGCGGAATATTACGGCTCCTGGTCGCAGCATGTGGAGAGCTGGACCGGCCGGGCGAACCCGCAGCTCCATATCGTGCGCTACGAGGACCTGGTCGCCCGCCCGAACGAGAGCTTCGCCGCCATCGCGGCCTTCCTGGGCCTGTCCCCCGACCGGGCCCGCCTGCGCAAGGCCATCCGCTTCTCCGATTTCCGGGAGCTGCGCCGCCAGGAGAGCCGCGAGGGCTTTCGCGAGCGCAGCCAGCATGCCGACCGCTTCTTCCGGGTCGGCAAGCCCGCGCAATGGCGGACGGCGCTGCAGCCGGCACAGGTCGAGCGCATCGTCGAGGCCCATCGTTCGCAGATGCAAAAATTCGGCTACCTGCCCGAAAGCGCCCCGAAGACATCCCGGAACGCCTGATTTTCAGCCGTTTCTCGGCTTTTTGCCTGTTTTTTCGCCATGAACGGGATCGTGATAATTTTTTTCGCAACTTTCGTCTTTATTGCGCTTGCGAAGACGCGATCCCGGCGGATAATTGCTCATCAAGGCAGGCCGCAAGCCTCCCCGACGGGGGTGTCGGCGTTGCCGGGAACAGGGCCGCAACCGGCCCCATGCAGGAGTTGAAGTGGTGCGCAAGCTCTTATTGGGAACGACCGCTCTGGTCGCCGCCGGCCTGACCGGGACCGGGGTGCAGGCGGCGGAGAAGATCAAGCTGACGCTGGGAGGCTATTTCGATGCCTTCGTCGTCGCCGGCAGCCAGGACGAGGGAGCGGGCCAGTCGGCCGCCGGCTTCCGCAGCCACGGCATCGCCCGGGAATCGGAAATCTTTTTCCGCGGCAAGACCACCCTGGACAACGGCATCGAGTTCGGCGTGAACGTCCAGCTCGAGGGCGAGACCAGCGCCGACCAGATCGACGAAAGCTACATCTGGTCCGAGGGCCGTTTCGGCCGCATCGAGCTGGGCTCGGAGGATCCGGCGACGGATTCCATGTTCACCGGCCCGGCCAGCCCGATCACCGGGGCCGGCATCAACTCGCCGTCCAACATCCACATCCAGACCGGCGGCAATGCCGTCGGCTCCCCGGTGACGCTGGTCAACATCACCGGCGACACGGACAAGCTGACCTACTTCACGCCGCGGATCGCCGGTTTCCAGCTCGGCGCCTCCTACACGCCCGATACAAGCGAGGAACTCGGCGGCGGCCTGCGGGCGGCGAACACCGCCGGCCAGCAGTCGGAGGTCATCGAGGCCGCGATCAACTATGACGGCAGCTTCGGTGCCGTCGGCGTCTCGATCACCGGCGCCATCGCCTCGGCCGACCTGGAAGTCCCCGCGGCAGGCGCCCGCGACCAGGAGCAGTGGGGCGTGAGCGCCATGGTCACCTTCAGCGGCTTCGAGATCGGCGCCTCCTACCGGGAGGACAATCTGGGCACCAGCGGCGCCAACACCGACCGCCAGGACTTCGCGGCGGGCGTCAACTACACGACCGGACCGTGGACCATGGGCATCCAGTACGCCATCGGCGAGGCCGAGGCCGGCGCCGCGGGCGGCGAGGACAGCAACGAGGGCGTCGAGATCGGCGCAACCTACGCGCTCGGCCCGGGCATCACGCTGACCGGCGGCGTGCAGTTCTGGGAGATCGAGGACAACCTGAAGGCGCCGGGCAGCGAGAACGACGCCACCGTCTTCATCATCGGCACGAACCTTTCGTTCTGATCCGCCCGCGCCTACCCGCGACCGATAGAGCCGGCGTCGCCCGAAAGGGCGGCGCCGGTTTGCGTCTGGACGGCGCGCGTCCGCGCCGTCGGACCGATCCCGGGCCGGTGTTCCGAAAATAATGTAATGTTATAACATTTCTCTTGCCATCCCCGGAATGCCCCGCATAATCGGCACCATGTCGGGTCCGGCCGCGTGTCGGGCCGCAACGGAGAGCATCCGGCGCGAGCACGGCCCGCGAGATCCGGCCGAGCAGACCCGGATGTCCGGACGAACTCTTGGCGGGATGCATCGGGGTGCGTCGGCAACAGGGAGACAGGCGTGAAGAGATTGATGATGGGGACCACCGCCCTCGTCGCGGCGGGGATCGCGGCGCCGGGGATTCAGGCCGCGGAAAAGATCAGGCTGACGCTGGGAGGCTATTTCGACGCCTTCATCGTCGCCGGCAGCCAGGATGAGGGCGCGGGCCAGTCGGCCGCCGGCTTCCGCGGCCACGGCATCGGACGTGAATCGGAAATCTTCTTCCGGGGCAAGACCAGGCTCGACAACGGCATCGAGTTCGGCGTCAACGTCCAGCTCGAAGGCGAGACCAGCGCCGACCAGATCGACGAAAGCTACATCTGGTCGGAGGGCCGCTTCGGCCGCATCGAACTGGGCTCGGAGGATCCGGTCACCGATTCGATGCATGTCGGCGCCCCCAATCCGATCGGCAGCGCCGCGATCAACTCGCCGGACAACCTGCACATCCAGACCGGCGGCAACGCCGCCGCCTCGCCGGCGACGATCGCCAACATCTCCGGCGATTCCGACAAGCTGTCCTACTTCACGCCGCGTTTCGCGGGCTTCCAGCTCGGCGCCTCCTACACGCCGGACAATACCGAGGAGGCCGGCGGCGCGCTGCGGGCGGCGAACACCGCCGGCCAGCAGTCGGAGATCGTCGAAGTGGCGATCAACTACGAGGGCAGCTTCGGCGATGTCGGCCTCGCGCTATCCGGCGGCTATGCCGCCGCCGACCTGGAAGTCGCCGCCGCCGGCGCGAAGAACCAGAGGCAGTGGTCGGTCGGCGGCGCGCTGACCTTCGGCGGTTTCGAACTCGGCGCCGCCTGGCGCCAGGACGACCTGGGCACCACCGGCAGCAATACCGATCGCGAGGACCTCGCCGTCGGCATCAGCTACGGCACGGGCGCCTGGACCATCGGCGCGCAATACGCCATCGGCGAGGTCGAGGCCGGCGCCGCGGGCGGCAAGGACACCTCCGAAGGCCTGGAGCTGGGCGCCACCTACAGCGTCGGGCCGGGCATCGACCTGACCGGCGGCGTGCAGTTCTGGAAGCTCGACGACAACCTGAACGCCCCGGGCAGCGAGAACGACGCCACGATCTTCATCATCGGCACGAACATTTCGTTCTGACGCGGCCACCCGCGTTCGCGACCGGTCAGGCCGGCGTCGCCCCGCGAGGCGGCGCCGGTTTCGCGTTCAGGCCGGCGCGGGGCAGGAAACCAGGATCGCGACGGACGCGACGACCGCGCGGTCGCCGCCGTCTTCCGCCGGGATGTCGAGGCCGCCCGTCACCGCCTCGACCGTGACCGTGCCATAGGGAAATTCTGCAGCGACCGCCGCGACATCGACCGCCTCGGGCCGCTGCGCGCCGACGCTGACGGCGACGCGCATGGCGGCGGGGTCGATGTCGAGCACCCGGAGAAATGTCAGCGAGCAACGCTGCAACGCGTCCCGCACGGCCCGGACGGCCGCCTTCGTGTAATCCGCGCCGTGCAGATCGGTGCCGTGACCGATCTCCAGCAGCATGCGCCGGTAACCTTTTTCTGCCATGCTTTTTTCCCTCGACCCCCGCAGTCCGCAAACCGGGAGCGCCCTCCTGAACGACGTGCAACGCACCCTGCATCTCAAACAGGGCGACATCCTGTTTCGTGAGGGCAGCAGTGGAGAGTATGCCTTTCTCGTCCGCCGGGGCGAGCTTGACGTCACCGTGCAGCGCGGCGCGGTACGCTTTCTTCTCAATATCATCGGCGCCGGCGAACTTGTCGGCGAGATGGCGCTGCTCGACAGCGGACCGCGCACCGCGACCGTCACCGCCCGCAGCGACTGCGAGATCACGGCCATTCCCCGGCGGGTCTTCGAGCAGCGCCTGGCCGATGCCGACCCGGTGCTGGCGCATTGCACGCGGCAGATGCTGCAGCACTATCGCAGCAATCTCGCCGCCGCGGCCTACCTGACGCCGCCCGATCCCGACCAGGGGATAACGCCGTCGGCGGAAAGCCGGCAGGCGCTGGCCCAGGTGGAGATCGAGGCGCTGCTGCGCAATGCCCTGGCCAACGACGAACTGGCGGTCGTCTACCAGCCGGTGCTGGCGCTGAAGAGCGGCCGGCCGATCGCCCTCGAGGCGCTGGTGCGCTGGCGGCCGCGCGGCGCGGAAGAGGACGAGGCCGGCGGGTTCCTGCCGGCGGCGACCTATAGCGGCCTGTTCGACCGCCTGACCGGGTTCGTGCTGGATGCCGCGCTGGCCGACCTGCCCGCGCTGCAGGACAGGCTTGGCGATCGGGACCTGCCGGTCAGCCTCAACCTGGCAGCACCGGATCTCGCCGCGCCGGGCTTCGTTGCCGGCCTGCGCCGCAGCCTGGACCGGGCCGGCCTGGCACCCCGTCATCTCGTGCTCGAGGTCACGGGCCAGCGCCTGCGGGAAGCCGGCGAACGGGCCGCGGCAACGCTGCGGGAAGCCCGCGAGGCGGGCATCACCGTCGCCCTGGACGATTTCGGCAGTCCGCGCACCGGCCTCGACCTGCTCGGCGAGGCGGCGTTCGATCAGCTCAAGATCGACGCCGCGCTGATCGCGCCGCTGCCCGGCGATGCCCGCTGCGACCTGCTGGTCCGGCAGATCCTGGAACTGGCGGACCGTTTCGCCATGACCGCGATCGCCGAGGGCGTGGCCGAGGCCGCGCAGGCCGACGCGCTGCGGGCGATGGGCTGCCCGGCCGGCCAGGGCTTCCATCTCGGCCGCCCGGTCCGGCCCGGGGAGATCGCGGCGCGCCACCGGGCCTGACCGGCCTGACCGCCGCTCCCCGTCGCGCCGCTCCCGGTATCCCCGGCGCGGAGGCAGAAGGGCGCATTGAGCCCCGGGGGGGAAGCGGATAAGAACCCCCGCAGGAGTTGCCCCGCCCCGATTCGGGGCGCCGCAGGACCGGGTCATGCGTCAATACCTGCTGCTATTCGTCAAGCTCGCGGTCTCGCTGGGGGCGCTCGCCCTGATCGTGCGCTCGCTGGACCTGGAGGAGGTCTGGACGACGGTGCAGGGGGTCGAGCCGGCCTGGCTGGCGCTTGCCGTGGCGCTGATGTTCATCGCCACGCCGATCCTCGGGCTGCGCTGGCGCGCTGCCGCCCACTGCATCGGCTTCAGCCTCGATCCCTCGCGGGCCGTGCGCTACACCTTCATCGGCCTGTTCTTCAACCAGGTACTGCCGACCTCGTTCGGCGGCGACGGCTTCCGCATCTGGCTGCTGCTGAAGGACAAGGAAGCCGCGGGCAAGGCCGTGCATTCGGTCCTGCTCGACCGGATCTCGGCGCTGATCGTGCTGGGCATCATGATCGGCCTGTTCCTGCCGGCACTCGCGTCCTTCATGCCGACCACCGCCTTCGGGGCGCTGGCCGTGACCTCGGGTTCGGTGATCGTCGGCCTGCTGGTGCTGTGGCGCTTCGCACCGCCGCTCATCGCCCTGCTCAACCGCTGGTCCTGGACCCGGCGGCTCGCCAATTTCGCCGAGGACACCCGCGACCTGATCACTGCGGGCTGGCACACCGTGGCGACGGTGGCGCTGACGGCGGTCGGCCACCTGATCGCCGGCCTGGCGATCTACGCGCTGGCCCGCGCCTATGGCGCGGAACCGCCGCTCGTCTACGTCATCATGCTGACCAACGCGATCTTCCTCGTCAGCGCGATCCCCCTCACCGTCGCCGGCTGGGGCGTGCGCGAACAGGCGATGGCGTTCTTTCTCGGCATGATCGGCATCGGCAAGGCGGTCGCCGTCTCGGTCTCGATCACCTTCGGCCTGATCATGATCGCGATCGCCCTGCCCGGCCTCGTGCTATGGTGGGTGCGGCCGCGCCACCAGGCCGGGGATCCCTCGATGATGCCGCAGGCCGGCACGTGAGCGCCGGAGCGGACGGCCGGCGATCGCGGCGGGCCGTCGCCCGCGGCTTCACCCTGCTGGAACTGCTGGTGGTGCTGGCGATCCTGGCGTTGCTGGCCGCCTTCGTGGCGCCCCGGGTGTTCAACTATCTTTCCGGCGCGAAGTCCGATGTCGCGGTGCTGCAGATGCAGGCGATCGTCACCGCGCTCGACCTCTACCGGCTCGATACCGGGCGCCTGCCGGCCGCCGAGGAAGGCCTGGCGGCGCTCGCCCGGCCACCGGCGCAGGCCTCGGCGGGCTGGAACGGTCCCTATCTGAAGGGCGGCGCGGTGCCGAAGGATCCCTGGGCGCGCGACTATATCTACCGGCCGGACGAGGACGGCGGCGGCTTCACGATCCTGAGCCTGGGCGCCGACGGCCGCGAGGGCGGCGACGGCGAGGACCGGGACCTCAGCCAGCGCAACTGAACCCCGCATCGGCGGCTCCGGCGCGGCGCGCGCTCATTCGCCTTGCGCCACCGCCAGTTCCGGCGGCGCGGCCGGCGGCGCGCTGCGGATGTGCACGTCGCGCTGCGGGAAGGGAATGCTGAGACCCGCCGCCTCGAGCGCCTGCTTGACGCGGTGCTGGTATTCGAAACGCATCGGCCAGTAGTCGGCGGCCGCCACCCAGCAGCGCATGTTCAAGGTGACCGCGCTGTCGCCCAGCGTCATGACCATGCTCTTGGGTTCCGGATCCGCCCGCACCCTCTCGTCGGCCCGCATCATGTCCAGCAGGACGGCGAGCCCGGTCTCGATATCGTCGTCGTAGGAGACACCCACGGCGACGTCGAGCCGGCGCGCGGGCAGGCGCGAATAGTTCAGGATCGGACAGTTCCAGAGCTGGCTGTTGGGCACCGCGAGATAGATGCCGTCGAAGGTCGTCAGCTCGGTGACGAACAGGCCGATGGAATCCACCGTGCCGGCCGTCCCGCCGGCGTCGATATAGTCGCCGACATTGAACGGCCGCAGCAGCAGCAGCATCACGCCCGCCGCGATGTTCTGCAGCGTGCCCTGCAGGGCAAGGCCGATGGCGAGGCCGATGGCGCCCAGGGCGGCGATGATGCTGGTGGTCTCGACCCCGAACTTGGCGAGCACCGCAACCACGGTGAAGGCCAGCAGGGCATAGCGCACGGAGGAGGCGAGGAAGGGACGCAGGGTTGCGTCCATCCGCGGCATCCGCGCCAGCGCCCGGTCGACGGTCCTGCGGGCCCAGCCGGCGACGATCCAGCCGAGGATCAGGATCGCCAGCGCGGCGATCACATCCAGCGACGTTCGCGCTATAATATCGCTGGCGGCGCGGACCAGCTCTTCCATTTCGCGCGGCAGATTCTCCATCGCTCATCTCCTGTCCTGTTTCGATCTCTCGCGAGGCGCGTCTCGATGACCCATTTCCAGTTCGCCATCGTCGGCGCCGGCATGGCCGGCGCCTCCGCCGGCTACTTCCTGGCCGACGAGGCCAGCGTGGTGGTGCTGGAGCGCGAGGACCAGCCGGGCTACCACACCACCGGACGTTCGGCGGCGATTTACAGCGAGGCCTACGGAAATGCCACAATCCGGGCGCTGACCAGTGGCGGCCGCGCCTTCTTCACCGCCCCGCCGGCGGGCTTTGCCGAAACTCCGCTGCTGACCCCGCGCGGCGCGCTGTTCATCGGCCGCACGGACCAGGAAGCCTCGTTGCAGCGTGCCGCCAGCGAAGCCTCGGGCCTGGTCGACGGCATCCGCCGGCTGGACGCCGACGAGGCCTGCGCGATGGTGCCGGTGCTGCGACGCGACTATGTCGCCGGCGCGGTGCTGGAACCCGACGCCACCGACATGGACGTGAACGCCATCCACCAGGGCTTCCTGCGCGGACTCAGGGCCCGCGGCGGCGAGATTCGCACCCGGGCCGAGGTCGCCGGGCTGGATCGCCGCAACGGCCACTGGTCTGTCCGCATCGCCGGTGGCGGCGAGATCACCGCCGACATCCTGGTGAACGCGTCGGGCGCCTGGGGCGACACGCTCGCCGGGCTGGCCGGGGTCGCGCCGGTCGGCCTCGTGCCCAAGCGCCGGACCGCGATCACCCTGCCGGCGCCCGGGGATTTCGGCGACAGCCGATCCTGGCCGCTGACCATCGACGCCGACGAGCAGTTCTATTTCAAGCCGGAATCCGGCCACCTGCTGGCCTCGCCGGCCGACGAGACGCCGATGCCGCCCTGCGACGTGCAGCCCGAGGATCTCGACGTCGCGATCCTGGTCGACCGGCTGCAGCAGGCCACGCATCTGAGCGTCCCGCGGATCGAGCGGCGCTGGGCCGGCCTGCGCAGCTTCGTTGCCGACAAGTCGCCGGTCGTCGGCTTCGATGCCCGCGTCGACGGCTTCTTCTGGCTGGTCGGACAGGGCGGCTACGGCATCCAGACCGCGCCTTCGATGGGCCGGGTGGCCGCCGCGCTCGCCCTCGGGCGGGAGATTCCGGAAGACCTGCGCAACTGGGGCGTGCGCGCCGACGCACTGGCCCCGACGCGCCTGACGCCGGCCTGAACCGCCGCGGGCGGACGGCGCACACCACCGTGATCGCGCGCGAATCCCGCAATGGCGGATTGGCGAAAGGCGCGCGCCTGCAAGCAGTGGCGCCTGATCCCACCCTGTGAGAACCTTGGCCATGACCGGGCGGGCGAAGACCTTCCCGGCGCCAAACAGGGAGGAACCACAATGTTCAATCGGATCATGAGGGTCTCGGCGCTTGCCGGCGTCGCGGCGGTCGGCCTTGCCGGCTGGGCCGCGGCGGCGGATGTCAAGCTGCCGGGCACGCTCGTCACCACGGCCTACAACACCGGCACGTCGGGCTACAGCCAGATGGTCGCCATCGGCAGCATGCTGAAGAACAAGCACGGCGTGAACCTGCGCGTGCTGCCCGGCAAGAACGACGTCTCGCGCCTGTCGCCGGTGAAGAAGGGCACGGCCCAGTTCACCGCCACCGGCTCGGACAGTGTCTACGCCCAGGAGGCCGTCTTCACCTTCGGCAAGGAGGCCTGGGGGCCGATGCCGATCCGGCTGATCCTGCTCAACCGCTCGACCGGCTGCACCACCTTCGCGGTGGCCAACGATGTCGGCGTGAAGACGATGGCCGACCTGCGCGGCAAGCGCATCGGCTGGGTGCGCGGCTCGCCCGCCCTGCAGCTCGCGGCGAAGGCCCTGCTGGCCTATGGCGGCGTCGGCATCGACGAGGTCGAGAAGGTCGAGGTTGGCGGCTGGGCCGCGTCGATCAACGGCATCATCAACGGCGACATCGACGCCTCGATCACGGCCTCGCAGTCGACCTTCATGCTGAAGATGGAATCGAGCCCGCGCGGCGTCTACCACCCGCCGATGCCCTTCGCCGACAAGGACGGCTGGGCCCGCACCCAGTCGATGGTTCCCTGGTACGTGCAGGGCATCTGCACCAAGGGTCCCGGCATCCCCGGCGGCAAGATGGAAGGCATCGCCAGCGTCTACCCGATCCTGATCTCGACCACCGACACCTCGGACGAGATCGCCTACGGCATGGCCAAGGCCATGGTCGAGGGCTTCGACGACTTCAAGGAAGGCGCCCCCGGCGCCGAGGGCTGGGCGCTGGAGCAGCAGATGGACGATTTCTATCTGCCCTACCATCCCGGCTCGATCGCCTACCTGAAGGAGGTCGGCCGCTGGAACGACAAGGCGCAGGCCAACCAGGACCGTCTGCTCAAGCGGCAGGACGTGCTGAAGACGGCCTGGGACGCCTACACCAAGTCGCCGGCGGAGGATTTCGACAAGGGCTGGATGAAGGCCCGCGCCGATGCCCTGACGGCCGCCAAGATGGACGTGATCTTCCCGTCCTGGTGAGGCGCGCGCGGATCGCCTGATCCGCCGACCCGACGAGGCCGGTCCGGCCGGGCGGTGATGCCGTCCGGCCGGCCGGTTCGTCGTCGCATTCCCGTTTCCGCCGCAAGCCGAACGTAAGGAGCCGGTCCATGAGCGCGACCGCCGCCACCGACACCGCGCAGCCGCCGCAGGACGGCGTCGTGGACGACGCCGAGACCGCGCGCTACCGCCGCCCGGGCCAGTTCTGGACGCTGATCGCCTTCATCCTGACCATCGTCTCGACGCTGCTGGCGATCAACGAGATGTTCCAGCTCGGCTTCTTCAAGCTGTTCCTGGGGCACAAGCTGGTGCAGAACCAGTACATGTACCTGCTGGTCGGGGTGATGGTCTCGATGATCTTCATCTTCCTGCCGGCCCACAAGCAGGCCCCGCGCCACCGGGTGCCCTGGTACGACGTGCTGCTGTTCGCCTTCACCCTCGGGCTGGCCGGCTTCTTCACCTACAACGGCCTGGCGATCCTGGAAGAGAGCTGGGAATACAACGCCCCCGACGAGGGCCGCTACATCGCGGTGCTGCTGTGGGCGGTGATCCTGGAGGCCGGCCGCCGCGCCGGCGGCCTGGCGGTCTTCGTCATCGTCCTGGTGGTCTCGTTCTACCCGGTCTACGTCGAATACATGCCGCAGGTGATCTCCGGCGTCGGCCAGACCTTCCTCGATACCGCCGCCTATCACGTCTTTTCCGAGGAAAGCCTGCTCGGCATCCCGATGCAGGCCTTCGGCCTTCTGTTCTTCGGCTTCCTGCTGTTCGGCAACGCCCTGGTCTATACCGGCGGCGGCCAGTTCTTCATCAACCTGGCCTTCGCCCTGCTGGGCCATGTCCGCGGCGGCCCGGCCAAGGTGGCGATCTTCTCCTCCGGCCTGTTCGGCTCGATGTCCGGCGGACCGATCACCAATGTGCTGACCACCGGCGCGCTCACCATCCCGGCGATGAAACGCATCGGCATCCGGCCCAAGACCGCCGGCGCCATCGAGGCCTGCGCCTCGACCGGCGGCACAATGATGCCGCCGATCATGGGCGCCACCGCCTTCG
>JBGTSP010000008.1:0-41085 GCA_041940205.1 Alphaproteobacteria bacterium
ATCTGGGCCAGCGCCTTGAGCCGGACGTATGCCTCGTCCCCGTCCAGCGTCAGGTGCTGGGGCGTCACCTCGACCGTCGCCACATCCTTCGCGCCGGCCAGGAATTCGATCTCCTCGGCGGTCGTCACGTGCAGCACGTGAATGCGCGCCCCGCACTCGCGGGCCAGCCCCACCAGCCTGCGGGTGCTGCGGACCGCGCTTTCAACGTCGCGCACCTCCGGGTGGCTGGTCCAGTCACCGGGCCGCGCCAGGGCGCGACGCTCGGCCAGCCGGTATTCGTCCTCCGAGTGGAAGGTGGCCCGGCGGTTCACCCGCTTCAGGATGTCACGCACCCCGTCGTCATCGGCGACCAGCAGCGTGCCGGTCGAGGCGCCCATGAACACCTTGACCCCGCAGCACCCCGGCAGCCGCTCCAGCTCATCCAGCCAGGCCGCATTCTCGTGTGTCCCGCCGACATAGAAGGCGTGATCGCACCACATCCGGCCGCGGGCGCGGGCGAGTTTGTCCTCGAGCGCCGCCGCGGTGGTGGTCAGCGGGTTGGTGTTGGGCATCTCGAACAGCGCGGTCACGCCGCCCAGCACGGCACCGCGCGAACCGCTTTCGAGATCCTCCTTGTGCTCGTTGCCGGGCTCGCGGAAATGCACCTGGGTGTCGATCACGCCCGGCAGCACGTGCAGGCCGGCGGCGTCGATCACCTGGTCTGCCGAGGCCGTCGCGAGATCGCCCAGCCGGGCGATCCGGCCGTCGCGAATGCCGACGTCGGCGGTGACGATGCCGTCGTGGAAGGCGAGCGTGCCGCCACGGACGAGGGTGTCGAAGGTTTCCGTCATGCAAGGGTCTCCTGCAGCAGCGCGGCCAGTTCATCGGGCATGGTCAGCATGGCGTCGTGCCCGGTCGGCAGCGCCCGGGTGCGCCAGGCCGGATCGTCCGCGAACGCCGCGGCGTAGCGGTGAAAGGCGCTGGGCCTGTAGGCCTCGGCGAGAATGTAGGTGCGCGCGAGCCGGTCCGCAGCCGCGGTGTCGGGCCGGCGCAGCGGCGTGGTGAAGGTGGCGACCGGCTGGTCGCCGCAGAGCCGGTCGACCCGGGCGGCGGTCTCGGGATCGGTGATGCCGAAGACGGATGCCGGCACCGGCGGCAGGCGCCAGCCGTCGCCCTCGTCCCGGACCTTCTGCTCGAAGGCGGCGCGGCGTTCCGCGGGCAGCAGGTCGATCAGGGCCTCGCCGTCGTTCGGCACGAAGGCATCCAGATAGACCAGGTGGGCGATGCGGTCGGGGGCGCGGTCGGCCACGCCGGTGATCACCATGCCGCCATAGGAATGGCCGCAGAGCACGACCTCGCGCAGATCCTCCATTTCCAGCATGGCCAGGATGTCGGTGACGTGCAGTTCGAGATCGATGTCCGCGGACAGCAGATGCGCGCGCTCGCCGAGACCGGTCAGGGTCGGTGTCCAGACGGCGTGACCGGCGGCGCGCAGCCGACCGGCCACCGCCGACCAGCACCAGCCGCCATGCCAGGCGCCGTGCACGAGGACGAAATCGGCCATTGTCTCCTCCCGATGGCGGGCGATCAGGTCGCCTCCAGGGCCGCAAAGACGTCGCCCCCGGCGGGACGATCGAGGATGTGGCGCTGATGCCAGAGAGCGTAGAACAGCAGGGTCCAGGCGGCGAGGCCCTCGCGCTTGCCGCCCCGCCGGAACAGGTCGACCACCCGTTCGGGAAAGGCGATCTCGGCGATACCGGGCTGGCGGGCGACCAGCGGGCCGAGATCGCGGCCGCGGCTCGCGATCCAGGCACCCACGGGCACGGTGAACCCCCGCTTGCGGGCGAACGGCCGGGCCTCGGGCAGGGCCCGCTCGAGCCAGCGCCGCAACAGGTACTTGCCGAGATTGCGCCGGATCTTGAGCTCGTCGGGCAGGCGGAAGGCGAAATCGGCGAGGGCGGGATCGAGAAAGGGCGTGCGGCCTTCCACGCCGTGCGCCATCAGGCAGCGGTCGAGCTTGATCAGCAGGTCGTTGGGCAGCCAGTCCTGGCAATCGATCGCCTGCACCCCCTGCAGGCGGTTGAGGCCGCCGGCCGCCTGCAGGCTCTCGGCGGCAACGATGCCGTCTCGCCAGGCGAGGCTTTCGGCGCGCAGGACGCCCAGCCGGTCGAACCGGCCGCGCCCGCGGACCTGTCGCCGGCCGCCGCGCCACCAGGGCCGGATGGCGCTGCGGTAGCGGCCGTAGCCGGCGAACAGCTCGTCGCCGCCTTCGCCCGAGAGCACGACCTTGACCCGGGCGGCGGCGGCCTCGGCGAGCTTGAAGGTCGGCAGCACCGCATAGTCGGCGGTCGGATCGTCGAGCGCGGCGGCCACGGCCGGCAGTTGCTGCCAGAAGTCGTGCTCGGTGAACTCGATCTCGACATGTTCGGCGCCGGCCGCCCGGGCGACCGTGCGGGCATGACCGCGCTCGTCGGCCGCCTCGGCAACGTCGAAGCCGGCGGTGAAGGCCAGCACCGGACGGCTGTTGAGACGGGCCATGGCGGCAAGCAGGGCGGAGGAATCCACGCCGCCCGACAGGAACATGCCGTAGGGCACGTCCGAGCGCTGGTGCAGGTCGACGCTCTCGAGGAGCTCCTTCTCCAGCGCGACCAGCGCCTCGTCTTCGTCCCAGGCCCGGGGCCGTCCCCCGGGCAACGCCGCGCGGCGGGCGCGGTCGACGATGCGGCCGGCGGACACCACCAGGGTCTCGCCGGGCAGGACCCGGTACAGGCCCTCGAAGGCGGTCTCGCGGCCGGTGGTGAACTGCAGCTGCAGCAGCTCGTCGCGCGCGCCCGCGTTCAGCCGGCGCGGCGCCAGGCCGGCGGCGATCAGCGCCTGCAGCTCGGAAGCGAAGGCGAAACCGCCGGCAAACTCGACATAGTAGAGTGGCTTGATGCCGAAGGGATCGCGGGTCAGCACCAGCCGGCCGTTGCGCCGGTCATGGATCGCCAGGGCGTACATGCCGCGCAGGTGTTCGGCGAAGGCGATGCCGTGGCGGGCATAGAGATGCAGCGGCGGCTCGCAGTCGGAACGGGTGGAAAACGCGTCCTCGCCGATGGCGGCGCGCAACTCGCGGTAATTGTAGATCTCGCCGTTGCCGATCAGCGCCGTTCGGTCGGCGAGATAGAGCGGCTGGTCGCCGGTCTCGAGGTCGATGATCGACAGTCTCGTGTGCACCAGGGCGGTGCCGCCGGCGACATCCTCGCCCTCGCCGTCGGGGCCGCGGTGGCGCAGCGCCGCGCGCAGCGCGGCGAGCCGACGGGCATCCGGCGGCGCACCGTCGGCGGTCATCAGGCCCGCGATGCCGCACATCAGCCGGCGATCCGGTCGAAAAATTCGCGGTAGCGCGCCACCACGATCGCTTCGGTGAACGCGGCCTCGTAGGCGGCGCGGCCGGCTTCGGCGAGCGCGCCGCCGCGGGCGGGATCGTCGGCAAGGTCGAGCGCCCTGGCCAGCGCCGGGGCATCGTCGATCGGAACCAGCAGGCCGGTCCTGCCATCCTCGATCAGCCGGCCGGGACCGGCGGCGGCGGCGGCGACGACCGGTCGGCCCTGCGCCCAGGCCTCGATGACGATGTTGCCCAGCGGCTCGATCCGCGAGGAGCAGACGAAGAGATCGCAGGCGGCATAGAGCGGTGCGGGATCGTCGCGCCAGCCGAGAAACCGCACGCGCGACGCCACGCCGAGCCGTTCGGCGCGGGCCCTGAGCGCCGCCTCTTGCGGCCCGCTGCCGGCGATCCAGAGCCACAGGCCGGGTTTCTCCGCCAGCGCCTCGATCAGCACGTCGAAGCCCTTGTTGGGATGCAGGCGGCCCAGCGCGAGCGCCAGCGGGACATCCGCCGGGGTGTCGTGGCGGGCGCGATCCTCGGCCGGCGCGCGCCGGTCGGCGACGAAGTTCGGCAGATAGTGGGCCCGCTCGGCGGGCCAGCCGGCGTCGCGCAGGTAGGTGACGATGTCCTCGGTGTTGCCGACGAGATGATCGCAGGCCCGGTAATATTTCAGGTTGTAGTAGCCGCCCAGCCGGGCGACGAGACGCCAGGGACCGCGCGGCGCCATCGCCGTCGCCCGGTTCATCCAGGCAAGCACGATATCCGGCCGGAAACGGGAGACGGCGCGGCGCAGGCGGATCGGCGTGGTGATGTCGAGCGCGCCGCCGAAGCGCAGTTCGCGCGTGATGACGCCGCCGTCCCGGAGCCTGGCGGCGCGCCCCGGATGGCGGCGGATCGCCACCTCCTGTTCGATGCCGTCGGCCTGCAGGGCCGGCGCCAGGCGCTCGAAGAAGGCCTCCGCGCCGCCGACCCGGGCGCCGGCCATGACCTGGTAGAGCCTCATGCCGGCCCACCGTCCGGCGGTGTCGACGGGCTGTCGTGTGCTTCCGGTTCGAGCCGGGCCTTGAGATGGGACAGAAGCGGATAGAGACCGGCAAACAGGGCGATCAGCAGGCCCCAGGCGCCCTCGCGATAGCCCTTGCGGGCGACGTAGCATTTCACGAAGCGGCTGAAGAAACGGCGGATGTTGCTCGACAGGCGGCCGATATCGCCACTTGCCCGCAGGTCCCTCGCGCGGGCCGTGGTGTAGCGGTCGAGCCGGCGGATCATGTCGGAAATGTCGCGGTCGACATGGTGCACCATGCGGGCCTGCAGCGTGCCGCGGCGCGGTCCCAGTTCGACCCGGGGATGGATGTACTGGTCGCCCCAGCGCTTGGCGCCGCGCGAGAACAGCCGCGGCGCCGCGCCGACGCCCCAGGACCCGCCCCAGCCGTGGCGCACGAGGCGGTCGCCGACATAATTGTCGAACGGCACGAGGAAGTGGCCGGGCCGGGCGGTTGCCACGGTCGCGCGCACTTCGGCGGCCAGCGCCTCGGTGACCCGCTCGTCGGCATCGACCTCGAGGATCCAGTCGCCGCTGCAGGCGTCGATGCCGGCATTGCGGCGCGGGCCTTCGATCTCCCAGTCGCCCTCGACGATCCGGTCCGCCAGGCGCTCGGCGATCGCCCGCGAACCGTCGGTGCAGTTGTTCAGCACGACGACGATCTCGTCGGAAAACCGCAGCGCGGCGAGGCAGTCGGGCAGGTTTGCCTCCTCGTTGCGCGCCACCACCAGGGTGGAGAGGCGGACGCTCACGAGCGGGCCGCGCCGGGGCATGTCCCGGCCTCCGCTGCAAGCAGGGTCTCGGCGGCCGCCCGCACCCGCTCGACCGGCAGGTCCTGCATCCAGGACCGGCCCTGGCGGTAGTCGTAGTCGGGATGGTGGCGGATCTCGGCATAGGAACGATCGGTTCGCACGCTCGCGACCCGGTCTCCCCACGGGGCGTAGAGATCCTCGCGGCTGGGGCCGAACAGGCCGAGGGTGGGCGTGCCGACGGCGGCGGCCATGTGCATCAGGCCGGAATCGTTGCCGACGAAGAGCGCGGCCCGCGCGAGGCAGGCGGCGATCACCGGCAGGCCGGCCGCGCCGACCAGATCGATGCGGCGTTCCGGCGGCAGGGCGTCGAGAACCGGCTGCGCGGCCTGGCGTTCGCCGGGCGCGCCGAACACCGCGATCCGGGCGCCCGCGAGCAGGCCGCCGGGTCCCGTCAGGCCGCTCGCGAGGGCGGCGAAACGATCGGCCGGCCACTGCTTGCCGCCCCAGTTCGCGGTGGGGCCGAGCGCCAGCACCGCCGGGCCGGCCGGCAGCAGGCGCGCGGCCTCGGCCACGTCGGCGGGATCGAGCCAGAGCCGGGGCGACGGCGGCGGGTCGATCGCGAACAGGTCGGCGAGATGGGCGACGCGGTGGCGGACGGTGCGGGCGGGGCGCAGGACGTGGCGCGCGCCGGCCGGCAGGCCGTAGGCCAGAGCCGAACCGCGCAGATCGACGATCATGTCCCAGCGGCCGAACACGGCCCGCCAGAGCGTGAACCAGTGGCCGGCATAGCGGCGCTTGCGCATGACATGGACCCGCTCGACAAAGGGAACCGGCGCGAACAGCGGCGCCGGCGCCGGACCGCAGGCGACGGTGATGCGGGCTTCCGGGTGGCGCTCCGCCAGCCAGGACAGCAGACCGGTCGACAGTACCGCGTCGCCGATCCGGTTATGTGTCACGAAGAGGATTCGCATGGCGCCGATGGCCGCTTATAGGGGCGCGGGCCGCCGCTTGCCAACATACGGCTTCCCCACTACGTGCAGGGGAAGGAGGGCGCCATGGCGAAACATCTGATCCTCGAGGATCGCGCCGTCGTACGCGTCGACGGCGCGGAAGCCGAGAGCTTCCTGCAGAACCTGGTGACCAACGATGTGCGGCCGGCCGGACCGGCGCGCTGCGTCTATGCCGCCCTGCTGAGCCCGCAGGGCAAGTACCAGTTCGATTTCTTCATCACCCGGCTGGCGGACGCCTTCCTGCTGGACGTCGCCGCCGACCGCGCCGCCGACCTTGTTCGCCGCCTGTCGATCTATCGCCTGCGCGCCCGGGTCGGGATCGCCATCGCGGAGGACTGGCGCATCGGCGTGCTGTTCGGCGACGGCGCGGCAGCGGCGGCCGGCCTGCCGGAGGAAGCCGGGGCGGGCCGGATGCTCGAGGACGGCAGCCTGGTCCATGTCGACCCGCGTCATCCCGCGGCCGGCGTGCGGGCATTCCTGGCCCCGGGCGGCGGCGAAGCCCTGGCGGGCATGTCGGAGGGTCCGGGCGGTCCGGACGCGTTCGAGGACCACCGCCTGCGGCTCGGTCTGCCGGCGAGCGGGCGGGATCTCGTGATCGACAAGTCGATCATGCTGGAGAGCAATCTGGACCAGCTTCATGCCGTCGATTTCACCAAGGGCTGCTTCGTCGGCCAGGAGCTGACGGCGCGCACGCGCTATCGCGGCCTGGTACGCAAGCGGCTGGTGCCAGTCCGCCTGGAAGGCGCGCCGCCGGCGGACGGTGGACCGATCACCCGCGACGGCAAGGATGCCGGCGACCTGCGCTCGCATTGGCAGGACCGCGGCCTTGCCCTGATCCGGCTGGAGGCGCTGGCGGGCGAAGGCGGTGATCTGCGCTGCGGCGACGCCGTCCTGCATCCCGAGCCGCCGGCCTGGCTGCAACTGGAACCGCCCGGCGGGTCCTGACCGCAGGCGTGAGCCGAGCAGGCAAATGTTCACGGCCCCGCGAGGCCGTCCCGCAATCCAACGACCAAGGAGCCCCCGCATGTCGAGCCACCGCCAGATCGTGATCCAGGAACTGCCGAAAGGCGAGCTGCGCGAGGAGCATTTCGCGCTCGCGACCGCCGAGACCCCCGAGCCCGGTCCGGGCCAGATTCTCGCCCGCACCCTGCTGCTGTCGATCGACGCGGCGAACCGGGCCTGGATGCAGGGCGCGACCTACCGCGCCGCGGTCAAGGCCGGCGACGTCATGCCGGGCTACGCGATCGCCGAGGTGGTGGCCTCGCAGGCGGACGGCCTGGCGCCGGGCGACATCGTCGGCGGGGAAGGCGGCTGGTCGGAAATGCTGCTGCTGGAAGGCCGCCGGGTGCAGAAGCTGCCGGCCCATCGCCCGCTCAGCCATCTCAACTCGGTGCTCGGGATTGCCGGCAAGACCGCCTATCACGGCCTGATGCAGATCGGCGCGCCGCAGGCGGGCGAGACCCTCGTCGTCTCCGCGGCCGCCGGCTCGGTCGGCATCTTCGTCGGACAGATCGGCAAGCTGCTGGGCCTCCGGGTCGTGGGAATCGCGGGTGGCGCCGAGAAATGCGCCTGGCTGGTAGAGGAACTGGGCTTCGACGCCGCGGTGGACTATCGCGCCGGCGCCCTGTTCAAGGACCTGAAGACCGCCGCCCCGGACGGCATCGACATCTATTTCGACAATGTCGGGGGAGCGATCCTCGAGACGGTGCTGTTCCAGATGAACATGTACGGGCGGGTGATCTGCTGCGGCGCGGTATCGCAGTACGACACCGATGCGCCCTCGGGCCCGCGCAACGTGCCGGGCCTGATCGTGGTCAAGCGGCTGAAGATGCAGGGGTTCATCGTCATGGATTACGCCGCCGAGGACGCCGCCGCCGAGCGCGATCTGGCGGCCTGGCTGGCGGACGGCCGGATCAGGGTGATCGAGGACATCGTGGAGGGCCTCGAACGGGCGCCGGCCGCGCTGATCGGGCTGCTGGCCGGCGAGAACCGGGGCAAGCGGATGGTGCGCGTGGCTGCCGATCCCACCTGATCCCGTGTTGGCGGCAGGGCCCCGGGCGCGATACGCTCATCGCCATGAGCATCGCCCCCGCCCCGAGCGCCGACAGCCCGCTCGACCTGCACCGACTGTCCGGCACGCTGGGCGCCGAAGTCCGCGGCCTGGATCTTTCCCGACCGTTGCCCGACGACCTGTTCGACGCGCTCAGGACGGCCTTCCTCGAGCATGTCGTCCTGGTCTTCCCGGAGCAGGACCTGGCGCCCGCGGCGCAGATCGCCTTTACCGCGCGCTTCGGGGCCGTCGAGCCGCACCCGCTGGGTTCGCGGCGCGGCGTCGAGGGCCATCCGGAGATCCTGGTGATCGAGAACCGCGTCGGCACCCGAGGTGCCCGCAACGATACCTGGCATTCCGACATCTCCTTCGCGCCCGAGCCGCCGGCGCTTTCCGTCCTGCACGGCATCACGGTGCCCGAAGGCAAGGGCGACACCATGTTCTGCAACATGGTGGCGGCCTGGAACGATCTCTCCGAGGGATTGAAGACGGCGCTGCGGCCGCTTCGGGCGGAGCACTCGGCGCTCTATCTCGCCCGGCGCAACGCCAGTGCCGAGAACAATGCCCGGGCGATCGACGACCTGCCGGACGCGGTCCTGCACCCGGTCTGCCGGCGCCATCCCGAAAGCGGCCGGGAGTGCCTGTACGTCAATCCCGCCTTCACCCAGCGTTTCGAGAACATGAGCGCGGAGGAGAGCCGGCCGCTGCTCGACTATCTCGCGGCCCATGCCAGCCGTCCGGAAAACGTCTACCGCCATCACTGGCGGCGGGGCGACGTGGTGATGTGGGACAACAGGGCGGCGATGCACTACGGCGTCTACGACTATGACGCCGGGGACGAGCGCTACATGCACCGCACGACCGCGGCCGGCGACCGCCCGGTCTGAGCCGGTCGCCCGCCGGCGCGACGGATCGCGGGACTATTCCGCGGCGTCGCGGACCGGACCCCGGATCTCCTCGGTGTGTTCGCCCGATTTCGGAGTGCGCCGGCGGATCTGCGGACGCTCGCCGTCGAAACGAAGAGGCAGGCCGATCACGCGGTGGTCGAGACCGGGAATGTCGCGGGCCATGTCCGCGGCGGCGAACTGCGGTTCCGCGACGACGGCATCGAGGCGGTTGACCGGGGAGCAGGGCACGCCGGCGATATCCAGGATTTCCGCCCATTCGGCGCAACTGCGCTTCGACATGATCGCGCGCAACTCGTCGAGGATCTCGTCCCGGTACTCGCGCCGGCCGACATTGCGTTCGAACCGCGGATCGGTGGCCCATTCGGGCTTGCCCACCGCGATGGCGAGTTTCTTGAACAGCCGGTCGTTGCCCGCCGAAACGATCAGCGGGCCGTCGGCACAGGTGATCGCCTCGAACACGACCAGGCGGGGCGAGCCGGTGGGGTGACGGTCGGGCAGATCGCCCGTCGCCGCGAAGTTGGAAAAGTGCACCGCCTGCCAGACCATCGCCGTGTCGAACAGCGAGGCGTCGACGACCCCGCCCTTTCCCGTCCGTTCGCGGCGCTGCAGGGCGGCCAGGATGCCGAGCGCGGACCAGATGCCGGTTCCGTGGTCAAGCACCTGGGTGCCCAGGCGAACCGGCGGACCGTCCTTCTCGCCGCTGACCATCATCAGCCCGGAATAGGCCTGGACGATGGGCTCGTAGCCCGGCTTGTCCTTCATCGGGCCCTCGCGGCCATAGGCATTGATGGCGCAATAGACCAGCCGGGGATTGAGGCCGAGCAGCACCTCGGGCGTCAGGCCCAGCCCCTCCATGACGCCGGCCCGCAGGTTCTGCACCAGGACGTCGTAGTTACCGAGTTCCGACTTCAGCCATGCGAGATCGGTCTCCGACTTCAGATCGACGCTGACCGACCGCTTGTTCTGGTTGACCGCGTGGAAGATCGCGGCATCGCCCTCGACGAATGGCGGGCCCCAGTGGCGGGCATCGTCGCCCGCGCCCGGCCGCTCCACCTTGACGACGTCGGCACCGAGATACCCCAGCACCTGGGCGCAGAACGGCCCCGCCAGGTTCTGGCCGAGCTCGAGAACGCGAATTCCCTCCAGCGGCAGCATGTCTCCCTCCCCCCGTGAATGCGGCTTCGACTATACTTCAGCGCGACTACGGGAGGGACTGTGTCTTGAATTTCGATTTTTCCGAAGAGCAGGCGATGCTGCGCGATCAGGCGCGGCGTTTTCTCGCCGAGCGCGAGGCGACGCGCCGCGGCCGCGCGCTGCTGGATGAAGGCGGTGGTTTCGATCAGGAACTCTGGTCGGAAATGGCCGAACTGGGCTGGCTCGGCGCGGCGGTGCCCGAAGCCTATGGCGGCGCCGGCCTGAGCCATCTCGACCTGTGCGTGATCGCAGAGGAACTGGGCCGGGCGAATGCCGCGGTGCCGTTTGCCTCCTCGGTCTACCTGGCGAGCGAGGCGCTCCTGCGCTTCGGCTCGGAAACGCAGAAACAGACCTGGCTGCCGAAACTGGTTTCGGGCGAGGTGGTCGGCGCGCTGGCCGTCGCCGAGGGATCCGGGCCGCTCAACCCGGCGAAGATCCGGACCCGTTTCGACGGCACCGGGCTGACGGGCGAAAAGAAGCCGGTCGCCGATGGCGGCGAGGCCGGGCTGCTGATCGTGCTGGCCCGCGAGGGCGACAGCCTGAAGCTCTGCCTGGTCGACACCGCGGCTGAGGGCATCACCCGCGCGCCGCTGAAGATGACCGATCCCACCCGGCCGGCGGCGACGGTCGGTTTTGCCGATACGCCGGCCGAAGCGCTGCCGGTCGGCGACGGCGAAGCCGCGCTGGCGGAGCTCTACGACCGGGCCGCCGTGCTGCTGGCCTTCGAGCAGGTGGGCGGCGCGGAGGCCTGCCTGCACATGGCGCGCGACTATGCCAACGAGCGCTATGCGTTCGGCCGGCTGATCGGCTCGTTCCAGGCGATCAAGCACAAGCTGGCCGATGTCTACGTGGCTCTCGAACTGGCCCGCTCGAACGCCTATTTCGGCGCCTGGGCGCTGAATGCGGACGCGCCGGAACTGCCGGTTGCCGCGGCGACCGCGCGGGTCGCGGGCTGCCGGGCCTTCGATCTCGCCTCGAAGGAGAACATCCAGACCCATGGCGGCATGGGCTTCACCTGGGAACTGGACTGCCACCTCTACTACCGCCGGGCCAAGGCGCTCGGACTGGTGCTGGGATCGGCCAGGGTCTGGAAGGACCGGCTGATCGCACGCCTTGAAACCCGAAACGCGGCATAGGACGGGCCCGAGACATGGATTTTTCCGATACGCCTGAGGAAGCGGCCTTCCGCGAGGAGGTTCGCGCCTTTCTTTCCGCCAACGCGGAACCCAAGACCGAAACAAACAAGAGCCTGCCGGTGCTCGATGTCGCCGGTTCGGTGGCCCGCGGCAAGGCCTTCCAGCGCAAGAAGTACGAGGCCGGGCTGGCGGCGATCACCTGGCCCGAGGCCTTCGGCGGCCGCGGCCTCTCGCCGATCTTCCAGGTGATCTACAAGCAGGAGGAAGAGAAATACCTCGTGCCCGGCGGCATCTACGAGATCGGCCTGGGCATGTGCATTCCGACCCTGATGAAGCACGGCACGCCGGAGCACAGCAAGCGCTACGTGCCGAAGGCCCTGTCGGGCGAGGAGATCTGGTGTCAGCTCTTCTCCGAACCCTCCGCGGGATCCGATCTCGCCGGCCTGCGCACGCGGGCCGTGCGGGACGGCGACGAATGGGTGATCAACGGCCAGAAGGTCTGGACCTCGGGCGCGCATTTCTGCGACTTCGGCGTGATCGTGACGCGTTCCGATCCCGAGGCGCCGAAACACAAGGGCCTCACCTATTTCTTCCTCGACATGAAATCGCCGGGGATCGAGGTGCGCCCGATCCACCAGGTGTCCGGCGCCTCGAATTTCAACGAGGTCTACTTCAACGACGTGCGGGTGCCGGATTCGCAACGGCTGGGGGACGTCGGCGAGGGCTGGAAGGTCTCGCTGACGACGCTGATGAACGAGCGTCTCGCGGTCGGCGGCTCGCGCTCGCCGGACTTCGACGAGCTCTTCTCGCTCGCCCGCCAGCTCGATCTGGAGACCGGACCGGCGATCGAGGACGCATCGGTGCGCGAACGGCTGGCCGACTGGTATGTCGAACAGCAGGGCCTGAAATACACCCAGTTCCGGACGATGACCGCGCTCTCGCGCGGCGAGACACCCGGACCGGAGGCGTCGATCGCCAAGGTGGTCTCGGCGCGAAAGCTGCAGGAGATCTCGCTGTTCGCGCTCGACCTGCTGGACCAGGCCGGAGCGGTGCAGGACGAGAGCCTGGCGCCGATGGACGCGGTGTTCCAGAAGGGCATGCTGAACGCGCCCGGCCTGCGCATCGCCAGCGGGTGCTCGGCCTGCCGGGCGACATCCGCGTCGACAAGGATGTGGCCTTCAAGGATCTGCCGACCGGCAAGCAATGAGGGACATCGCGGCGCTGCAGGCGCGCGTCGAGGCCGTCGAACGGGACGCCCGCACGGCCGTCACCCCTTGCGGGTCCGGGGTCATGCGCTGGCGGCGCTGGGGAGAGCCCGGCGCCCGGCCGCCCCTGGTCCTGCTGCATGGCGGATCGGGATCGTGGACGCACTGGATCGCCAACATTCCGGCGCTGTCGCGCGAACGGGAAGTGATCTGCGCCGACCTGCCGGGTCTCGGCGATTCGGATCCGGCGCCCGAAGGCTATTCCCCGCAGTCGCTGGGCGGGATCGTCGCCGAGGGCCTGTCGACGCTGTTGCCGGGCGACAGTCCGTTTCATCTGGGGGGCTTCAGTTTCGGTTCGAATGTCGGCGGCCAGGCCGCCCGCCTGATGCCGGACCGGATCGCCAGCTTCACCATGGTGGGAGCACCCAGCATGGGGCTGCGGCGGGATCCCCCGGTTGAGCCGCTGGGCCGTTTTGATCCCGAGGCGGGCGACGACATCACCTGGCCGCAGCAGAAGCGCAATCTCGAAATCCTGATGTTCGCCGATCCCGACCGGGCCGGCCCCTTCGAGACCTACCTGCAGATCGAGAACATGCGCCGGATGCGCACCAGAAGCCGACGCTTCGCCTACCTGCCGACCCTGCGCGAGGCGCTGGAAGCGTTGCCCGGCGTGCCGCTGAACGGCATCTGGGGCGCGGCAGACATTACGGCGGCGCCGTATATCGACGAGCGCGAGGCGCTGTTGCGCGAACTCTGCGAGGACCTGATGTTCGAAGTCGTGCCGGACGCCGGACACTGGGTGATGTACGAGGCGGCCCCGCGGTTCAACGCGGTTCTCGCCGACATGCTGACGATCCGCGAGGAGAAACCGAAGCGATGACGGCCCTGCATTTCGAGACCGCGAGCGCCCTGGCGGCAATGGTCCGGTCGGGCGAGATCGGCAGTCTGGAACTCCTGGAGCATTTCCTGGCCCGGGTCGATGAGCACAATCCGGCGCTCAACGCGATCATCTGGAAGGACATCGAACGGGCGCGGTCGCGGGCGCGCGCCGCCGACGCGGCCCGGGCCGCGGGTGAGGAACTGGGACCGCTGCACGGCGTTCCGATGACCATCAAGGAGAGCTTCAACGTCGCCGGGGCGCCGACGACTTGGGGGTTTCCGGACCTGGCCGACAACCGGGCCACGGAGGACGCGCTTGCCGTTCGGCGGTTCGAGGCCGCCGGCGCGGTGCTGTTCGGCAAGACCAATGTGCCGATCTCGCTGGCCGACTGGCAGAGCTTCAACGCGATCTACGGCACCACCAACAATCCCTGGGACCTCTCGCGCACGCCCGGCGGCTCGTCCGGCGGCTCGGCCGCGGCGCTGGCCGCGGGCCTGACCGCGCTGGAGGCCGGCAGCGATATCGGCGCCTCGATCCGCAATCCCGCGCATTATTGCGGCGTGTTTGGGCACAAGCCGACCTGGGGGCTGTGCCCGACCGACGGGCATGCCCTGCCTGGCAGCGTGGCGCCGGCCGACATCTCGGTGATCGGGCCGCTGGCCCGCGGCGCCGGGGACCTGCGGCAGGCGCTGCTGGCGATGGCCGGCCCGAACCGGTTCGATGCGGCAGGCTTCCGGCGCGATCTGGCAGCGCCCAGGGCCGGCTCGCTGCGCGAGCTCAGGGTCGCCGTCAAGCTTGCCGATCCCAACAGTGCGGTGGAGACCGCCTATTGCGACCGCCTGCAGGATCTCGCGGACAAGCTGGCGCGGGCAGGCGCCACCGTGCGCGAGGCGGAACCCGACCTCGACACGCGGCGGGTTCACGAGGTCTATGTGCTGCTGCTTCGCGCGGCGACCTCGGGGCGGATGGCCGATGCGGATCTCGAGCGGTGGCAGCGGACGGCGCGCGACGTCGCGCCGGACGACACGAGCTACCTGGCCCGCATGGCGCGCGGCAACACGCTGAGCCATCGCGACTGGCTGGCGCTGAACAACGAGCGCTGGGCGATGCGCCATGCCTGGGCGGATTTCTTCAACGACTGGGACGTCCTGCTTTGCCCCGCCGCGGCCACGGCGGCTTGGCCGCACGACCAGGACGGCGAACGGCACGAGCGCACCATCGAGCTCGACGGCAGAACGGTGCCGACCACCGACCAGATGTTCTGGGCCGGCTATTCCGGCCTGGTCTATCTGCCCTCGACGGTGGGACCGGCCGGTCTGGTGGCGCCCGGCCTGCCGGTCGGCTACCAGCTCATCGCCGGCCACCTGCAGGACCTGACGTCGATCGGGGCGGCGGAACTGATCGAGCGGGAGTTCGGCGGCTTCGAGCCTCCGCCGGCCTATGCGGAAGGCTGAGGCGGCCCGCTTTCGCGTTTACCTTTCCGAAAGCCGGGGCTGGGACACTGCAGCGTTGGGTCCCGGCTTCATTGCGTTGTCGGCCCTGAGACGGGAGCAAGTCCATGGCCGAAGAGGTCGATGTCGTCGTCCGCAACATGGTCGAGGAACATGGCCGGCGCGCGGAGACGGTGACCGCGGACCGGCTGATCGAGGCGCTGTCGCAAGGCGAGGAAGCCATCCTGCACTGGCTGCATGTGCGCAAGCGGTTGCGGCAACTGACCGGGCAGGACCGCTACACCCAGCGCATTTCCGACAAGATCGTCTGGGCGATCGAGCAGTCGATCGACCAGGGGCGGTTCGAGACCGCGCGAACGCTCGGCCAGGTCTGGCCGGTGCTGCGTGTCCAGGACAAGCGCCGCCGCGTCGAGCGCCGCACCCACGCCCAGGCCTGCGCCGCCTGAGCGACCCGAGGGCCTGCGCCGCCTGAGCAAGCCAGGGGGCCTGCGCCGCCTGAGCAAGCCAGGGGGCCTGCGCCGCCTGAGCAACCCAAGGGTCTGCGCCGCTTGATCCGCGCAGGCGTCCGAATTTCCTCTATTCCGCCGTCAGCGGCGCGCAGAGCGCGGTGTCGCGACAGATGATGCCGCCCCGGTTGCCGATCTCGACGCTGCCATAGCGCTGGGCATAGATCTCGGGCAACGGCCGCCCGTTGGGCGGCGCCAGCCAGAGCCGCAGCAGGTGACGCTTGCGTTCGGGCTCCGGCCAGTCCTCGTAGCCGGTGCGGTCGTGCAGCATGACATGATTGTTGACGAACTGGATGTCGCCGGGACGGAACTCCATCTCGAAGTTGAGCGCGGGATCCTCGGCCAGTGAATCGAACAGGTCGAGCGCCTCGATGTCCTCGGGCGCGAGCCGCCGGGCGGCTTCGAAACGCTGGGCGGAATCGATGTAGCGGCGGGCATAGATCGTCGACAGGCGGCCCGCGAACCAGTTGAACACGGGCAGATCGAACCAGGGCATCTGGCCGTCGGGGATTTCCCCCCGCCTGTCGGTGGCGAAGGGCTGGAACAGACGGCGGGCGAGATCGGGCCGGCGGCGAACCATCTCGTTGTAGACCGTGACGCTGGAGACCAGCGCCGACAGGCCGCCGCGCCGGGCGGTCTTCAGACACAACAACGAGACGATGTCGCAGGAATCGGTATGGAAGGTCTGTCGCTCGCGGGTCTGATAGACCCGAACCGACTCGTCCTTCAGGTCGAGACCGAGATCGCGAACATGTCCCAGAAGGTGACCCTTGCCGTTCTGCGAGCGGGGATTGCCGAAATGCCGGCCGATGCCCCAATAGGCGGTGGCGGCCTGCTCGAGCGACCAGTCCGCCACCGGCAGACCGCGCAGCAGAACGAACCCGCGCCCTTCGACAACCTCGTCGCGCAACGCCCGCAGGCGCTCGCCAAGACGCGGCAGCACGAAGTTCCGCTCGTCCACGTCGATCAGCGCGATTCCCTGGTCGCGCACCCGGGCGCAGGCGGTTTCCAGTTCGGCGATTTCCTCCTGCGAGAAGGTTTCAAGCCAGACCGGGTCGCGGGCCATGTCCGGGCCGCGCCAGGCCGCCGGGATGTCGATCTCGGTCAGCGGATCGGGAACCTCGATTTCGGTGGCGTTCCCGGCCACCGCGGTCATTGCAGAGTTCATGTCGCCCTCCCGAACAACAGGTCATCCAGTATACACCGGGGCACGGGCCTGCAGAGGATGCAGTCAGCACCTATCTAGGAACGACGGGTCGCGTGGACGGCGGGGAGAAACGGGGATGACGGCCAACGATTACGTGCATGCGGCTCTCGAGCATCACAAGCGCGAGGGGCACCTGCTAGCGGTGCGGGCGCGCTGGATCGCCCTGGCGGTGATCGCGGTGCTGCTGGTCAGCCTCAATCCGTCGGTGGAGGTGCTCTACTATCACGGTCTGCTGCTGGCCTTCGCCCTGCTGGGATGGGTGCAGCTGCAGATCGGCAGGGTCGGCAGTTCGCGGCCCGAACTCTTCCTGCTGTTCTGCGATCTCGCGCTGATGACCTTCGTGAGCCTGGTGCCGAACCCGTTTCACGACGAGGGCTGGCCGATCACGATGCAGTACCACTTCAACAACTTCATGTATTTCTACGTGCTGCTGGCGGCCGCGACCCTGGCCTATTCCTGGCGCACCGTGTTCGCGGTCGGGACCTGGACCAGCGGGCTCTGGCTGACCTCGATGGGCCTCATCCTCTGGCTGTTCAACGGCGACAGCGCGCTCAGCGAGCGCGTTCGCGCGGCCGTGGGACCGGACACCGACCTGGCCTGGCTGCTGGATCCCAACGCGGTGAACGTGGGCATGCGGGTGCAGGAGGTGGTGGTCTTCATGATCGTGGCGGTGATCCTCGGTCTCTCCAGCCGCCGCTTCAACATGCTGGTCCTGGCCCAGGCCGACGCGGCCCGACAGCGCGCCAACCTGACGCGTTATTTCGCGCCCAGCATGGTCGAGGAGCTGGTCGCGCGCGACCGTCCGTTCGACACCGTGCGCCACCAGGACGCCGCCGTGCTGTTCGCCGATATCGTCGGTTTCACGAAGCTGGCCGAACACAGCGAGCCGGACGAGATCGTCGAGACCCTGCGGGCCTTTCACGAACGCATGGAAAGAGCGGTGTTCGACAATCACGGCACTCTCGACAAGTTCCTGGGCGACGGCCTGATGGCGACCTTCGGTACGCCCGAACCCGATCCGCACTGTGCCGCCCGGGCCTTGTCCTGCGCCGCCGACATGCTCGCCGCCGTGGATGCCTGGAACGCCGAGCGGCGCGGACGCGGCGAACCCGAGATACGGATCTCGATCGGCGCCCATGTCGGGCCCGTGGTGATCGGCGATATCGGCTCGGCCCGGCGGCTCGAGTTCGCGGTCATCGGCGATACCGTCAACGTCGCGGCCCGATTGGAGGCGATCACCCGCGACCTGTCGGTCAACGCGGCTTTCAGTGCACCGCTCGTCGAGGCCGCAAAGGCCGATGACGGCGTGGACTGCGCGGGTCTGCTGAGCCGGTTGCGTGACGGCGGAACCGCCACGTTGCGGGGGCGGGACGAGCCCACCGGGATCCATTGCATCGCCTCGTGACCGGCGGAATCCGGCATTTGGGCGGGGATTCTCGGGAAATTTTCATCAAATGCGAGAAATCGTGGTTAACGGGGGCCTCCGGGCCTTGCCATCTCTCAGTTCCCTAGCATAGAAGACTCACAAAACACGCGTACGACGGCGCGATAAACCGTCGCTTTCGATGCAGACCGTGACCGTACACCACCGCCCGCGACCGACCTTGCGGGTGGCCGTTTAAACTCTGTTGCACGAGGTGATGTCATGGTCCGTCTGTCAAAACGCGTCGATGTTCATGTGGGTGAGAAGGTGCGCGAACGCCGCGCCATGCTCGGACTGACCCAGCAGCATCTGGCTGCCAAGCTGGGACTGTCCTACCAGCAGGTGCAGAAGTACGAGACCGGCGCCAACCGCATCTCCGCCGGCCGGCTTTACGAGCTGGCGCAAATGCTGAACGTGCATGTCTCCTACTTCTTCGAGGGACTGAACGAGAACGAGGAACTGCCCGATCCGGTGCATGGCGGGCGCAACCGCTCGGTGATCGAGCTCGCCCGAAACTATGCCGAAATCGAGGATTCGGACGTGCGCGCCGCGATCTCGTCGCTGACCAAGAGCCTGAGCGAGCGCAAGCGCGCGCGCGTGCGTGGCGACGAGGCGGTCCGCGAAATGTCCGCCGGCGAGTTCGCCTGATCGGCACATGAAAGGCGGCGTCGACCGCCTTTCACTCTTTCGGACCGGCCGGCGCCTGTTGCCGTCGGCCGGGGCCGGGACCACACTTGGAACGTCGCGTCCCTGATTCATGAGGGTTCCGCTGGTCCGGTGACATCGCCAAGCCTCTCCGCTTCCGAACGCATCGCGACGCGCCTGCACGCCGCCGGCGTGCGGCATGCCTTCGGAATACCGGGCGGCGAAGTTCTCGCCCTGATGGATGCGCTGGCCCGGGCCGGCATCGCGATCACCCTGGCCAAGCACGAAAACTGCGCCGGCTTCATGGGCGAGGGGGTCTGGCACGCCAGCGGCGCGCCGGCCGTCCTGTTCGCCACGATCGGACCCGGCGTGACCAATGCCGTCAACGCCATCGCCAATGCCTGGCAGGACCGGGTGCCGATGATCGTGCTGACGGGATGCGTCACCGCGGTGGACGCCCACAGCTACACCCACCAGGTGTTCGATCACACGGCGCTTCTTGCGCCGATCACCAAGGCCGCCTTCCGGGTCGCGCCGGGCACGGCGGCCCTGGCGATCGACAAGGCGCTGGCGATCGCGACAACGGGACGGCCCGGTCCGGTGGTGCTCGACGTGCCGGTCGACGTGCAGCGGGAGGTCCGCGCGGACTGGCCCGGCTCCGCGCATCGGCCGGTACAGCCCGTGGCGCCGGCCGGCAAGGCGCTGGCGGAGGCGCGAGACTGGCTTGCCGGGGCCTCCCGCCCACTGGTCATCGCCGGTCTCGATGCGCTCGATGCCGCGGGCGCGGTCGCCGCTTTCTGCCGGCGTCTCCAGGCGCCCCTGATCACGACCTACAAGGCCAAGGGCCTGCTGCCGGAGGATGATCTCCTGGCGCTCGGCGGGGCCGGTCTGTCACCGCTTTGCGACCGGGAACTGCTGCCGCTGGTCGCCGCGGCCGATTGCGTGGTGCTGGCGGGCTACGATCCGATGGAGATGCGGATCGGCTGGCGCGACCCCTTTGCGCCGGACCAGCGGGTGATTGACATCGCGGCCGAGCCGAACACCCACTACATGCACCAGGCGCCGCTCAATTTCGTCGGTGACATCGCGGCCTCGCTCGAGGCCCTGGCCACCGATGCCGGGGCCGGGATCTGGCCGGACGGCGCGCCGGCGGCGGTCCGCAGCCGGCTGCGCACCCTGACCCGCCGGGACGAGACCTGGGGGCCCGCGGCGGTGGTCGATACCGCGCGCAAGGCTGCGCCGCCGGGCACGGTGGCGACGGTCGACAGCGGCGCCCACCGCATCGTGCTGAGCCAGATCTGGGAGTGCGACGCCCCGCGCGGCCTGCTGCAGTCGTCCGGCCTGTGCACCATGGGGTGCGCGGTGCCGCTGGCGATCGGGCGAAAGCTGGCGGAACCGGAGCGGCCCGTGATGGCCTTCGTCGGCGATGCCGGCCTCGAGATGTTCCTCGGCGAGCTCGCGACCGCCCGCGACCTGAGTCTCGGCATTCCGATCGTCGTCTTCGTCGACCGGCAACTGGCGCTGATCGAGCTGAAGCAGCGCGGTGAACAGATGGCCAATCTGGGCGTCGAGTTCGGCGGCACCGATTTCGATGCGGTGGCCCGCGCGCTCGGCGGTCACGGGATCACGGTGTCGGACCGGGGGAGCCTCGCGGCGGCGCTTGGCGAGGCCTTCGAGAGAGACAGTTTCACGCTGATTTCCGCCGAGATCGGGAAGAACGCCTATGACGGACGGATCTGAACGCCGGGACGGTGACGGACGGGATTGCCGCGGCGTGCCGCTGTCCACCCGCGAGCCGGCCTGCATCGAGGGTCTGGAACGGGCGCTTGACTGCGCGCTCGGCTTTCGCGGCGACGCCGTGGCCGAGATCGACACCGTGCTCGAGGCCCATCCCGACTTCGTCATGGGCCACCTGTTCAAGGCCGGCTGGCTGACCCAGGCGATGGAAACCCGGATCTACCCCGACATGGTGGCCGCAGCCGAGCGGGCGGAAGCGCTGCTGGCGCGTGCCAACGAGCGCGAACGCGGCCACCTGTGGGCGGTGAAGGCCTGGATCCGGGGCGACTTCTATGGCGCCGTGCAGCTGTGGGAAGCGGTGTCGACGCGCTATCCGCGCGATCTTCTGGCCCTGCAGCTTGCCCATCTCACGCATGTCCTGCTGGGCGACGTGATGGGGCAGCGCGATACCATCGCCCGCGTGTTCACGCTGTGGGACGAGGGCGTGCCGGGCTACGAACATGTGCTGGGCTTCTATGCCTTCGGCCTGGAAGAGAACCGGGATTTCCAGCAGGCCGAGGAACTGGCCCGCCAGGCGCTGGCGATCCGGCCGGACAATCCCTACGCGGTGCACGCGGTCGCCCACGTGATGGAGATGCAGGGCAGGCAGATCGGCGGCATCCGCTTCATGCGCGAGCGCGAGGCACAGTGGAGCACGTCGAATTTCGCCAATCACCTGTGGTGGCACACGGCGCTGTTCCACCTCGATCGTGACGAGATCGAGCGTGTCCTGGACATCTACGACCTGCACCTGCGTTCCGCGAGCCACCAGGGCGACCGCTACGAGGAACTCGACGCTTCCGCCCTGCTCTGGCGCCTGAAGCTGCTGGGCGTCGAGACCGGCGGGCGCTGGGCCGAACTCGCCGACCGCTGGGAGCCGGCGGCGCGCGATACGCTGTACGCCTTCAACGACGTGCACGCGATGATGACCTTCGTTTCCGACGACAGGCGCGACGCCCAGAAGGCGCTGCTGAGCGCCAACGAGCGCTATGTCGAGAGCGCCAACGACGCCAACGTGGCGATGAGCCGGGAAATCGGACTGCCCTTCTGCCTGGCGATGCAGGATTTTCACGATGCCCGCTACGGCAGTTGCGTCGACCGGCTGGTGCCGGTCCGCTATCTCACGCACCGTCTCGGCGGCTCGTTCGCGCAACGCGACGTGATCGGCTGGACCCTGCTGGAAGCCGCGCTCAGGGACGGGCGCCACGATCTGGCCCTGGCGCTCGCCAACGAACGGGTGGCGCTGAAACCGACCTCGGTCCAGAACTGGCGCCAGGTGGCGCGGGCCTTCGCGGGACTTGGCGAGCGCGAGAAGGCGCAACGGGCGGTCGCCAGGGCCGAGAGCCTGCTCGACGCCTGAGCGCCGGCCTGCCGTCAGCGGCCGACGGCCTGCAGGCTGTCGCCGAGGCGAGCGGCCTCCTGCAGCATGTCGGTGATGATCCGGGCCGCGGGCCGCACCTCGCGCACGAGGACGGCCACCTGGCCGGCCGCCGACTGGCGCTGGTCCGCCTTGTCTTCGGGGTGCCGCGCGGCGCGCGCCCGGCGCTTGAGTTCGGCGAGCTCGCCGGGTGCGGCGCCGGCGGCCAGGGCCTTCTCGTAATCCAGCAGTTCCGGCGTGGCGATGCAGCGGACCGGCGCGCCGGTCAGCGCGCGGGTGACGACCGTGTCGGTCTCCGCCATCTCCAGCAGCCGTCCGCGACCCCATTGGTTGAGGTCGCTCTCCTCCGCCGCCATCAGCACCGTGCCGAGCTGCACCCCGACCGCTCCCAGCGCCAGCGCCGCGAGAAAACCGCGGCCGTCGCCGATGCCGCCGGCAGCGACGACCGGCAGATCGACCGCGTCGACGACCGCGGGCACCAGCGGCAGGGTGGCGACGGTACCGACATGGCCGCCGGCCTCGCTGCCCGAGGCGATGATCGCATCGACTCCCTCCTCCTGCATGCGCAGGGCATGCGCGACCGTCGGCACCACGGAGAGCACGATCTGGCCGGCCTCCTTCATCATCCTGACGGCACTTTCGCCGGGATCGGCGCGGCCGGTGGTGATGATGCGCACGCCTTCCTCGATGGCGATACGGGCCCTGGATTCGGTGAAGCCGCGGCCCATCGGCGTGATGTTGACGGCAAACGGCGCGTCGGTGCGCCGCCGGGTCTCGGCGATGTCGGCGCGCAGCTTTTCCTCGGTGCCGCCGAATGTCGGCAGGACGCCGAGGCCGCCGGCCTCGGAGACCGCCGCGACGAGCGCCGGGCCGCCACCGCCCTGCATGGCGCCCTGCAACACCGGAACGCGAATGCCCAGCAGATCGCACAGCACGGTGTGAAACATCGATCCCGCTCCCTTTCGATGCCGGCCGATCAGCGGAATTCCGGAGACCGGCGTTCGCGAAAGGCCGCCAGACCCTCGCCGACATTGTCCGATCGCAGCGCGTCGACCACCGCGCGCTCCTCCAGCGCAAGCCCCTCGCGAAGCGAGCCCTCGAGCCCCTGTCGCGCGAGCCGCTTCATCAGTGCCAGACCCTCGGGATTGCCGCGCGCGAGTTCCCGGCAATAGTCCTCAGAAGCGGCCTGTAGCGCGTCGGGCGGGACGACGCGGTTGACGAGACCCACGCGTTCGGCTTCGGCGGCATCGAGCCAGCGCGCGGAGAACATCAGGTCGAGGGCGCGGCGCAGGCCGATCAGGCGGGCGGCGCGCTGGCTGCCGCCCCAGCCGGGAACCAGGCCGAAGCGGGCGTGCTGGTCGCCGAGGCGGGCGTCCGCGGCCGCGATCACGACGTCGCAGGCCAGCAGGAGTTCCAGGCCGCCGGCCAGCGCCAGACCATGGGTCGCGGCAACGACGGGCAGCCGGGAGGCTTCGAGGCGACGCAGCAGGTCGTGACCGTCCGCGATGAACCGGCGCAACCTGTCCGGTTCCTGCCGCGCGGCCAGGACCTCGTCGAGATCCGCGCCGGTGCAGAACTGTTCGCCGTTGGCCCGGATCAGCAGCACCCGGACGTCGGCGTTGCGCTCGAAGCCGTCGAGCGCCGTACGCAGGCCGGCGACCAGATCGCCGGAAATGCAGTTGAAGCGTTCGGGACGGTTCAGCGTGGCGATGCCCACGCGTCCGTGGATGGCGGTCAGGACCGTCGCCTCGTCGTCGCTCATGCCGCTCGTCTCCTCGCCCGGCCGCCCGCGCACCCGGAGCCCATCAGTAGGGCACCGCGATCCGGCCGACACGTTCGCGGGCGATGATCATTTTCTGGATCTGCTCAGTTCCGTCGCCGATCTGCAATCCGAGAATGTCGCGCAGGCGCTGCTGGTGCGGCAGATCGCGGGCATAGCCCAGATGGCCATGGGTCAGCAGGCACCGGTGGGTCACCTCGAACGCGGTCTTCGGGGCCCACCACTTGCACATCGCCGCTTCCGTCGTGTGCGGAAGACCCGCATCGCGCCGCCACAGGGTCTCGAAACACAGCAGCCGGGCCGCCTTCAGCAGGGTCTGGGCTTCGGCCAGCGGTTCCGTGACCCCCTGAAAACCGGCGATCGGCTTGCCGAAGGCTTCACGCTCGCAGACATAGTCCCAGGTCTCGTCGAGCGAGGCCCGGGCGGCGGCCAGGCACATCAGGCCGATCAGCGCGCGCGAGAAGTCGAAGCCCTGCATGACCTGCCGGAAACCCTGGTTCTCGCCGCCGAGCATGTTTCCGGCGGGAACCCGGACATCGTCGAAGAACAGCGAACCGCGGCCGACCGCGGCGGAACCGACATCCTCGAAGGAACTGCGCGAGACACCGGGGGCATCGAGATCGACGATGAAGGCGCTGACGCCGCCGGCCCCGGCATTGGTCTCGTCGGTGCGGGCGAACAGGATGACGGCATCGGCCTGCAGGGCCAGCGATATCGACGTCTTCTCGCCGTTGAGCACATAGTCGTCGCCCGAGCGCCGGGCTTTCAGGATCAGGTGCGCCGCGTCCGATCCGCCGCGGGGTTCGGTGAGCCCCAATGCGATCACCCTCTCGCCCGCGCAGATCCCGGGGACATAGCGTGCGGCAACGTCCGGCGCGGCGTGCTCGGCCAGCAGGGCGCCGTTGAGGGCGGCGAGGAGCTGGATATAGGAAACGTTGAAATCGCCCCGGGCGATCTCCTCGATCACCACGCCGGCGCTCACGGCGCTCGCCCCGCCGCCGCCCAGCGATTCGGGCAGTCCGATGCCGATCAGGCCGAGATCGCCCATCTCCCGCAGCAGATCGGGCTCGATCCGGGCTTCTTCCTCGCGCGCCCGGTAGCGTGGCGCCAGCCGCTCGCGGGCATAGCGCGAGGCAGCCTCGGCGATCGCCAGTTGTTCTTCGTCGAACGCAAAATCCATGGATTACAGGCCCCTCCCGGCCCGACAGTCTGCCACCTCGCCGCGCGGATGCCAATCGGCGGCGCCGGCAACGAACTCGCTTCCCCGTCCGGCGGACGCGGCGCCCGGCAAAGGACCGCGGCCCGGTTGTTTGCGGTCCGGCGGCCTCCCTATGATGCGGGCGGGGGAGATCCGCGATGAACAAGACCGTCCTGGTCGTCGAAGACAACGATCTTCTGATGATGATGTACCGGAGTGCGCTCGGCGAACTGGGGGCGACGCTGCTCTATGCCGACAGCGGCGAGGAGGCGATCGACGTCGCCGCGGGCGAACATCCCGATCTCGTCATCATGGACATCGTCCTGCCCGGCAAGTCCGGCGTCGAGGCGGCCTGCGACATCCGCATGCTGCCGGGGCTGGAGGACGTGCCGATCATCGCCGTCACCGTTCATGACGATCCCTCGGAAATCGACGGCTTCGACGACGCCGGCTTCGACGGCTATCTGACGAAGCCGGTGAACCTCGACGAGTTCCTCGATCTGGTGCGCACCTTCATCGGACAGTGACGACGCCGGCTGGCATGTGACTTGCTGCCTGTAGGCGAGGCCGGCCCGGCCTCGGCGGAATCCGGCGCAATCGCCTGATTCCGTGTCGTCGCGGTACACCGAATTATCTTGTATTCTCGGAAAAATCTTGGGGAATTGTAGCAAATGCCCGGAACGGTTCTCGTCGTCGAAGACAACGCGCTCTTGATGATGATGTACAAGAGCGCGATCGGAGAGATCGGCGCCGATCTGCTGCACGCCAAGTCGGGCGAGGATGCGGTGAAGATGGCCCACCGGGAACCGCCGGACCTGGTGATCATGGATATCGTCCTGCCGGGCATGTCGGGGATCACGACAGCCCGGGCGCTTCGCCAGCTTGCAGGCATGCAGGACGTGCCGATCGTCGCCGTGACGACCCAGGCCGAACTCGAGGAAACCGAAGCGCTGAAGGAAGCCGGCTTCGTCGGCACGCTGACCAAGCCGGTCAATCTGGACGAGTTCCTGCAGATGATCCGGGGGCATCTGGGTGGCCGGCAGACGACCTGAACCGGATCATCTAGTCTGGCGTGTGAGCGGAGGCGGAGTGCCCCCCGATGACGGAGTGGCCGATGGACTGGCGACGGCGTGCCCTGTTGCTGTTGCTGCTTGCGGGCCTGACGCTCGGCGCCGGCACGGTGCCGGCCGGGGCCAAGTCATGGGTCGTCTACTACGACGACGAAGCCAAGCCGGCGGACTTTGCCCCCTATGAACTGATCGTGCTGGATTCGAAGAACCATCCGCCGCTGGAACCGTTGAAAAAGGCCGGAAAGACCCTGCTCGGCTATCTCTCGCTTGGCGAGGTCGAGTCCTATCGGCCGTGGTTCAAGGCGGTGAAGCGACAGAAGCTGCTGCTGCAGGAAAACGTCAACTGGCCCGGCAGTTTCTATGTCGAACTGCGCGACGCCCGCTGGCGCTGGCGGGTCATCGACGATCTGGTTCCGGCGATCCTGGCCCGCGGCTTCGACGGCATCTTTCTTGATACGCTCGACAATCCTGCGGAACTCGAACGCCGCGACCCGGTGCGCTACGAGGGCATGACCCGGGCGGCGGCGGAACTGGTGCTCGAACTGCGACGCCATTTCCCGCGTATCAAGATCATGCTGAACCGGGCGTACGAAATACTCCCCCTGGTCGCCCGGGCGATCGACTACGAACTCGGGGAGGCGGTGTATACGGTCTATGATTTCGAGAACAAGCGGAACAAGCGGCAGCCCAGAGCGGATTACCGCTGGCAGGTCGAGGTGCTGCAGAAGGCGAAAAAGGCCAATCCCGGTCTCGAGATCATGACGCTGGACTACTGGGATCCGAAAGATGTCAAGGAACTCAAGCGGATCTATGCACTGCAGCGCGCCAACGGCTTCCTGCCCTATGTGGCGACGGTCGAGCTTGACCGGATCGTTCCCGAACCGCGCTAGGGCCGCCATCGGGGCGGGACTCCGCCTGCTCCGGTTGCTCGTCCTGGCCGGGATTCTGGCGCCGTCGCTGGCCGTTGGCGCACGGGCGCAGGCGACGGTGGCGATGGCGGAGGAAAGCGGGGCCCGGACCGTCCTTTCGCCCTATCTGCCGAGCCGGTTCACCGGACCGCGATATTCCCTGTCCCACAAGATGGCCCAGGTCCCGTTGAACTGGTTGGGCCTCGATCTCGTTCAGATCGACATGACGGCGGATCTTCCCGATCCCGCCGCGCCAGAGGTGCGCGGCATCCTGCTGTGGCTGCCGTCGGACAACTACAGCTGGGATCCCGGGGATCGCCACGGCGAAACCCTGGAACGTCTATACCGCTGGCTGCACCGGGCGCTGGATCACGGCAAGCGCGTCGCGGTTCTGGGATCGCTGCCGACCTATTCCGGCGACGGGGCGGCCCTGGCGCTGGAGCGCATGGAGGCGCTGCTGGCCCGGATCGGCCTGGAAGAGGAGGGGGACTGGTCGATCGCCACCTACGGCAGCCGCTTCGCGGTCAGCGATCCGGAGATGATGGAATTCGAACGGCCCTACGGCCGGGTGCTGCCGCCGATGTCGCTGTACAAGCCCGTCCGCTCCGACGTGACCTCGCATCTGGTGGTCGATCGCCGCAGCGACCCGCGCCAGCGCAGTCACCTCGTGGTGACCTCTCCACGCGGCGGGTTCGTTGCCGAAGGCTATTCCCACTACACCGGTCCTGGCACGGATCTGAGGCAGTGGTACATCAACCCCTTCGCCTTCTTCGCCCGGGCCTTTGCCACCAGCCTCCTGCCCAAGCCGGATTTCACGACCCTGGCCGGCCGACGGCTCTACTACAGCCATATCGACGGCGACGGCTGGCGTTCGATCTCGACGGTCGAGCGCTACGAGAAGAAGATGCTGATGAGCGCCGACGTGGTCCGCATGGAGGCGATCGAGCCCTACCCGGATCTGCCGGTCGCCGTGGCACCGATCGGCGCCGACCTCGATTCCAACTGGAGCGGCAACGAGGAATCGCGAAGCATCGCGCGGGCGCTTTTCGCCCTGCCGCAGGTCGAGGTGGCGAGCCACACCTATACCCATCCGTTCGCCTGGGAGTTCTACGAAAATTACGACCGCGAGATCGAACGGCCCTTCCTGCCGTTGTGGGCCCAGCAGCACGGTTACGACATCGCGGCGCAGAAATCGGCCTCCCCGGGTCCGGGAACGGCCGACCAGGCGGCGCTGGCGCGCGTATCGGCGCTGATCGGGGACAATTACGACCTGCCCCGGGCCTACGGACGCCGGGCCTTCAAGCTGGAGCAGGAGATTGCCGGTTCGCTGCGCTACTTCAGGAGCCTGGCGCCGGCCGGAAAGCCCGCCCGGCTGGTGCAGTGGTCCGGGAACACCTCGCCGTTTCCGGCGGCACTCGCGGCGAGCTACCGGAACAACGGCCTGAACATCAACGGCGGCGACAGCCGCTTCGACAGGGAATATCCCTCCTACGCCTATGTCGCGCCGGTCGGCCTGCGGCTTGGCGAGCACATCCAAGTCTATGCCACGAACTCGAACGAGAACACCTACACAGACCTGTGGCAGAGCCGCTATTTCGGCTATGGCGACCTGCCGGAAACCTGGGACAACACCGAGACGCCCCGGCGGGTGCAGGCGACCAACCTGTACTACCACATGTACAGCGGCGAGATCGAAGCGGCGCTGAACGCCCTGATCGCCAACATCGAGAACATCCGTACGCGCGAGATCACGCCGGTCGACGCATCGCACTATGTGGAGATCGCCCTGGGCTTCTTTTCCACGCGCTTCGAACCGGCGGGCGAGCGCCGCTGGCGCGTCCTGGACCGCGGGCGCCTGCAGACCGTGCGGTTTGCCGACGGGGATCGCCTGGAGGTCGACTTCGCCGCCAGCGAGGGCGTGCTCGGGCAGCGCCGGCATCTGGGCCAGCTCTATGTCGCGCTGGACGAAGCGGTGGCCGATCCGCTGATCGCGCTGCGCGTGCGCTCCGGGGATCGACCTCCGGCGGTGCGGCCCTGGCTCGAATTCTCGCGCTGGCATGTCTGGAATTTCGCCCGGACACCTTCCGGTTTCAGCGTACGGGGCCGCGGTTTCGGTCCGGGAGAGATGCGCTGGCGGGTTCCCGCCGACGGCGGCTGGCGCGTCCGCCTGCGCGCCGAAGGCGGCAATGCGGTGATCGAGGCCGAGGCGCGGAACGGAGTGCTGGACCTGAGCCTGCCGGTGAGAACGGGTGAGACCGTCGATCTCGCCTTCGAGCGCAGCGGGACCTGAGCATCGCCATGCGGGCCGGCCTGCTGTTTCTCGTTCCCATCGTCGTCCTGGCGATCGCGGTCTCCTGGCTGCTGATTCCGCGGGACGCCGAAATCGGGCTCATGCAGCTCAAGGAACGCGATTTCTCGGACGCACAGTCCCACTTCGAGAAGCTCTACGAGGCCGGCGAGCGCTCGGTGTCGATTGCCATGCCGCTTGCCGACATCTACCTCTACAAGGGGCAGGTCAGGGAAGCCCTGACGATCCTCGAGGAATTCGTCGCCGCCGCGCCTCGGAACGTCCGGGCGCTGAAGAAGCTCGCGCAGGTGCAGGAAGAGGCACGGGAATACGGTTCCTATCTCGCAACCCTGGGCCGGTTGTACGAACTCGAACCCTCGCCGGACATGGCACGGCTGCTGGCCGACCTGCATGGCTATCGCGGGGCGCCGGGAAAGCGCGCCGACTACCTGGCGGACGTGCTCGAGACCGGCCTGGCGGAGCGCGAGGACTTTGTCGAACTGGCGCTGTTTCGCGCCGACGAGGGGCGCACCGCGGAAGCGATCGCCGTGCTCGAGGAACTCTGGCAACGCCTGCCCGACCGGTTTACCGGCGGCGTGCCCGAACTCTACGTGCAGCTTTCGTTGCAGGAGAACGACGGACGGACCCTGGTCAGCGACGCGGCGGCGGCGATGCAGGGGCGCTGGCAACCTGCCGTGGCCAACGAACTGGTTTCCTCGCTGCTGGCCGAGGAACGCTACGAAATGGTGGTGGCGCTGCTCGCCCCGTTCGAGGCGCCGGTGCAGCAGAATGCGGCCCTGTTGCAGAACCTGACCATTGCCGAGCTGCAGACCGGCCGTGGCGACAAGGCCTTCGCCCGCCTGTTCGCCCTGTTCGAGGCCAAGGTCCTGCCGGCCGGGGCGCATGATTCGCTGGTGCAGCTCGCGATCGAGCGCGGCGCGCTCGACACCGCGACGTCGGCCGGCGCCGCCCGACCGTTCGCGCGGCTGCCGGAGGGCCTGCTTTCGGACCTGATCCTGACGCTGGCCCTCGCCGGTCGCGGCGATCTGCTGGCGCGCGTCGACGGAGAACTGGATACCGGGATCCGCGCCCGCCGACCCCTGATGGCGGCCGAACTCGCCCTGGCCCTGGATCGTCCGCAGGAAGCGGCCGAGTGGGTTGGCCGGATGGAGGCCGGGGGCTACGGCCTGACCGCGACCAACCTGATCCGGCTGGCAAGACTGGAAGTCCGCCTCGGCAATGTCGCCGCCGCGCGCCGCCATCTCGATGCGATCGCGGCCTTGCCGGAAATTCCCGCCCGGACCATGCCGCAACTCGTCAACCTGTATGGCCAGCTCGGCGAAGAAGCCGTCGGCCTGCGGCTGTTCGAGCGACTGGTGGCGCGAACCGGCCAGGCCGAGGCGATCGCGGGCTGGGCCCGCCTTGCCGTTGTCGCCGCTTCCGAGGAAGCGATCGAGGACTGGCTCGCGACGACGCCCTCGATCGGCCGGGAGCTGCTGATCGACCTGGCCGGCCAGGCGCTGGGCGCCCGACGGATCAACCTGGCGCTGATGCTTGCCGAGCGCGCGCACGACACGCTGCAGGATGCGGCAAGCCGCCAGGTCCTGACCGGCGCGCTGCTGTCGGCCGGCCGGAACGACCGCGTCGTCGCCCTGCTCGAACCGCACCTGGAACAGGCCGGACCGACCGAGCGCCAGCTCTATGTCGATGCCCTGATCGCCGAAGGTCGCGGTCCGGAGGCCTATGCCTATCTGGAATCTCTGCAGACGGAAGGCCGCCTGCAGCCGCAGCTGCTGGCGCGCTATGTCGAACTGGCGATGGCGGCGGACCGGCTCGACCGGGCCCTGGCGGTTGCCGAGCAGGCGGATATCCATCTTGTCTCGCCGGCAACCTTCGTCGCGCTGATCGCCCGGACCTTCGAGGCCGGCCGGCGGGAAGAGGCCAGCAGGCTGATCGACCGGATCGGCGAGGAGGCGCTCGGACAGTCGCCGCTGCTCGCCGCCCGCATCGCCCAGGCGCGCAACCGGCCGAAGGAGGTCGCCCGCTGGCTCGACGTGGCGCGCGCCCGCGCCGACCTGTCCTTCGAGGAGGAGCTCGAGATTGCCCGCCTGCTGCAGTCGCTGGGACGCAACAAGGAGGCACTGAAGCGCCTGGAACGGTTGGCGGCGGATCCCCGCATGCCGCCGGCGGCGCTCGGCGATCTCGGCCGTCTCTATGCCGAAATCGGCGAGGGCGCGCGCGGATATCGCCTGTTCGCCAGGCTGCGCGGCGAGCGGCGCGACGCCGAGACGGATGCGGCCTGGGCCCGACTGGCCGCCGCCGCGGGACGCTTTCGCGAAATCGAAGAGTGGCTGGAAGCGGAGGATGTGACCGACCGTCAGTTGCTGCTGGACCTGTTCTACGCGGCGCAGGAGGCGCGGCGCCGGCCACTGATGCGTATCGCCGCCGCCGCCGTCGCGGCCCGCTGGCCGGGTGACGAGGCCGCGCGACTGCAGGCCGAGGCGGCGCTCGCCGATGGTCGTCCGGCCGAGGCGGCACGCGCCCTGAAGCCGCTGGTCGGGCGGGATCCCGATGTCGACGAGACCTACCTCGCCGCCTTGCAGGCGGCGGGCGACTGGCCCGGTGTCCGCGAGGAACTGGCCCGGCGGCTGGCTGCCGGCGATCCGCCGTCACCGGCGGCCCGGGCCCGGATCGCCGGTCTGCTGGCCGAGCCCCGTCTCGATCCGCCGGCTCTCCCGGCCGGATTCCTGAATCTCCTGGTCCGCGATCTCGAACGCAACGCGGTGCGTGGCGAGGCGGCGGAGGCGCACCTGTCGGCGCTGATCCGTCTTGCACCGAAAGCGGCCCTGCCGTTTCTCGACCGCCTGGAGAAGGGCAGCGATCCCGACCGGATCGCGGCCTACGAGGCCGCCCTTGAACGGGCGGGCGACCGCGAACGGCTGGCCCGGTTCCTCGCCGGACGGGCCCGGAACGAGAGCCTGTCTCGCGAGGCGCGCCGCGCCATCGTGTTCCGCCTGATCGACCTTGGCGACAAGGCGGCGGCGGAAACGGCGCTGAAGCAGCTCGCGGCCGGCCGGCCGGCGGATTCCGAGGATGCCAGACAGCTTCTCTTCCTCTGGGGGCCCCGCCCGTCGAGCGAAGCGCTCGACTGGATCGCAGCGCAGGCGCGCGAAAGCCCGCCGGAGCGAAGGGCGGGCTGGCTCCGGGTTCTCAACGATGCCGGTGCGAGCGAACGGGTTCTGAGCGTTGCCGCCGATCAGGTGCCGGCGGCGATGCCGGACGAGGTCTGGCAGCACTATCTGCGGGCCTTGCGGGAGGCGCGCAACCCGACCCTGCTGCAGGCGGCGCTGCTGGCCCGCATTCACGCCAGCGACAGTCCCGAAGACTGGCGTTCGCTTGCCCGGCTGGCCGAGCAGGACGGTGCCTCCGCGGCGGCGCGGGCCGCCTGGTCGCGCGTGCTGGGCGTTCGGGCCGCAGATCGAGAGGCACTCAGCTACCTCGCACGCGAGGCCTATTTCGACGGCCGCCTGGAGGACTCGCGTTCGCTGTTCGAGCGCCTTCTCGGTGCCGGGGACGACGCCGCGACGGATGAGGCGGCGCGCGATCGGGCCGACCGGTTTCGCGCCTGGTACCGCTATGGCGAAGTGCTGAACGGCTTGGGCCGGCGCGAGCAGGCGCGACGGGCCTATCGCATGGCCGAGGAACTGACGCCGCCGGAAGAGCAGCGCTCGAACGAGGATGCGCGCCTTGCGGCCTATCTCGATCACCGCCTGGGCCGGACGCGCGCGGCGCTCGCCGCCTTCGAGGCCCTGCTGGCCCGGGATCCGGGCAATCCCGACCTTCGGGCGGACTATGCCAACCTGTTGATCGATCTCGGCTATCTCGACCGGGCCCGGGCCGTTCTGGGCACCGGGGGCGGCCGGGGCGGCACCGGCTGATCTGCTAGACTTGTGCCGATTGATTCGCGGTTCCGGAATCGGATGACCCTGCCGTTCACCCGCCTTGCCGTACCGTTGGTGGCCGCGGTGCTGCTCCCTCTGGCCTGCGCACCGGCCGTGGCGCAGGATGCGCCGCGCTACGACCTGCGGCCGCTGATCAAGCCGGTCATTCCCGACGTCCCGCCACCGGCGGGCCTGCTGGCCCGCCCCGACAGGCTCGGCACCCTGATGCTGGGGCCGATCCCACCGGCCCGCCTGCAGCCCTCCGAGGACGGCCGGGAGCTGGTGCTGCACTATTCCGGCAGCGTGCCGGAAGCGATTTTCGCGCCTCTGGAATCCGCGCCCCCGGAGTTCGTCGAATTTCTCAGCCGCGGCCTCGACCAGGTCCTGATCCGGTTTCGCGAGCCGGTCCGCACCGGTCTCGTGCTGGATTCGCAAGGCAGCGTCCTGGAGATCTTTCCGCGTTCCGCGACGCCGTCTCCGGCGGCGCAGCAGCAGGCCTCGGCGGACAGCGCCAGGCGGCTGGAGATCGCCCGTCAGCGGCTTCGCTACCGCAGCGGCAACGAACTCGAGGCGCGCGAACGGTTGCGGCAACTGGCGGCGCAGCGGCCCGGGGACAGCGAGGCGGCGCTGGCGCTGGCCGAAGTCGAGGAGGGGCTGGGACGCGGGCGGCGGGCGCTCGATGCCATCGACCGCGCGCTGCTGAAGAATCCCGAAAACGCCTATCTCAAGTCCGGGCGCCGCCGCCTGGCCCGTTCGACGGCCATGCAGGCCTCGCTGTCGCACGACTACCAGCGGGTGCGGGGCGGGGACGTCCAGCACATCACCGTGCTCTCGACCCTGGTGCCGTTCGACGACCGCTTCGAGTTCGGCTTTCGCGGCGAGAATCGCGATCTGAAAACCAGCGATGCGCCCACGCCGGTCGGCGGCACGCGGGTCTTCAACGACGGCCGGCAGCGCGGCGAGCTTGCCCTGACGCTGAGCCACGAACACGGCGGCAAGACCCGCGCGGCGCTACTCGGCGGTCCGCACGCGGCCGGCCTGGAGCTTTCCCATACGCTGTATCGGGCGCTGTTCCGGACGACCTTCACGGCAACCTGGCACCGTCCCTACTGGGATGTCGTGAGCGGCATCGTCGACGGCGGGGTCTATGACGGCCTGTCGATCGACCACGAGCACAGCCTCGGACCGAGGCTGACGGCGAACCTGGCCATCGGCGGCCGCCGGTACGGACTGAAGGGGGACGACGACGTGGTCCAGACCGGAACGCTCGGACTTTCGCTGCGCTATGCGCCGCAGACCGAATTGTTCGACCTCTCGCTCGGCTACGGCATCGACGGGGAATACGTGAACCGGCGCGACATCCGCCTCGAGGGCACGGCAAACAGATTTCAGCCGCTGGCCGTGGCCACGCGCGAGATCCACACCCTGGACGTCAGCATCGGCAGGGATTTCGGCGAGGATCTGCGCTTCGACATGTTCGCGGGCATCGGCTGGAACCGGTATGGTGGCACCGGTCCGCTCGGCGGCATGAGCGTGACCTATGACGGCCTGGAGCCGGCCGTGATCGGCGCGCGGATCTCCTACAGCGAGGCCACGAGCCGGGGCGACAATTCCACCGCCCTGTCGGCCGGAGGGTTCGTGAACTGGCGGTTCTGAACGGAAGGCATACGAGCGCATGAGCCTGCAGCCGGGACAGATCGACCCGAAGCTCAGGGAACAACTGCGTGCGGACGCCGATCACGAGTTGCCCCTCACCACGCCGCGCCGCCAGGTGCTGGGCCTGTCGGTCTACGCGCTCGTGGAGATCGCCCTGTTCATCGCCGCGACCGTGGCGCTCGACCTGCTGTTCTTCGACGGCCAGCGCTTCCAGGACGTGCGTCCGCATCCGTTCTGGGCGCTGGTTCTGCTGGTGACGGTGCAATACGGCTCCGCCGAGGGGCTGCTGGCCGCCGTGAGCGCGAGCATCGCGCTCTATGCGGGCGCGGTACCGGAGCAGGAGGTCGATCAGGACCTCTATGCCTACCTGTTCGAGATCGCCGTGCGTCCGGCGCTGTGGCTGGCGACGGCGATCGTGCTAGGCGAGTTGCGCATGCGCGAGCGGCGACGCGTCCTGCAGCTGGCACAGCGCCTGGAAGAGACCGAACAGCGCGAGCGCACGCTAGCCGACGCCTATCATCAGCTCGTGGTCACCAAGGACAGCCTGGAGGCCCGCATCGCCGGCCAGCTGAAGACCGTGTTCGCGCTGTACAAGGCCGCCAAGGCGATCGAGCGGCTGGGTCCGGGCGAAGTGCTCATGGGCATCGACGACCTCGTCAACACCGTGCTGCTGCCGCGCAAGTTCTCGCTCTTCCTGCTCAACAGCAACCAGCTCGAAGCGGTTCTCAACGAGGGGTGGGAATCCCGGGACCGCTTCAGCCGCGTCTACGACGCTTCCGATCCGCTGTTCGAGGCGGTCGTGGGGCGTCGCCAGTTTCTCTGCAGCGTGAAACCGGACGACCAGCGCGTGCTCTCCGACCAGGGGCTGCTGGCCGGTCCGCTGATCTCCGCCGATACCGGCGAGATCATCGGCATGCTGAAGATCGAGGCGATCGGTTTCCTGGAACTGAACCTGCAGGCGATCGACAATTTCAGGGTGCTGTGCGACTGGATCGGCACGGCCTTCGCCAAGGCGCTGAAGTTCGAGGAGGTCGAGTCGGGCTCCCTCTACACGCCCGAACAGGTGCTGTTCTCCAGCGGTTTCCTGGAGAGCCAGACCAAGGTGATCGCGGGCGTCGCCCGGCGCGTCGGGTTCGATGTGTCGCTGCTGCTGATCCGTCTCGAGGGGGCGCCGGCGCTCGGCGAAACGGCGCGACAGGACGTCTATCGGATCGTCGCCGACGTGATCCACGAGGAACTCCGGCTGACCGACATGACCTTCGAGCGCCGGCGGTCGAGCTGGCAGATCTGCGTGCTGCTTCCGGCGACCACGCCCCGGGGGGCGGAAATCGCGCTCGACAAGCTGATCGAATCCCTGAACGAGGCCTTTCGCGAACGGGGACTGGCGATCAACGCGGAGGGCAACGTGCAGACGCTCTATTCGCCGTCCGAAGAGCGCCCGGCGGTGGCGGCGGAAGGCTGATGGACCCCAGGCTGGAGAATCCGCCGGCGGCGCCCGGCGCCGGTCCGGGCCGGAGCGAGACCAAGGCGCCGCCCGAGCAGGTGGCGCGGCTGTCGATGCCGATGCTGGTCATCTCGGCGTCGACCGCGGTCGTCGCCCTCGCCGAACTGGCCGTCGCCTGGCTGCTCCACGAGCGCCAGATCGGGCTGCTTGCCGCCTGTATCGCGCATCTCGTCCTCTGCCTGCTGGTGGCGGCGGGGGCCTGGTTCTACCGGCCCGGCGGCCGCCGTCGACGGGCCTCCGTGCTGCTGGCGGTGACGATGCCGGTGCTCGGACCCTTCGCGCCGGTCGGCGTGCTGATGACGGGGCCGCTCTATGTCTGGTTTCGGCGCAACTCCAGCCCGTTCGAGGAATGGTATCTTTCCCTGTTCCCCGACAAGCCGCACGATCCTGGCCGGCAGCTCTACGAACAGATCATTTCCGGGCGGACCACCGGCGGGCGCACCGAGAGCCTGGCTTCGTTTTCCGACATCCTTCAGCTCGGCGCGGTCGAGCAGAAGGTGGCGGTGATCTCGCTGATGGCGCGGCATTTCAAGCCGGAATTCGCGCCGGCGCTGAAGATGGCGCTGACCGACAAGGACGCCACCATCCGGGTACAGGCCGCGACCGCGGCCGCCGACATCGAGGACGGGTTCCTGTCGCGCGGCATCGAACTGCGCCGCGCCGTCGAGGCGGCGCCGCGGGATTTCGGCGCCCTGATGGCGCTGGCGCGCCATCACGACGACTATGCCTACAGCGGATTGCTGGACCCCGACCGGGCGGCCGAGGAGCGCAAGAACGCCCTTGCGGCCTACAGCGAAGCGACGACGATCGATCCCGGCGACGAGGAGGCGCGCATCGCCGTCGGCCGGTTGCTGGTGCGCTCGGGCGAGCTGGAAAAGGCCCGGGCCTGGCTCGAGGATCTCATCGCCGCCGGCCTCGATGGCGGCGATGTCGTGATCTGGTATGTCGAGACCCTGTATTCGCTCGGCCAGTACGATCGGGTCGCAAAAACCGTGGCGCGTTTCCGCGACACGCTGGAGGCCGAGGCGGCGGAAAACCCGGCCGTGGAGAAAGTGCTGGAGTTCTGGTCCACGGGCGACCTGTTCGAGGCCAAGCGGGCGGCCGCGACCCTCAAGCTCGGACCCCAGAGGGCGGCATGAGCAGGCGGCGCAAACCGGCCGATGTCTGCCTCCTGCTGGAAGGCACCTATCCCTACATCGCCGGCGGTGTGTCGACCTGGGTGCACGACCTGATCGGCGCCCAGAGCCACCTGCGGTTCCACCTGCTGACCCTGCTGCCCAGCCGCGGCAAGTGGGAGCCGCGCTACGAGCTGCCCGACAATGTCGTCGGGCAGGACGTCGTCTACCTGCAGAACATTCCCACCGGCGATCGATACATTCGCGGCGGCCGGAAACTGCTGCGCGACCTGCGGCCGGTGCTGGAGGGGTTCCAGGAAGGCTGCGGCTCGGAGAACCTGGTCTCCGCCATGCGCCTGCTCGGCCCCCAGCGCCATCGGCTGGGCGCCGAGCTGCTCATGGATTCCGAGCTGGCCTGGCAGTTGCTGCAGGAGATGTACGAGGCGGACATGCCGCAGAGCTCGTTCCTGGACTATTTCTGGAGCTGGCGCTCGATCGTCGGCGGCTGGCTGGCGGTGATGCTGTGCGACCTGCCGCCGGCCTGGTGCTACCACACGGTCTCGACCGGTTATGCCGGGCTGCTGGCCGCCCGGGCCGTGATCGAGACCGGCCGGCCGGCCTTCGTTACCGAGCACGGCATCTATACCAACGAGAGACGGATCGAGATATCCGTCGCCGACTGGCTGGAGGAGACCGGCGAGGAGACCCTGAACATCGACAAGCCGCGGCGCGATCTGAAGGACCTGTGGATCAACGTGTTCGTGTCCTATTCGCGGTGCTGCTACGAGATGTGCGACCACATCATCACGCTCTACGGCGGCAACCAGGTGATGCAGCGTCGCGACGGCGCCCCGGAGGAGAAGCTGCGGGTGATCCCCAACGGCATCGACTTCGAACGTTTCTCGGCGCTCAAGCGCGACGAGACGGAGCGGCCGCCGATGGTCGCGCTGATCGGCCGGGTGGTGCCGATCAAGGACGTCAAGACCTACATCCGCGCGATCGAAGCCCTGAAGCGGAGCGTGCCCGACGTCCAGGCCGTTGTGATGGGCCCGACGGACGAGGACGAGGAGTATTTCGCCGAGTGCGAGGAGATGATCGCCCATCTCAAGCTGGGCGAGACCCTGACCTTCACCGGCCGCGTGAACCTGAACGACTGGCTGGGCCGGGTCGACGTGATCGTGCTCTCCAGCCTGTCCGAAGCGCAGCCGCTGGTGATCCTGGAGGCCGGTGCGGCGGGCATCCCGACCGTGGCGACCGATGTCGGCGCCTGCCGCGAGATGATCGAGGGCATGGCGGACGAGGAGCCGGCGCTGGGACCGGGCGGTGCGGTGGTGCCGGTGGCCAATCCCCTGGCGGTGGCCGAGGAACTGGGCAAGCTGCTGCGCGACCCCGACTGGTACGTGCGCTGCAGCCTGGCGATCAAGGAGCGGGTGCGCCGGAGCTACAACAAGACCGATCTGAACCGGACCTACGGCGAGCTCTATCGCGAACTGATCGAGCTGCCGGACAACGACGTGCTGTCCCGGCTTGCTCCGGGCGCGCCGGGCCGGGCGGCCTGAATGGCGGGCATCGGCTTCGTCCTGCGCCGCCTGGCGCAGCAGGACAACCTGCTGGGCGCCCTGCAGGCCTACGGCTATTCCGCGCTGGTCACCAGCGGGCCTTGGCTGTTCACGATCCTGTCGGTGGGCGGCATCAACGTCATGGGCGTGCGCTTCTTCGGCGTCGAAGGCATCGAGACCTTCCGAATCGTGCTGATCTACAATTTCGCCTTCTCGCTGGCCCTGTCCGGGCCGGTGCTGATGGTGGTCACCCGGTTTCTCGCGGACAGCATCTACCTCAAGGATGTCGAGGGCGCCCCCGCGCTGCTGATCGCCGGCATCGCCCTCGTCTTCGCGACCCAGGCGCCGTTCGTGCTGCCGCTCTACCTCTGGTATGTCGACATGGAGGATCTCGATCGCCTGATGGCGATCGTCAACTACTTCCTGATCGCGGGCGTGTGGCTGGTCAGCGTCTTCCTGACCGCGCTGAAGGATTTCCGTTCGATCGGCACGACCTTCTTCGTCGGCATGGCCAGCGCCTTCGGGGCCGCGGTCGCCTCGGCGTCGACCTTCGGGACCACGGGCCTGCTGATCGGTTTCAACATCGGCATGATGCTGATCCTGTTCGTGCTGTGCATGCGGGTGTTCGCCGAATATCCCTATCCCCTGGTCCGGCCGTTCGCCTTCCTGGCCTATTTCCGCAAGTTCTGGGACCTGGCGCTGGCCGGGTTCGCCTACAATCTGGCCATCTGGGCGGACAAGTGGGTGATGTGGTTCGCCGTCGAGCGGGAGATCTCCAGCACCCGCCTGATCAGCTTTCCGATCTACGACAGCGCGATGTTCCTGGCCTATCTGTCGATCGTGCCGGCGATGGCGATCTTCATCGTCGCCATCGAGACCAACTTCTTCGAGCGCTATCTCGACTATTACCGGGGCATCCAGAACCACGCGACGCTCGAGCAGATCCGGCGCGCGCATCGGGCGATCAGCCAGGAACTGAACACCAGCGGGCGCAACCTGATCGTGCTGCAGGCGGTGATCGCCGCGCTCGTGGTGCTGCTCAGTCCGCAGATCTTCGATTTGCTGCAACTGCCGAGCCGGCAACTCGGCGTGTTCCGGCTGGGCGTGCTGGGCGCCCTGTTCCACATCCTGCTGCTGTTCACGATGATCGTGCTGTCGTATTTCGACCTGCGGCGCACGATGCTGTGGATCAACCTGTTCTTCCTGGTGAGCAACGTGCTGTTCACCTGGGTGACGCTCGAACTGGGGTTCGCCTGGTACGGCTACGGCTACTTCCTTTCTTCGCTGCTGACCTTCTGCCTCGCCTACGCGCTCTGCGTGAACTCGATCGCCAAGCTCTCCTACCTCACCTTCATCCGGAACAACGACAGCGTCGGCTGACGACCGCTCGCGAAGGCCCGGCGGCTCGCCGCATTTCCGCGCCTGCGTCGCCGCCGTTAACCCGGGCGCTGCGCGGATTGGCAAAACTGTCGTATCAGGAGGACCGATCCAGACGGAAAGCCGGCGCCGACGCGCGTCGCGGCCGGAGGCAAAGGCGATGAACGAGACTGTCCTGGTGACCGGCGGCGCCGGCTATATCGGAAGCCACACCAGCCTGGCGCTGCTGGAGGCGGGCTATCGCGTGGTGATCTACGACAATCTTTCGACCGGCAAGCGCCGCCTCGTTCCCGACGGCGCGGAACTGGTGGTCGCCGATCTCGGCGATGACGAAACCCTCCGGCAGGTGCTGCGCGACCGGCGCATCGCCGCGGTGCTGCATTTCGCGGGCTCGATCATCGTGCCCGAATCCGTCGCCGATCCGCTGAAATACTATGCCAACAACACCGGCAACAGCCGGGCCCTGATCGCGGCCTGCGTCGATCTCGAGGTCTCCCGCTTCATCTTTTCCTCGACCGCCGCCGTGTACGGCATGCCCGACGAGATGCCGGTGCGCGAGAGCACGCCGACCGTGCCGATCAATCCCTACGGCTGGTCCAAGCTGATGACCGAGCGGATGCTGGCGGATGTCGACCACGCCCATCCCCTGCGCCACGGGGTGCTGCGCTATTTCAACGTCGCCGGCGCCGATCCCGGCGGCCGCTCGGGCCAGGTGATCGAGCAGGCGACGCATCTCATCAAGGTGGCCTGCGAGACGGCCTGCGGCCGGCGCGAGGGCATG
>JBGTSP010000009.1:0-38984 GCA_041940205.1 Alphaproteobacteria bacterium
CCTGCTGCGCTGGTCCAATGTCGCACTGCCCGACGCCGAAGGGCAGGTGGCACTCATCGTCTGCATCGGTTTCGACATCACCGAGCAGCGCGAGGCGGAGATCACGCTGCTCAACGCGAAGAACGACGCGGAGCTCGCCAACCGCGCCAAGTCGGAATTCCTGGCCAGCATGAGCCATGAACTGCGCACGCCGCTGAACGCGATCATGGGGTTTTCGGAAATAATCGCCAGCGCCATGTTCGGCCCGCTGGAAGCGAAGTATCGCGAATATGCCGGCGACATCCGGATCTCCGCGGCCCACCTGTCGGGCATCATCTCCGACATCCTGGACATCTCGAAGGTCGAGGCCGGCGAGATTGATGTTCGCAGCGAACTGATCGACGTGCCCGGCCTGCTGGACGACTGCCGGCTGATGGTCCGCGGCCGGGCCGAGGATGCCGGGATCGATCTGCAGTTCGCATGCCCCGACAACCTGGCGGTGCTGGAAGCCGATCCCTTGCGGGTCAAGCAGGTCCTGCTGAATCTGATCGGCAATGCGATCAAGTTCACGCCGGAAGGAGGAGAGGTGACAGTCACCGCGTCGAACGGCGCGGACGGCGGGGTGGTCTTCGAGGTGCGCGATACCGGGGTCGGGATCGAGCGCGAGGATATTCCACGGGTGCTGGAGAAGTTCGGTCAGGTTCGCGGTGGCGCCATGCAGACGCACGAGGGGGCCGGCCTCGGTCTCGCCCTCTCGAAGTCGCTGGTCGAACGTCATGGCGGCGCGCTGGAAATCGACAGCGAACCCGGACGGGGCACCTGCGTGACGGTGCGGTTCCCGCCCGCCCATCGCTCCAGGGACACGCCGAACAGGGCCGCGCCGGCAGGCTGAGACCGCCCGCGCCGGCGAAGCGACGCGCTCAGTGGCCCTCGCGGCTGCAATGAACGTGCTCGAAATCGCCGATCGCCTCGAGAATGTTGCAGTCATGCACCCGTCCCGCGGCGTGGCAGTCGCAGATCGCGACAAGCTCGCGCTCCAGTCCGCGAAGGGCGTCGAGCCGCCGGCGTACCGCCGCCAGGTGGCGATCCGCGATTTCGTGGGCCTGCGCGCAGGACTGGTCCGGCAGATCGGTCAGGTCGAGCAGGTCGCGGATGTCGGCCTGTGAGAATCCCAGTTCGCGCGCGTGCCGGATGAAGCCGAGACGGCGCACGTGTCGCTCGTCGTAGCGGCGCTGCTGCCCCGAGGTTCTCGTTGCCTCCGGCATCAGGCCGATTTTCTCGAAGTAGCGGATGGTGACGACCCGGACTCCGGTGCGCCGGGACAGGTCGCCTATCGATAGCGGCTCGGACATGCAAAACCCCTTGAAGCTATAGTCAATATAGGGTCGATATTCCCTTTGACGAAAGCGACGGGGAAGGAAACCGGACATGGGAACGGGGTCGGCATTGGCATTGGTCGGACCGGCGGTCCTCATGCTGCTGGCGCTGTTCTGGGGACTGGGGCGGATGGCCTTCCTGTATCACCGCGATGGCGTACGGGTGCTTCGGCCGGGCTGGCGGCAACGTACGAGAGTCGAGCGTGCCTTGTTCGGGCTTGCGTTCGTTCTGGATCTCTACCTGCTGGCGCGGCCGTTCCGTCCGGACATTGACGGTTTTCTCGGCGTGCTGCCGTCGCCGTCACCGGAGGCCGGGCTTGCGGTGATGGCGATCGGACTGCTGGCGATGGCCTGGTGCCAGCTCGCGATGGGCCGGGCCTGGCGCATCGGCCTGCCCCCGGAGAGTGAAACCGGCGAGGCGCTTGTGACGTCGGGACCCTATGGCTGGTCGCGCAACCCCATCTATGTCGCCATCCTGGTGGTGCTTGCGGATCTCGTTCTGGCCGTTCCGGGTCCGCCGTCCCTGGTGGCGCTGGTTTTGACCTGCCTCGGCTTGCGACAGGTGGTCATCGGGGAAGAACGCTTCCTGCGCCGGCGCCATGGCGCCGCCTTCGAGGCCTATGCCGCCCGCGTCCGCCGCTGGCTGTAGAGCGGCCCTGCCGACAGGCCGGCGCTCCGGGGCGAGGGGCGGTCCGATCCGGCGGTTCAGCCGATAAGGGCAAGAAAGGGCAGGGCTTCCAGCAGCGCGTAGGCGACCTGCGAGAGCATGTCGGTCGCCATCGCGAGACCCATGGCGATCAGCACCAGACCGGCCGCTACCTGCAGGCGTCGACCGAGGCGGCCGAGCCCCGCCCTGCGATGCATCAGTCGGTCGGTGAACAGGGCGGCAAGGAGGAACGGCACGCCGAGACCCAGCGAGTAGACGGCCAGCAGGGCCACGCCCTCGCCGAGGCGGCTGGAACTCGCGCTTGCCGCCAGAATGGAGCCGAGGATGGGGCCGATGCACGGCGTCCAGCCAAAGGCGAAGCACAGGCCGAGCAGAAAGGCGGATGCCGGCGTGCCGCCCAGATCCTGCAGGTGCCAGCGGAATTCGCGACCGAAGCCGGGCAGGCGCAGGATGCCGGTCAGCAGCAGTCCGAACAGCATGATCACGATGCCGCCGGCGATGTTCAGCACATCGCGCTGCTGCAGCAGGACCTGCCCGATCGCCGTCGCGCTGGCGCCGAGCGCGATGAAGACGCAGGAAAATCCCAGGACGAAGAAACTTGCATGCCACAGCGCTGCCAGCCGGTCGCCGCGGCCCGCCGTTTGCGAATCCAGGATCGCCCGGTTGCCGGCGATGAACGAGACATAGCCCGGAACCAGCGGCAGCACGCAGGGCGACAGGAACGACACCAGGCCGGCGGCGAACGCGGCCGCCATGCCGAGCAGCGACAGATCGGCGCTCACGCGGCGATCACCGCCGTCGGGCCGCGCGTGCCGGCCGGGGACGGGCCTGGCGGTTCTCTCACGCGGCCGCGATAGCCGAGGTTCGGACCGGAACGTCCGCATCTTCGCCGGCCATGCCGTCGAGGATCGGACATTCGGCGTGCTCGTCGCCGGCGCAGTCCTCGACCAGGGCGCCGAGCGCCGCGCGCAACCGGCCGAGTTCGCGAAGCTTCTCGTCTACCGCGCGCAGATGGGCGGCGGCGATCGCCTTCACGTCGGCGCTGGCGCGACCGTCGTCCTCGTAGAGCGAGAGCAGCCGGCGGCAATCCTCGAGGGAGAAGCCGAGACCCCGGGCCCGCTGGACGAAGCGGAGTTTCTGCAGCCGGGCCTCGTCGTAGCAGCGATAGCCGTTCTCGCCGCGAATGGCGGCGACCAGGCCGATATCCTCGTAGTAGCGCACGGTCTTGACGGACAGCCCCGTCTTGCGTGCCGTTTCGCCGATCGTCCAGACCATCGATCCGTCCTCGCGGTGGTGCGTATCGCCCCTGTATATCGTGCCGCGGGGCAACGATTCCAGATGGCGGGGGAAACCGCGTCGCCAAGCGTCAGTCGTGCTTGTGCCGGTGCGCGGCCCCGCCATGGCCGATACTCTCGATGCGGACCGGAATCCGCACGGTGCCGGCCGCCTCGAAAATCAGCGACAGCTCGAACGTCTCGCCCCTGACGAGCGGCCGTCGCAGATCGAGCAGCATGAGATGCAGGCCGCGCGGTTCCAGTCTTGCCATGCCGCCGGCGGGGACGGGGACGCGCTCGACCCGGCGCATGGTCATGGTGCCGTCGCGCTCGGCGCTCTCGTGGATCTCGATCCGGCCGGCAACCTCGCTTTGCGCGGCGAGCAGGGCATCGTCGCTGTCGCCGCCATTGTGGATCATCAGGTAGGCGGCGCTCGGCCGGCTGGTGCCGACGGAGGCGCGGGCCCAGGCGTCGTGCGCCATGACGCCGTCGGCCGCCCGGACGGTGGTGCCGGTGGCGATCAGGAGGGCGATGAGGGCGATGGCCCAGAGGGGACGCGGGAGCGAAAGCGCAAACATGGGGCGACGCTAGCAGATCGACCGGCTTGTCGACCCGAGCCGATTGCCGCGGCGGTTGTCCCGCGGACCACGCGCCTCTAGCCTTCCGCCCGGTTGCCGACTGGGGGAGGGACGGGACGATGGCCGAATTCAGGCCGGAAGACTTCGATTACGATTTCTGGAAGGACGCGGAAAAACGCGCCGGCTGGGACGATCTGGAACCGGGCGAACTGGTGCAATCGCATCCGGTCACGCTGACGAAGGAGATCATCCAGCGCTACGCCCGCTCGATCGGCGATCTCAACCCGCTCTATTTCGACGAGGAATATGCCCGCAAGAGCCGTTTCGGCGGGCTGATCGCCCCGCCCAGCATCCATGCCCTGTTCCTCTTCGCCTGCACCGCGCACGACCATTTCATGCGCACGCCGGGCACCGTGAACATGGGACAGAACTGGTGGATCCACGATGTCGTCCGCCCGGGCGACACGATCACGCTGGCGGCGCGCTGCCTCGACAAGCTGATCCGCAAGGGCAACACCTTCGCCATCCACGACAACGTCTTCCGCAACCAGCACGACCGCGTGGTCTGCGCCGGGCGCGGCTGGACGATGCGGCCCTATTGAGCGGCCGGGGAGGGACAAACATGAGCGCCGATTTCAGCTTTGCCGACATCAAGGTGGGCGACCGTTTCGACGGACCCGTGGTCGACGTCACGCGCGAGATGATCAAGGAATTCGCGATGGCCTCGTTCGACAACAACCCGCTGCACTGGGACGACGACTACATCGCCGCGACCACCTTCGCCGGCCACAAGAAGTTCGACACGGTGATCGGCCACGGCCTGATGACCTATTCCTTCATGGTGCGGGCGATGACCGACTGGCTGTGGCCGGACAACGGCAATCACCGCCGGCTGGAGACCCGGTTCCGCAACCCGGTCTATCCGGGCGATACGGTCAGGGTGGAGGTCGACGTGCGCGACAAGAGCGAGACCCGCAAGGGCCGCTGGGTGGTCTGCGGCCTCACCGTGCTGAACCAGCGCGACGAGGTGGTGGCGACCGGCGAGGCCCTGGCCGAGATCCTGCAGTGAGCGGACCCGTTCCGCCGCGATGGCGGATGCGCCGGCGGGAAGGGGCGGCGGCGTGAGCGTGCTGATCGTCGGCGCCGGCATCGGCGGGACCTGCCTGGCGCTCGCCCTGCAACGGGCCGGCATCGACTGCCTGCTGCTGGAGCAGGCGGAGATCTTCCGCGAGGTCGGGGCGGGCATCCAGCTCAGTCCGAACGGTGTCGGCGTGCTCGAGCGCCTGGGCCTGGGCGAGGATCTCGCACGCTTCTGCACCGAGCCCGACAGCCACAAGTTCATCGTCTGGGACAGCGGCGAGGTGATCCTGCGCACGCCGCTGAAGCCGCAGGTGCGGGAGGCCTACGGCCATGCCTACTACCACGCCCACCGGGCCGACCTGATCGCCGCGCTGTCGGACCGGCTGGCGCCCGAGCGCCTGCGCCTGGGCACCCGGATCGTCGAGGTCGGCCAGTCGGATAGGAAGGCCTGGGCGATCGACGCCGACGGCAATCGCCACGAGGCCAGCGTGCTGATCGGCGCCGACGGCATCCACTCGCTGGTGCGCGAGCAGGTCTTCCGCCCCGACCCGGCCCGGCCCTCGGGCTATGTCACCTGGCGCGGCATCGTCGATGCCGGGGCCATCGCCGATCTCGAGATTCCGGTCTCGGCCTATGTCGACATGGGACCCAAGCTGTCCTTCGTCTACTACTACGTCTCTGGCGGCCGGCAGCTCAACTGGCTGGCGATGGGCGAGACCGACAATCCCAAGCGGGAATCCTGGTCGCAGCAGGCGGGCAAGGACGAGGTTCTGGCGGGATTCGCCGGCTGGTACCGGCGGCCGCGGGCGCTGATCGAGGCGACGGCGCAGCCCTTCGTGACCGCGCTGCACGACCGCGACCCGCTGCCTTGCTGGGTCGACGGCCGGATCGCGCTCACCGGCGATGCCGCGCATGCCATGCTGCCCTATCACGCCCAGGGCGCGGTGCAGTCGATCGAGGATGCCTGGGTGCTGGCGCGCTGTCTCGAGCTCGGGGCGGCAGACGCGCCTGCCGCGCTGAAGCGCTTCGAGAGCCTGCGCTACGAGCGGGCCAACCGCATGGTCGCGCACTCGCGCGAGGCCGAGGGCTGGTACCATGTCGAGGACCCCGAGGCGGTCGAGCGGCGCAACCACCGCTTCCGCCAGACCAATGCCAGGCTCGACGGCGGGTTCACCCGCCAGCAGCACTGGCTCTACAGCTACGATGCCGAGAAGGCGGCGCTGGGCACCGACGACGCGTGGCGCGCGCTGCCGCCCTGGTAGCCGGTTCGGCGGGTCTCCGGCCGGACGAGGACGCGGGCCGGCGTCAGACGCCGCCCCAGATCGCCTCCGCGGTCTTCACCACCAGTTCCAGCTTCCGTTTCTGGTCGTCGGCAGTGATGTTGTTGCCTTCCTCGGTGGAGGCGAAGCCGCATTGCGGGGCGATGCCGAGCTGGTCGAGGTCGGCATACTGCCCGGCCTCGTCGAACTTGCGCCGCAGGTCGTCGACCTCCTCCAGCGGGCCGGTCTTGGTGGTGATGAAGCCCGGCAGGACGCGCTGTCGGCCCTTCGCAAGCAGGCGCAGCGGTTCCAGGCCGCCGGCCCGGTCGGTGTCGTATTCCATGAAGAAGATGTCGACGCCGGTCTGGTTGAACACGGCGTCGGCCGCCGGATCGTAGCCGCCCTCGGCGGCATGGGTGGAGCGGAAGTTGCCGCGGCACATGTGCATGGCGATGACCATGTCGTCGGGACGGTCCTTGATCGCCTCGTGCATCATCCAGGCGTAGCGGCCGATCAGCCAGTCGGGATCGAGACCCTGGGCCTCCTTGTCGGCGCGGTGCTTGGGGTCGCACAGATAGGCGAAGAAGATGTCGTCCATCTGCAGGTAGCGGCAGCCGGCGGCATAGAACGCCTCGACGGCCTTGCGGTAGGTGCGGGCGATCGCGGCGGTGAAGGCCTCGACGTCGCGATATTCCGCGACGGCGGTATCGTCGGGGCCGATGCGGAAATGCACGCAGCTCGGTCCCGGAATCGAGATTTTCGGCGTCACCTTCGTGTTTTCGGCGACGAACCGGTAGTGCGCCAGCATCGGATGGTCGTCGGGGAAGTCGAGCGGGGCGGAGATCGTCGGAAAGATCGGCCTGAGCTTCATGCCGGCGAACTGCACGCCTTCCTCACGCTCGACGAGATCGAGCCCGGTGAGCCCGCCCATGAAATCATAGTGCCACCACGAACGCCGGCACTCGCCGTCGGTCACCGCCTGGAATCCGGCGTCCTCCTGCAGGCGGATGAGGTCGCGAATGGCCTCGTCCTCGACCGCGGCCAGCGCGTCCGCTGACATCGTCCCGTCTTCGTAGTGCGCCTTGCGGGCGGCGGCCACCTCGGGCGACCGCAGCAGCGAGCCGACATGGTCGGCCCGGTATGGCGGCGTGCGGGTTTGCGTAGCGGGCATGGGCGCGTCCTCCAGATTGCGCAAGAGACCGGTCCCGCGCCACCGGATCGCGACGCGGCTCTGTCGTCGGTCCGGGCGCCCGGGACGGACGTTCGCCGGACAGCTTGCCATGTTCGCGCCGCCTTGCCGAGAGGCGCGCGTTTGCGCGGACGCGGGCAGGGACGTTCAGCCCTGGGCGGCGGGGCGGCGCCAGCCGGCGAGCTGACGTTCCTTGTCGGCGAACGCCTGCGCGTCGGGCGCCAGACGCCGGGCGATCCGGAAATCCCGGCGCGCGGCCGCGCTTTCGCCGAGCGCTTCCAGCACCATTGCCCGGTGATACCGGGCGAACCAGCGGTCGGGATCTTCCCGCAGCAGCGCATCGAGCAGGTCGAGCGCCCGTTCGTGGCGCCCGAGGCGGTAGTGGGCGAGGGCGAGGCTGTCACGCGCCACGACATTGCCGGCGTCGCGCTTCAGGGCGGCCTCGCAGGCGCTCACGGCCGGCATTGGCCGGTCGTCGAACAGCAGGACCCGGCACAGGGCGGCCTGGGTGCCGGCATGGTCGCCTCCGAGCGCGAGGGCGCGGCGGAAATACAGGGCCGCGGTCGCGTATTGCCCGATCCTGTAATGCACGTCGCCCATGTCGCGCAGCGCCGCCAGGCGGCGGTTCTTCGGCAGCTTTTCCAGCCGCAGAAGAGCCTCCAGGTCGGCCCTGGCCAGCCGGTAACGCCCTTCCTCGATGCCGACCCGGACCCGGCAGCGCAGGGCGTTGGTCATGACCGGATCGCGCAACAGCGCCCTGTCCGCATCGAGCCGGGCCCGGCGCATCTCACCGGTGCGGTAATGCAGCCAGCAACGCTCGCTGAGGACCCAGGTCGAACGGGGATTGAGGGTGAGGGCATGGTCGAAGTCCGCCGCGGCCTCCGCGAAGCGGCCGGCCCGCAGGTGGGCGCTGCCGCGGTAGCCGCGCGCGGCCTCGCGCTGCAAGGCCGTCGACTGGGGTTCCGCGAGCAGGGCATCGAACCGGTTTGTCGCGGTGTCGTAATCGCCGGACCGCAGGGCATGGACACCCTGCAGCAGCAGCATGCCGGGCTCGACGTCGGCGCCGCGCACCGGCGTGACGAAGAAAATCAGGAGAGCCGCCAGGCCGGCAAGGGCGGTGGCGGTGACCGCGCGAACGCGGATGGCGGGCATGGTCTGGTTCCTCCTTTCTCTCGTGAGGCCGATCGTCGCCACGGGCCGAGATGCCGCGCGGCGGGGATCGCCCGGGATTCGGGTCCGTTTGCCCGTGCCCGAGGGCAAATGGATCCAGGAAACGTGCGCAAACCGCCGGACGCGCTCGCGGGGCGCGTCATCGGGGACCGGCCGTCGGCGGGGTCTTTGCGCGACGACGGCGGGCCCGGACCGGACCGTTGGGGCGTTCTACCGGTGAGGAAACGCGGAACGGCGCGGTGCGGTTCCGTTCAGATAGGTTCGGGGGGAGCGGTCTTTCAAGGGGATCACTCCATAAGGCGCATAATATATATCGCGCCTAATAAAGACGATTACTTGTTCCCGGAATGTTTTTGACCTAGGCCGCAATCGCACCACTAGATGTTGTGTCGCGGTCGATTTTCAGGCCAAGAGATTCGGCCATCACTCTATATATGGATGATGTGGGGCCGTCCGTACGCCAGATATTGAGAAGCATCAGGCCGTGAGCGACCGGAAGTCCAGCTAAACGGCTAAGTTGCACCATGGCGTCGTCGGTAGGGTAGCTGATTTCGTCTCGCCAAGCGCGCAACGTGTTGGGGTGGCATCCGATCCTCTGGGCCAACAGGCGGTCCGCTTTGATGCCTTCGCGGGCCTTCGCGAGGTCGAACAATTCGGAAATATTCATGTGGCTTTCTCCCGCCGGAGCGACTCGCGGGAAGTAGAGCATGGCCGCAGCATATAGTCTAGGCGCACTTTGACGGCACAAGGTGTTGTGTGCATGTGTCTTTGCGCCCGCAAGAAATTGTCGGGTGTCCCGCTTCAGGGGCGGCACGTGTAGGTCGCAACACGCAATGCGCTTCGGGCCGCCCCTGTCCCAGCGGGACGGGAAGGGACCGGATGCGACAGACCACCTACCGCGAGGACAGGCACGGAAACCCGGTGATCGGGGATCGGCGGATCGCCGCCGTTGTCGTGCAGTGGGACACGGGCGAAGAGGAGGTCGTGCCTTTTGCCGAGTGCGAGCAAGAGGCCGCCCGGGAATTCTACCGTTTCGCCAAGCCGCATTGGCCGCGCCACCCGGCCCGGAAAATCTCGCTGATCACTTTCGGCCCGGATCGCACGGCCGAGTTGGACGCGGCCCGCAAGCGCCGTGAGGCCGCCGAGGCGGCCGCCCGCGAGCAAGAGCGACAGTGGGCGCGCTTCATGGCGGAGCGCGGCGCGTGACGGCTCCTGACCGTGACCCGATGCGCGATGCCTTCGAGGCTGGCGCCCGGACGAGCCGCATTGCTCGCGCCCAATGGGGGAGCGGTGCGACAAACCCCTACATCGACACGTTCCGGCCGCCCGATGGCCGGCTTCCAGCCCTTGCGCTCGCCTTTCATGCGGGCTGGCAATGGGGCGCGGCGCTGCTGCGCGCCGAGGAAGAGGCCGCCGCCGAGGGCGAGGCATGAGCGCGGCCCGCACCCCGTTCGGCAAATGGCTCGATCACCGTTGCGTTGATCTGGAAATCACGACGGCCGAGTTGGCGAAACGCGCGGGCGTCACGCCCGCCGCTCTCACGCACCTGCGAGCCGGCCGGACCCGCCGGCCGTCACCGCTCACCCGCCGCGCACTAGAGGCTGTCGTCGGACCGATCCCGGATGACGTCCTGCCCGACCGGGCGAGGGCAGCGAAAGAGGCCGGCGCATGACCGACGAACACGAAAGCCGCGACCTTGTGGCCATCATCCCTGACAGCACCTTTGCGATGGTCGAGCGCAACGGGATGTTTGGCGAGATGATGATGGCGGCCGCGCATGGCCAGACCGCCTTGCGCGAATTCGTTGAGCGGCATGACCTGCGCGGCGTTGAGTTTCGGCCTCTCCGATGAACCTCGCCCGCGCATTTCGGGAAATCGCCAAGGCGGCCGTATGCGTTGCCTGCTGTCCGTATATCGGGCAAGCGCACCGTCGCGCGTGGGGCGGTGGATTTTCGGAGGCGCTGGCCTTCGACCGCCTCCAAGAGTCCAACCCCTACTACCGGGGTGCCCCCGGATCACGCGGGTATTACCGCGCATGGAACAAGGGCTGGGATGCAGGCGAGTTGTACCGCTGGGGATGGGTTGCGACGGCCGACGGCTGCATGGTGCCGGCTTGAGAGTTACGCAAGCAACTTCTCCGCTCCCCTATGCCGGGGAGACGCCGCGCCCGGTGATCCAGCAATCGGCGATCGAACGCCGCTATGCGCTGAAACATGAGGCCGGGCGGCTGCTGGGCGGCCGCACGGCCCGGTGCGGTGCCTACCGGCATTCCAACATCATCCGGCTGTACCGGACCGATCACGGCGCGAAGGTGCAGGGGGTCGAAACGTGCGGCTCTATCTGGTCCTGCCCGGTCTGCGCCGCGAAAATCGCCGAGGGCAAGCGCATCGCCTTGGACGATTTGCTGACGGCGCACCATGCGGCCGGCGGCGCGGCCTACATGCTGACGCTCACGGTGCCTCATGCGCGCCTTGATTGCCCGCGCCGCCTGCGAGACGGCGTGATGAAGTCTTGGTCCCGGATGATCGCGGGCCGGCCGTGGCGGCGAGCGGTCGAGGACTATGCGGTTGTTGGCAACGTGCGCGCGCTGGAGGTGACGCACGGCCAGAACGGCTGGCATCCGCACCTGCACGTGTTGCTGTTCACGGCCGCCCCGCTGCCCGATGGCGACCGGCAGGCGATGCACGGCCGCCTGTTCGAGATGTGGGCGGCCAAGGTGCGCGACCACATGGGCGCGACGGTGGCGTTTGCGGCGACGGACTGTCGGCGCGTCACTGAGGCGGCCGACTATGTGGCCAAGTGGGGCGCCGACAGCGAGATCGCCAAGGCGTCACAGAAGATCAGCCGCAAGGGCGGCCGCTCACCGTGGCAGCTTCTGGCCGACAGCATCGCCGGAGATAAGCGGGCCGGGGCGCTGTTCTGCGCCTACGCCGCCGCCTTCAAGGGCTCGCGCCACCTGTCATGGTCAAAGGGCCTGCGCGAACGCTACGGCCTGCGCGACACCGCCGCCGATGAAGATTTGGCGGCGAACGGCGAGGACATGGAGCTTGACCTTGTGGACGCGGGCGCTACGGGCCTGATCGCCGAATTCGACGCGGCGACGTGGGACGCGCTGGCGAAACGCCGCCTACAGGGCCGCGTGCTGTCGGCCTGCGCCCGCGAGGGGCGGGCCGGGGTCGATTCGGTGCTATCGGCCGCCGGGCTCGGGCTCTACTGGCAACCGGAAGAGACGGCGGAACGACGATATCGGCCCGGGCCTCGAAAACTGACAGCTTGGGACGTGGCGGGACTGCGGGACGGTCTGAAACACCAGAGCATGAGGAATGCCGCCTGATGGAAACCCGGAATCCGAAAATCGCCAAGCTGATTGCCGAGGCCGAGGCCGTGCGGGCGAACCCGCTTCTGCCTCGTGAGGCGGCCGCGCTGCTCGACACGCTGGTGACGCTGCAGTGCGAGAACGATGCGCGGTTCAACGCGCTTGAAGTCGCCTTCGCCAACCGGGAGGGCCGGCACCCGGCCGCCCTGTAATGGCGGAGCGCGGCCAGCAGGTCGCATCGATCGATTGCCCGCAATGCGGCAGCGATATCCCGATCCTGCTGAACAAAAATCTTATCGCCTACGGGTTTTGCCGCGGCCGCCATGAGGCCGGCGGCAACTGCTCGTTCCATCTCAAGTACGGCCGGACGGATAGCCAACGGCTGATCGCGGAGGCAGCGAAAAATGACCATCAAGAACCCCGGCCGCCCGAAGGTGACGGCACCGGCGAGCCCAGCACCGGCGGCGCCGCCGCCGCAACCGGAAGTCCCGCCAGCGCCGCCGGAGACGGTCCCGAATCTGCCGGACCATCCGAGGGACCCGATGGGCAACCCGTTGACCCTGATCACGGAACACCAGAGTACCGGCACTGGTCAAATCTCTGACGGTGCGCACCTGCGCGATCAGGCGGCCGAGGAAGCGGCGGCCGACATGCCGGCGGTCAGCGATCGGGGGCAGGGCGGCTACCTGACGCGCGAGCAATTCGCCGCCGCGCACCGGGGCGTCTATGACGTTGTGTCGGGCGTCACGGGCCTGCGTTCGCTCGCCGTGCAGCCGGAAGAGGTCGCGCGGTGCGACGCGGCCGCGTCGGCGCTGTACGACACCTGCCTTGAGGTGCCCGCGCTGCAATTCCTGATCAAGCCGGGCAACGTCTGGCTGCAACGGGCGGTCGCGTTCGGGGCCTTCACCGCGCCGCACCTCATGGCCGTGCGTCATGAAATCATCATGCGCCGCGCGGCGGCCGCCGAGGCCGAGGCGGGCGAGGCGCGGCCGGTCGTTGCCGAGGCTTCGCCCGGGCCGGTGCCTGAAACGGCATCGGAGCGCGAGGAACGCGAGGCCTACGAGGAGACCGCCCGCGAGGTCGAGGAGATACTGCGGCCGGAACGCGCGTCGGCGTCGGGGCTCTCGCCCGATCAGCTTGCAATGGCGAGGGCGCTGTAATGGCGCAGCCCGGACAGCATATCTGCATTTTCGGGCCAACTGGGTCGGGCAAGTCCTATCTCGCCGCCAATCTGATCCGCCGGGAGGCCCGCGTCCTCGCGTTCGACCCGACCGGCACGCTAAGCGGCAACAACGTGGCGCACGGCTCTGGCAGTCTGTCGGCCCTGCGCGAGGTGATCGCCGAACGCTGGCGCGAGGGCGGCCGCTTCGCCTATGTCCCGGCGCTCGATGCTGACCTTGTCGGCGAGTTGGATGGCTTCGCCCGCTTCGTCATGCAGGTTCAGGCGGCCTACCGGGACGGCCGCGACGGCCGCCCGCTGCTGGTCGCGGTGGACGAATGCAACACCGCCTACCCCAACACCAGCTTGCCGTCTGACCGCGACGGATTCGGCGTGCTGATCCGGGCTGGCCGTCACTACGGCGTGCAGCTGATCGGCGCGGCCCAGCGGATCGCGGAGACCTCAACCAGCCTGCGCGGCAATGCGTCCGTCACTGCGATTTTTCGGCCGCACGGCGAGCGGGACTATCAGGCCCTGCGCGGCGAGATGGGCCGCGACGGCGAGGCCCGGGCGCGCGCGCTGGGCCAGTGGCAGTACCTGACATGGGCCGATGGCGTGGTGCGGGGGCCGTTTCAAGAGCGATAGCGGCCTATGTAGGAAAATCGCGCGGCGGCCTGTCGGCGTGATTTTCCTACATAGCTATGTAGCTACATAGCTACCTAAGCCGACACGGCCCGCCGGCCGTCCCTATGTGTCCGATCACTCAAGGGCGCGCGGTGCGCCCGATCAGGGGAAACGGGCTCAATGGGGCAGGTCGGAAAACAGCTTGTCATCGGAACGGCGATCACCGTCGCCGGGATGGCGGCTTGGCATTTCCTCGTAATGCCCCTCGCCCAACGCAAGGGGTTGATCAAGTGAAAATTCCCGCAAGCGCCAAGGCGGTCGGTCTGGCCGCCGCCGGCGTTCTCGTGGCCGGCGGCCTGCTGTTCGCCTTCCGCAATATCGAGGTTGTCGACAACATCCGGCGCGGCTTCGACCGCTGACCGCCTGACAAGGGGAGGGCCGGTCAATGGTCCCGTTTTTCCGGAAGCTGTCGAGCTTCAACACGGTTGCGGCCGGCAGTACGGCAACGCTCAATCTGCCGCTCGGCCCGACCTACTACACGCTGGCGCTCTACTGCCTTGACGGCTCGGGCGTCCGCACGGCGGCCGAGATCGCGGCGGATATCAATTTCGTGGTCCTGAAGGTCAACGGCACCGAACGCACCCGCGTCAAGGCGTCGGACCTGCAGATGCTGCACAAGTATTACGGCGGCACCGTCGCCAATGACGGCGTGCTGCATATCGACCTGTCGCCGTTCTGGGCCCAAGAGCACGACGCGCGCGACAACCTCGCGTGGGGGACCGGCAACGTCGACGTTCTGACGCTGGAGGTCGAGTTGGCTTCCGGCTCGGGCATCACCACGATGACCGCGCACGCGGACATGGTGATGGAGCGGCGCGAGTTGGGGCTCATCATCCAGCGTCGGCGCATGGTCTGGACGCCCGGCAGCACCGGGACGCAGGAATGGGCCGATCTGCCGAAGGGCATCGGCTCGCTGACCGCGCTGCATTTCGATGAAAGCGGCTCGGCCGTGGTCGATGATATCGAGGTCGAGGTCGACGGCGTCCGCATGCAGACGTCGCCGGAGGCGGTGATCCGCGCCGCGCTGACGTCCAAGTCGGAGCGCGTGCCGCAGACGGACGTGATCCACTTCGAGACCACCCGCCGCAAGCGGATGGGCGAATACATCGCGCTTCGCGACGTGCAGGATTTCCGGGTCTATGCGGAAATCGACACGGCTGGCGCGGTGCCCATCGTCATCGAAACGATCAACGCGCCGCTCGGCCTGATCGCGGCGGCGGCCTGATCCGATGCAGGCCGGGACCGATCCGTTCGAGGTGATCGGCGAGTGGATTGATCGGGGCGTCGCCGTCGCCGGGCAGGTCATTCAGGCCGATCTCGACGTGCGCGCGCTGAAGGCCGAACGCGACGTTCTGCTGGAACGCAATCGGATGGCGAGCGCCAACGCGGCGCTCGCCAACTCGCCGCCGATGTACCTGCACGCCGCGCCCGCGAATAGCTGGGCCGGCGGTATGGGGCCGATCGATCCAAAGTATCTGATCGCCGCCGCCGGCCTAATCGCGGCCGTGGTGGTGCTGAAACAGTAGGGCGCCATGACCGAGATTTTTACCCGTGAGCAACTGGACTACTGGAACACGCACACACAGCCCGTGCTTGACGGCAAGCGGCCGTCGCTGGTCTGGCGCGGGGATCTGTCGGGCTGGCGGGCCGAGGATCTGAAGGCGGCAACGTCCGGTCTCGATTACGTCTCGGACGCAGGCCAGAACACCATCGCACCGGCGGCCGGCGGCGGCGGCGGCCTGTTGACGGGCGTCTCGCCCGTGGCGCTGGTCGGGCTGGGCGCGCTCGCGCTCGCGGCCTTCCTGTGATGCGCCGATGGCCGCCGCTTCTCGTCCCTTTGTGGTGCCTGCCGCCGTGGCAGGTCCGGTAATCGCGCTCTACGTGCGCGGCCGCCTGTTCGGAGGCTATCGCCGTGACTGAGATTTTCACCCGCGATCAACTGGACAGTTGGAACGCTTCGCAGTCCGGCACGATCCCGCAGGCGACGACCAGCGGCGGCGGCGGGACGGGCTCAATTCTCGACGGCCCGCCGTCATGGCTCGGCGGAGCCGGCTCGCTGCTGGATGCTTCGCCGCTTGGCGGCCAGTCCAAGCCGGCGGGCGTCGATGCCTCAACCTTCATGCCGTCCGTTCCTTTCGCGTCCGGTACGTTCGTGGTTGCGGGCTCGGGTTCGACGCTCGATGTCAAGGGCGGGGCAACGTCCGCCGGATCGCCCGTCGTGCCGGGCGCTTCGGGTGGCGGCATGGATATGGGGCTGTTTGCCCTGATCGCGGCCGGCGCGGTGGCGCTGGCGCTGGCGGTGCGCTGACATGAGCTTGCTTGGATCACTGGTCGGGGGCGTGGCAACCGGCCTTATCGGCGGCCTCAAGAGCGGCGGCGGTGGCGGTGGCGGTGGCGGTGGTATCGGCTGGGTCAAACAGGTCGACAACCGCACGGCGGCGGCGGACAACGCGCGGGTCATCGGCGCGGGCTCGAAAGACGTGCAGCTTGTTGAGGGCGATTACATGCTCGCGGGCGAGGGCGCGAGGATCACCCGCAATGACAGCCTGACGATCATCACCGAAAGCGCGCCCGCGATGGCGCTCGCCGAGGCGTCGCTCGATAGCGCGTTCCTCTATGGCCGCGAGGCGCTCGCGGCCAATGTCGAGGCCGTGGCGACGGCCGCCGCCGGCAATCGCGACGTCTCGCAGGCGGCAATTTCGCTGGTCGATGACGTGGATATGCGCCGCTCGGGCGATTACGCGGCCGGGCTGGCCTTCGCGGGCGAGACCATCGAGTTCGCCAACGTGCGCGCGAGCGAAAGTGAGAACCTGATCCGCGAGGTGCTGGCCGCCCAGCGGGAAAGCGAGGGCCGCGCCTATGAGGCGATCGGGGAGAACCTCGATACCTCGCTCAGTTTCGTGCGCGACGCCAACGAAAGCGAGGGCCGGGCGCTCATGGAAAGCGCGATGAAGTGGGGCGCGCTGATCGCGGTCGGGCTGGTCGCGGCGAGGATGATGCAATGAGCAATTCGCACAAGGCATTCACGCTGGCGGCCGGTGCGGGCCTGTCGATCTACGGCAAGGGCGCGTTCGTCTATGTCGAGAGCCTGACCGCCGGCGCGTACCTGTATGCCACCGATGATCGCAGCAACGAACGTCATGTTCTGTACGAGGCCGAGGGCTTCGAGCTTCGCGCGGGCGAGGCGTTCGACGCGGTCTATGTCGAGAACCCGACCGGCGGCGCGATATCGGGAACGCTGGTGATCGGCTTTGGCCGCTTCATCGACAACCGTTCGTCGGTCGGCGGCGTGGTCGCGACGGCCGAACAATCGGGCGATCTGGAAACCGTCGCCGATCAGGCGGTGGCCGCGACCACCACGGCGCTCGTTCTGGCGGCCGATGCGGACCGCCGCGCGGTGCTGCTGTCCAACCCTGCGAATAACCCGGGGCCGTTCCGTGTCGGCGACAGCAATGCCGGCGCGGCGCGGGGGCTCGAATTGCCGCCGGGCGAACGGGTGCGGCTCGTCACCACGGGCGCGGTCTATGCCTACAACCCGCAGCCGGCGGCCATGTCCCTGAACGTCCTGTCGGAGGTCTGACGCAATGGCGAAATTCGATTACGGGGCGTATCAGTCCAGCACGGCCGGCGCGTCCAACTATCCGCACGTGCAGATCAGGAACCCGGCCGCGTCGGGCAAGATCGTCGCGGTCCGTCGCGCGTGGATCGCGGTGGACACGGCGGCGCTGGTCTGGATCGGAGACTACGATACGGCCCTGACCACGGCGGCGAGCGAACATCCGGCGCAACGCGCGTTGAGCGCACCGGCGGCCGCCGCAACGGTGCTCGCCGATGCGGATACGACCCAGCGTCTCACCAACACGCTATGGGGCCTGCCGTCGCCGGCCTTCCCGGCCGTCATTGAGTTTGACTTCGGCGGATCGCCGGTGCTGCTGGGCGAGGGGCAGGGGCTGATCTTCACGCACCAGAGCACCAACCGCGTTATCTATCTCAACCTCGCATGGAGCGAATACGATGCGCCGTAAATCGGTCTGCCGGCCGCAGGACGTGACGCGCTCTGATCGGGTGTTGGCCGTGTCGGCCTATATCGAGGCGAGCGGCCGGGACGAAATTCGCTTCGACGAGATCCGGGCGGCCGTGCCCGGCGCCAGTGACGGCGACATTGACGAGGCGGCGCAGGTCATCGGCTGGGCTGTCCCGCCGGTGCCGCCGACCGCGCGTGACGACGATGCGTAAGTGGCTGCTGGCGCTGGGCGGCGCGCTGCTGGCGTTCAGCGGTACGCGCCGCGAGACGGCCGCCGCGCCCGCGCCCATGCTGCCGGACGGCACCGGCACGCCGCCGCCGCCGCTGGTCGGCCCGGGTGGCGTCGTCATCGACACCGCCGCGCCTGTGCCGCCGCCGCTGCCGACGCAAGGGCCGATCGATCCGCGCACCCTGCCGCCCGTGGTGTTGCCGTCGCGCGACGTGGACACGCTGGCGCGCACCGCGTGGGGCGAGGCCCGGGGCGACGGCCCGGAAGGCATGCAGGCGGTCTGCAACGTGGTCATGAACCGCGTGAGGGATCGCCGCTGGCCGGACAGCGCGCACGCGGTCTGCGTGCAGCCCTTCCAGTTTTCGATGTGGAACACGGGCGATCCGAACGGCGAGAAGGCGCGCGCCGTGGATCGGTCGGACCCGCTTTTCGCCGACGCGCTGGCGCTGGCGGACTATGCCGTCATCGGCCGCCTGCCGGACATCACCGGCGGGGCCAACCACTATTTCGCACCGTCCGTGGTGCTGCCCGGCTGGGCGGCCGGGATGGCCAAGGTTGCCGAGATCGGCGGCCACCGCTTCATGAGGGGCTGACCATGCCACTGATCCCGATTGCTCTGGCGGCCGCTGCGGGCGGCGCTGTCGGCTTCGTCACCGGCTCGGAAACCAAGCGGCTGCTGACCTATGCGGCGCTTGGCGCGGGGGCCTATGTGGGCGCGAAGGCGCTCAAGGTGATCTGACGTGGTGGACGACCTGCTGTTGCGCCTGGTCGATGCCGGCGCGGGCGCGGCCGTTGGCGCGTTCGGCATGTTCCTGATCTACCGCATTGCCAACGGCCGGCTGGGCGAAGTGGTGCGCGTGCTGGGCCTGATCCGGCATGACTTGTGGAAAATTCACCGGGGCGTGGAACCGCCGCCGGCAACCTGAAAGGACACGCTATGAAATGGTTCCTTGATCGCCTGCGCGAACCGTCGACCTACGCGGCTGCGGCCGCCGGTCTCGCCGGGGCTTCCGAGGTGGTGGGCGCCGGCGCGGCCGGTCTCGCCCAGGGCGGCTGGATCGGCGGCGCGGTGCTGGCGCTGTCGTCGCTGGGCGCGGTGCTCGGCGAGGGCAAGCGGTAATGGCCCGGCGCAGGTCCGGCCGCAACGGCGGCCGGGACGCCAAGGGCCGTTTCAAAACCGGCGGCTATGCCGCCAAGGCGGCCGGGCGCAAGGGCCATCGCGCGTCCTGCCGCAAGCGGCGGCGCTGATATGCGCGTGGTCCTGACGGGCGAGGGGTTCGAGGTCCGCGACGCGGCCGACGCGGCCGTCAGCGTGCATCGCACCTATGCCGAGGCCGTGGTGGCGCTCAACGCGCCCGTCTGGCCGCTGGGCGGCGGCTGGTACCATGTACGCGGGAAGGGCCGCGTGCGCGGCCGTGCGGCGGCCGAGGCGGCCGCACAGGGCTGATATTCGGGGGAGGGCCGCCCTAGAGCGGCCCGTTGCGCTGGAAGGGCCGTCCCGGCGACGTGGCGGCCCTTCTGCGCGTCTAGAGGTCGGACGGCCCGGGCGGGGCCGTGAGGCGGCCGTGATCGATCCAGCGCGGTTGCCAGTCGCGAAGCGTGGATTGCAGGATTCGCGATATCGACGGCTCGGAGAGGCCGAACCGCTCGGCGATGTGGCGGTTTTTCCAGCCCATTGACGCAAGGTGCAGGATCGCCCGGTTCCGTTCCCAAAGCCGGTTGCGCCGTTCCTGCCGCTCGCGCAGCTTGCACAGGCGGGCCACGGTCGAGGCGTCAAGGGCGAAGTCCCGCGCCGCCGCTTCGTGCGCCTCGCGTTCGGGCAGGTTCATCGCGCGATAGGCCGCGACGGCGTCCGGCACGCGCTGCAGGCGTTCGGCGCGGCTCTGGCGGGTCTCGGCGCGGGCGCGGATGTCGCGGGCCTGTGCGCGCAATGTGGCGGCTTCGGCTTCCAACTGATCGGCGATCGTGTCGAGCGCGGCCGCTTCTGCCTCGTCAAACTGTGGCATATACGCAACAAAACTCGGATACGCGGAGATTTTTGCACTATTCCGCGCAATCCTATGTGCGTATAAATGTGAACGTCCAGACATTGCAGCTACTTAGGATTTACTACCTGTCAATCAAAGGCGCATAATATATATTATGTCAAATTTATGGGGTCATTTTCGGCGTTTGTTCAGGGCCTTTTTCAGAACATATTCCCTCATAAAATCAACACGTTACAGCCATTGTTGATACTTTTATATCAGGACATCACAACCATAGCAGGATGTTCCTATGTTCCAATTCGGTGCGTATGTTCCCGGACGGTCGGGAATAAGTAAATCAAGCTATAGTCCTCCACCTATTAACGGAGTTTCGTTGGATTTTCCTACATTAAGAGCGCTCCCGGAACCGGCTTTATTGGGATTGATCAGAAGCAAACTTCGCGAAGCATCCGAAATGATGGCTGAATTAGACAGACGAAACCAAACCAAGCGCCACAGCGACCGCGTGAACCTAAGGCTGAACAAGGCCCGTACAGCGTGCGAGATTGCCGGCGAGCTGGTCCTTACCGGCTCCGGAACGGCCGAGGCGATTTCGTCCGCGATCAACCAAACCGGGGCCGCACCGGAAGCCGTCGAAGCCCTTTGGCCCGATCACTGGCGTCATCGCAAGAACACGGCGAAAGAGGCCCGCAACGCGCTGATGTTGAGAATGAAGCGGCGCGGGGCGAGCGCCAAGACCATCGGCGAACGCGTCGGCCTGCACCCTAAGTCCGTCGAACGCATCCTTAGGAGCCTGTTATGAGCGCCATAGGACAAACCCTTAGAGACTTGGCGGACTTTGCCGATAGCGGCGAGTTTCAACGGCTGCCCGCCTTAGAGCGTGCAACCGTGATCGCAACCCAACTCGCCGCTGTAAGCGCGCAGCAGTTTGAGGCCGCCTACACATCGGCGCACCACGACATCGCCCGCGACATCTCGGAGTGACAGGAGGACCGAATGAGCTGCTACTACCGCCACGGCCCACAGCAGCCGACAGGCTGCAACAATCTCGCGAGATCAATCCGTGGCGCTCGTAAGAGCGCGGGCCTTTCGCAAGCCGACCTTGCCCGCAAAGCCGGAATCAGCCGGGCCAAGCTCGCCCGGTGGGAGAACGCGTCTAGGGCGGTGTTGTTGGCGGACCTGCGCAAGATTGAGGCAGCCCTAGAATGCCGGTTTGAAAGCCTGAAAGTCTATCGGGGGCACGGCTGGCGCGAGATGGCCCGCCAAAGCAAGCATGGTTTCGCCCCTGCCCTGTGACTGCCTCGGCCGAGGCAGTCACAATCGGCGGGTCTCTAAGCGGTTCGATGATTTGTGACTGCACGTCTTAGTCACAAACGCCTGCAGGAATCGGTGACTGCCTCGAGACAGTCACAACGCCGGCATTGTGACTGCACCCTAAAATAAGGCCCGTCAGCGGGCGCTTGTGACTGAAAAGGGCCTGCCCCTCACGGGACAGACCCTTTGCTTGTCTCCGGCGATCCTGCGGGGCCGGTTGCCGGCTTAGCGGCGTTTCCGGCGGCAGCTCGCCCGGTGACCCTTGCGGCCTGCGGCCTTCGCGGCATAGCCGCCCTTTTTGAAACGGCCCTTGCTGTCTCGGCCGCCGTTGCGTCCTGATCGCTTCTTCACAGCATCCTCACCACGGCATAGATGCCCAGCCCGACCGCCGCCGCGATCCCGACGCGGCGAACCATCGTCTGCCGGTTCATCTGGGCGATGGCCCGGTCAATGGACGGGGCCTTGGGCGGCACGGGATAATCACCCTCGGACCCGGCGGCCGCGTCGTCCATCGGCAGCAACAGCGGGTCGGGCGCCGCCGGATCGAGCCCAACGGCAGCATAGTAGCCTTCGAACGGGTCAACCCAGTCGTGCGGCTCGTAGTACGGCGCGGCGTCGTAGACCCTCGGCAGCGCGAGGGCGGTCCGATCGCCGGGCACGTCATAGCCGGGGACGGCCCATGTATCAGCCATGTCCGCCCCCCTGCCCGTCCAAAGCGTCCTGAGCCGCGGCAGCCGCCTGCCGGCCCTGAACCTTGCCGCCGTCCGACAGCTCCCACCAGCCGCCGCCCAGCTCGACCGGATAGGCCGGGCCGGACGGCGCGCGGATGACGCTACGGCGGCGGCGATGCCGGAGGATCACTTGGCCGCGCCTCCGGGATCGCGCATGAACATCGCGGCGATGCCGAAGCCCACGGCGAGCAAGCCGCCGGAGATCCCGCCGCCACCGGCGACGACCTGCGCGGCCTGCTCGAGCGCGCCGCCGGCCTGCGAGGCGATCAGCGCCGCCCCGGCCCACGTCGACGGCTCCGACATGCGGGCCTTAAGCCAATCGGAATTCATCGGTCTGTCCTTCCACCTTCGTGATGCGGCTCTCATGGTTGTCGAGCGTCGCCGACAGCCGCTCAACGACGACGCGCGTGCGGTAGACCTCAACGGCGATCCAGCCCCAGAACAGCAGCAGCGCGCCGCTCAGGACGGACAGCAGCTCCGGGGCGATCATCACCGGCTCAGCCCTTCTTGATCTTCTTGAAGGCGCGATAACCGCCGTAGGCGACGGCGAGACCGCCGGCCACCATCAGGGCCTTGCCCATCAGCGACGTTGACCGCGAGCGGCCCCACAGATAGCCCGCGCCACCGATGGCGGGGAGAAGCAGTAACGGCATCTTTAGGCCCTCCAGAATTCGTGACGGCCGATGTCCGCCACCTTGAACATGCGCGAGGCCCAAGCCGGATCGGTCTCTAGGGCCTCGTAGTGGTTCGCGCCGTTGGTCAGGTCGGGCAGATCGCCCGCCACGGCCTTCTCCGCGATCCGAATGCAGGTCGCGAAGATCGGGTCAGCCGGGGTGACGGCGAGCATCCGAAGGCGGTTCGGATCGCTCCGGTTCCACGCGCTGAACTGGAGGCGCTGTTGGCAGACCTCGGCGACGGTGTCGGGCCATCTCGGGTCCCGGACCCGGTTCATGACCACGTTGGCCACGGCAACCTTGCCGTCATAGGGCTCGCCGCGCGCCTCGCCCCAGATCGTGCGGGCGAGGATGTCGACATCCTCGGCAGACGGGCGCGGCGTCGCGTACTCGCGGACCGCCTTCATCGGCGCGTCAGCCAGCTCCGGCACCTTGGCAAGCGCGGTGCTCACGACTTCGCGGCCCTTGTCGGTCAGCAGGAAGGCGGAAACGGCCGCCGCGATTGCGGCGGCGAGGGCTTCGCGGTTCACAACGTCACCTCATACCCGGCATCGACAAGGATTTGCTCGACATGCCCGCGCTCGCACGCTTCGCTCGCCTGCTCACAGATCGCCTGCAAGCTGATCCTCGCCGCGCCTTGTGGCGTGGCGAGCGCTTCGACGGCCGCCAGCACGGCGGCGCGTTGCTTGGCGGTGTAGCCGGCCTCGGCCGCGCGGTTGGGGTTCTTTAGGTGCATCATCAGTCGACCTCCCGCCACTGAAAGCTCACTTCCAAGTCCTTGTTGACGGAGGTGTTCATGACAACGAGGCCATAGCCCGGGTCCAGCTTGACAGGCGGTATGAACAGCTCGTCTCGCGGCGACAGGACCGCAACGGTGTCAAGCGCCGACATCCAGTACCAGTTGCTAACGAGCTGGGAGGTGTTGCGCTCGTAGTACAGCTCGCCGGCCGGCGCGGGCGGCGCGGCTCCGAACGCCTTCGCGTGCGCGTAGCTGTTGCCCGAGGTTGCGAGTGCGCTGGAGAGCACGTCCCACACGTTGTAGCCGCCGTTCACGTTGCTAAAGACCTTGCAGCGGTCGACTTCAATGACGACGCCCGATCCCGCCGGGTTCCAGAGCTGCGCGTGGCTGTAGTTGGATGCCGCCGCCCCGGTGACTTGCGAGCCCATGAACGCCGTCCCGGGCGGGGTTTCGAGAGTGGCGACAACATCCTGAATGACAACGTTGTTGTCGGTGACATCGCCAAAGCCCAGCATCAGCACGCCGCTAACCGCGCCCGCGCCGTCGTTGTGCAGGCGGATGCGCGTGAAGTCGGGATCGCCCGCCGCGACCTTGTACTCCCGGCCGGCAACGAACGTGATGTAGCTGCCGCTGTCGGTGGCGAGCTTCACATCATCGCCCGACATGTGGCGCACGTAGCGCCCGCGCCCGACGATGTCGATGCGTTCGCCAGCGGCCAGCGAGAAAGCGAATTCGTTGATGTCGCGAATGGTCATTGCAGCACTTTCCGGGCCGCGAAGCCCACGGCCACGATGCCGGCGATGGTGCCGCCAACGATGACCACCTGTTGCATCAGCCGGGCGCTCTCGGTTCTGGTCTTCTCGTCGGCGAACGCGAGCGCCGCATCGGTGTTGCTCCGGCTCTCGGCGAAGGCCGCCGCCCGGCTCGCGTCGGCGAAGTCGAGCGCCGCTTGGAAAGTGTCGGCCGTGTGATCGAGCGCCGCGCGCGTCGTCTCCTCGTTCGAGAACAGGGCGCTATCGACGACCTGCCCGCCATGCTCGATAGCGTCCATGGCCAGCTCGAACGCATCACTGCCGACACCGACCGCATAGTCGATGGCATCGCCCGCAATCTGAACGGCCCCGTCTATGGCGCCGCCCGCGATTGAGCCCGCCCGGTCGAGCGCCTTATCGGCAAGGTCGAGCGCCGGTTGGCTGTCGGTGACCACCGTCAGCGCGTTCGAGTAAGTCACATCCCCGTCGCGGCTGACGATGTAGTTGCCATCCACGATGGTGTTCTTGCGACCGTAGGCAAGCCGCGCCTGATCGGTGACAGCCGTTCGGTTGTCGGTGTTCCGCACGTTGCCCACGGGCTGACCGCCTCCGCTCTTGCCGCCGATGAAGGCCGATGCGACCGTCGCCGCCGCCCCGAGGATACCGCCGAGTGCCATGACGCTACTTGATGAGGGCGATGACGCCCGCCACCGTGGCGATGCCCAAGGCGGCCATCACCAGCAGGCCCGGCCCGCCACCCGGCATCTGCGGCGCGATGCCGGCAGCCGACTGCGAGGGCGCGCCCTGCGAGGCGCTCGCACCGCTCCCAACCGCGAAAGGACCAGTGGTGAAGTTGGTGACCGGCCGCGCCGTCGACTGGACGATGCTTTTGCCGTCGCCGGAGGGCACGAAGCTCGGGGCACCCGACAGCAGGTCAATGCCGGTGCCGTTCTCCGGCTCTAAAGAGCCCGGCGGCGGTTCCGTCGCGAGGCTGCTGCCCCACGAGTTGAGAGCCGGGCTCCACGCCATCACTTACCCCGGCGCGAGACCGCCATCACGCCCGCCAACGACAGGATCAGGACAGCGCCGCCGGCCAGATAGAGGGCGATACGGCTGTTGTCCTGCGCCTGCGCAAGCGCGCGCTGCGGCGACGGGTCGGGGCTGTAGGTGTTGCGCTGAACCTGATTGGCGGTGTGCGCGCCATCCAGCCACGCCCGCGCGGCTGCGTCGGATTTCACCGTCTCCAGCTCCAGCTTGCGGCTGTAGACCTTGGCGGCGGTGGCGACCGAGTTGTCTATGGTGCTCCAGAGATCGGGCATTGGATCACGCGAAGGGCGAAGCGACCGTTTCGAGGATCGCATTCGCGGTGGCGCTGCCCGCCGAGTGCGTGAGCCGGTGCGTGATCGATCGGCGCTGCCCGGACCGATCGGCCAGCGGCAGCACGTCCGCCATCCGGCTCATGATGGTCGGCTCGAAGTGAACGAAGTTGGTTTGCGGGGTGCGACCGTAGCGCTTGCCGCGCAGATGCATCGCGGTAATGTCGCCGTCGACGATGTCGTCACCGTCCACCTTCAGCTCGAAGTCGGTGATGTTGGCGTCCTCGTAATGGACGGCGGCGAGATGGCCCAGCGAGTGCGGCAGGGTGACATCGTTCTTGCCGGCGGTGGGCAGCGGCGGGAACAGCCGTTCCCACCGGATGATGTTGCCGGCCTGCTCCGCCACCGGATCGAAGTGCATGACCAGCGACAGCTCCGGCGTCGGCGCCGCCGCGTTGAGCGAGATGCGCAGCACCAGGTCGGCGATATTGCCGGTCGCGAGTGCGTACTGGTCCTCGTTGGCGATGGTGCGCGCGTCCGCCCGGTCGAAGTACATCGGGAAGTGGCCCGTCTCGTAGGGCTCGCCGTACCAGTCGTTGAGCGCGAGTAGATGCGTCCCGGTGACCTCGCGCACTTTCGAGCCGTTCACCAGAACCTCGATAAGGTCGATGTCGGTCTTGAACTGCGCGGCGGTCGCGGCAGCGCCGCCCCGGTTGTACTTGAAGTCAAACGCCCGGTACTTGTAGGCCCCGGTGGGGCACTGACAGGTTGCGGCCTTGCCGGCGGAGACGCCGAGGAAGGTGGGGCCGGCGAGCTGGATGCGCTGCATGGTGGTTGGTTCCCTTTAGGTGTCGAAGCCGTCAGAGGCGGTCGCGAGGACGGTGGATGCGTTGCGGAACCGGCGCATGATGTAGCCGGCGGTGATGGTGCCGAGGATGCTGCCGCCGACGATCAGCGAGAGCATCAGGGCCGCTTCGCTCGCCTTCATGGATCAGAACCGCAGCGTGCGGCGAAGCCAGCGCGCACCGCGCTCCGCGCCGCGCTGGATGAACGGGGTGGCGATGATCAGGACCGCGCCGCTGACAAGGCCGGTCCACAGGATGCGCTTGTCCACCTTGATCGTCTTCGCCAGCTTGTCGGTCACATCGGCCATCGGGCTCCGCTCCAGAGAGTTGCGAGTGCGTCTCGTCAATAATCTGGAGCGGCCGGCGCGGCCGTCTATTGCAGGGATGACCGTATCGGTCAGCGGTGACCGATCTTGTTTCGGCCGCGGCTGACCTGACCGTGTGCGTAGTGGATGAACTCGTGCGTCTGGAGCGCCGAGACGGTGCCGCGATGCTCGCGCCCGATCAGCGCCAACGCGGTGTCGATGTCGACGGTTGAGCGCAGCGGGAAGACGAAGTCTTGCAGCGTGTTGCCCCGGAAGACGGTGGACACGTCGGCCATGCGCTGCGAGATGCCGATGAGCCGGATGCCTGCATGGCGGCCCCGGCGGCATAGCTCCTCAAAGGCCCGTTCGCCCGCCCGCATCTTCTGGTTGGGGAAGCTGTCAGCCATCTCCTCAACCACGAACGTCAGCGTCGGCCCCATCTCGCCCGTCCGCTCGAAATGCTCTTCAACCGGGGCCTGCACGTGCTGGAGCATCACCGACAGCTTGTGCAGCTCTAACGGCAAGTCCGCGTTGCGCGGCGGCTTGTAGGCCACCCGGAAGCCCGATCGCCAGCCCTGTTTGATCGCCTTAAGGACCGCCGGGCGCGTCGTCGCGCGGACAAAGCCGCGTTCGCGTCCGTACTCGCCCAGCAGGTCGAAGACGACAACCCGGCGCTCGCTGCGCAACAGGATCTTCGCCCGTGTGGACTTGCCCGACTGCGAGCGGCCCCAAATGCCTGTGTGTTCCAGCGTCGTCATGGATGCCTCGCGAATAGCCGGATGATTTCGATAGCCTCGCCGTCGCTCATGGCGTAGCGCTGGCACAGCGCGGCGAAGAGCTGGAGATTGGGCAGGGAGCGGCCCCGTTCGATCCGGTAGAGGGTCGATGGCGCCACGCCCAGCCCATCGGCGGCAGCCGCCGCCGGGAGCAAGGCCCGGCGGCGGTACTGCGCCAGAAGCGCGCCGACGCACTCACGCGGCGGCAGCATCGCCCTCGGCCGGCGGCGCGGTCTCATACTCGGCAACGGCTGCGGCCTCGCGCTGCTGCATCTGGTGCTCGTGCACGTAGGCCCGAATCCGCATTTCCTCGGCCACGGCCTTCGCCTTCGGACCGACGAACAGCAACAGCGCGATCCAGTCGCGCCCCTCCTGCGAGCCCGGCCGCAGGACATGGCGCAACAGCCGGTTGCGGATCACCTTGCGATAGAGCGCGTCGGCCGCCGCCTCCGCCCTCGCCTTCTCGCTGGCCTTGATCGCAAGCGATTTGAGGGGGTCGCCGTCGAACATCTCGGGCAGCACGGACGCGCCGTCGAAAAACCCGATGAAGGCCGCCCGGAAGCCCTTCATCGTGTACAGCTCCAGCGTCTTGCCGGAGGCCTCGTCCACGTACTCGAAGGTCCGCGCGTCGTCGTCGGGGTCCGGCATCTCGCCGGCATCGATCAACGCCAGATGGTCACCCGAAAAGCCGTCCGAAGAAGCCGCCGCGCTCGGGCTCTCGCTCGGGCTCTGCGACGGGCTCGGGCTCTCCGGGATCGTCTCCGGGATCGTCTCCGCTGTCGTCGTCTCGATACTCGCCGATGCCGTCTCCGGGGCCGGCGCTTCGGGCTCCGGGATCGTCTCCGGCTCCGGCTTCGGTGAAGTCTTCGATGTCGAGCTGGTCTTGGTCGTTCTGGCCATGGCCCCATTTCTCCAAGGTTTCGTCGGTGTCGGCCCGGCCGAGATATTCGCGGTAGAGGCACTGACCGCCGTTAGGCCGGCGGCCGTTGCAGGCCCGATAGAGCTTGCTCTTGGGACTGGTGCCCCCAAGCGTGAGCCGCCACGGGGCCGGGTTGCCGCAGCGGGGGCATTCGCTCTCGCGAACGATGGGATTGGCGCTTGCCATCAATGCGCCTGCGGCGTCTCGCCGGCCGGCGGGGCCATGCCCTGCAGAACGGTTTCCATCTGCTGCGCCAAGCGCTGCACGTCGCCCTGAACATGGCGGATCACGTTGCCCTGATCGGTGATGATCGCGGCCATCATGTCGAAGAGCTTTTCCGCTTCGCTCGCCTTGTCGTACATCGGCGCGGCCTTGAGCCGGTCGCGCTGACGCATCACGGCATCCATCATCGGATTGGGAAGTCCCGACAGCGGCGAGACTTCGGGATTGGCCTTGGGGTCGCTCATGCGCATTCCTCCTGCGGTGGCGCGGTCGGTGGTGGGGGGCGGATGCCGACCAGCTCGAAGCGGGCCGCACCCAGCTTGCGGGCGATGCTCGCGAAGTCGTGCGCGTGCTTGGCGCGTAGCCGGTCGGTCACGAAGGGCGCGCCGTGGATGTAGGCGGTAGAGCCCGAGACGCGGTTGAGCGACAGGCCGGTCAGCATGTTCCGGCCCGTGCTCTCGGAGAGTTTCAGCAGGGCGGCGGCCCAGATGTCGCGCTGATCGTCGGTGACCTCTGGCCCGACCGTCACCGGGAGAGGATCGGGAGCGCTGTGTGTCACCGCGACCTTGGTGCCGCGCTTGCGGTGCAGCTCCGCACGCTTGCGCAGCCAGTTGCGGAAGCTCGCGGCCGGATCGGAGGGGGTCCGGCCCTCGGCGGCGAGATGGTCGCGCCAATGGTCCGCCGCAACGTCGACCTCGGCGGCTGTGAAGCCTAGCCCCTCGCCAAACTCCCTCAGCCCTTCATCAACGATCAGCTCGCGCGCGTCTTTTTCTTTTACTGAAATATACTGTTTATTGCCCTGTACTGGGGTGACAGGGCCGCCCTGTCGTGGGGTGACAGGGCCGCCCTGTACTGGGGCGACAGGGCCTAAACGGTCGTGATCGGCCGCTAGATCGACATCGTGAAGGACAATCCAAGCGTTTACGTCTCTAAGGCCGTCTGTGGAGTTGTAGCGCTCTTCAAGGGCGAGATAGCCAGCCTCTCTAAGGAGGGCCAACAGCTTCCGGACGTTCCGCTCTGTGGTTCCGTGCCAAACGGCGATGCTCGCTACCTCTAAGATGCACCGCCGATCCCCTTTTGTATGGGCACAGATGATGCCGAGAACGTCGCGAGCTTGGCTGTTTAGCCGAGTGTCTCGATAGGCTCTTGAGGGAACGAATGCGAACGGTCCCGAGGGTGATCTGCCCATCAGCCATACCAGATATCGTTATACGTAATACGTAGAAGGCACAATATCGAGTATGGTGTCAAGTGTTGTATGTCGACCCTATAGGCAGACGCTATATGTTGTCCTTGTTAGGAGAATCGAGCGGCGTTAGGATGCGCTATGGAATCCTTCGCGGAATACCTTGATATCGCTAAAGAGCGATCCGCTCTAAAGAGCGATAGCCGCCTTGCCACTGCTATGGGGATGACCTCAGGCGCCCTATCACAGATGCGGAACGGTAAGACGTTTCCGAGCGACGCCACGATGGTGAAAGTCGCTATTTTGGCAGGGATTGAGCCTCACGAAGCCCTATTAGATTTAGCGATGTGGAGAACATCGGGGCCGGCTCGTGATGCATGGCGCAGGGTCGCCGCAGTGCTGCGGCGCAGCGCGGCGATGCTCCTTATCGCCTTGGGTGTAACAGCCACCTATCCGCAGATTTCAGCCAACGACGCGCACGCACACGGGAGCACCAAAGACCGGGCAGTATATATTATGTAAAATAACGAGTTTAGGTTTTCCCACTAAACCGGGCCATCCGAATGACGGACGAGAAACTCAGTATGGAAGGTTCAGGAGTTTGACCGAAAGGTTGCCAGTGGTTGCGAACGGAACTCGGTGACACACACCGCTAGCCGGAACAACCACGGGAACATTGCCGATCATGTAGGCCGTTCCACCCTGGTTGCCGCACCATTGGATGCCGCCACCCAGAAAACGCCGGTCGGCGTACACCACAACATATCGCGCCCTGCGCAGCTCGTTGTCGATCGGCACCCGAGCAAAAAAACGAATGCCTTCCCACCAGTGAGGTTCGTAGGAGAGCTCGGGATCATAGGACGCTATCGGTTTGTGGTTTTCGTCGAGGAAGCTCACCGATGGCTGCATGATCACGGACGATGGAATAATGATACCGCTCAGGTCGCTCTTGATTTCGAGCAACCATTTTCCATCCTGCAGATTGGGTTGGAGCGCGAAACCTTTGACGAAACTGCGCCCGGAAGACAGGTCGAGCGTTTCCAGCTTGTCGTCATGGTCGTAGGGATGCGCAGAATCCGCGCCGAGCGCGAGATAGGTCAGATCCGAGTAGCTACGGCAGCAGGCTGCCTTGTTCGCATCAAGCTTCTCGACCCCCGCACGGATCTGCTGCATGCGCATGGCGTGTTCCTGTTCAGCGCATCCGACCAGAAAACCTGCGAGCATGATCGCGATCAGTGCCGTCGCACGCATGAATATCTCTCCAATCCGCTATCACTTCGAACAAGTATTTGATGATTGAAATACCACCGAGCACTCGATTGCACCATACCCTGAAACCACTTGAAACTGATTCAAACCGACAATCAGCCACGAATTGTAGAGCAGATTCCCTATCCTTGGTCCGTTCCAGGATCTGAGCCGATGGATCAAGCACCGGTCCGCTACTACAATGACCCCATGGACCGCGCCGTCGACATTCACGGTCGCATGGCCGACTGCGGCTTTGCCCCGCCGCGGGCCGAAGTCCGAGCGGACATGGCGCGCATTCTCGACTATTGGCGGGCTATGCCGGCGAACAAACCCCGCACCTCTCTCGATCCTGCGCGCCTCGGCGCCCGAGCGCTCTCCAGGATCGCGCTGCTCCGCACGCTGATCGACGACCCCGACACGCCCGTCGTGGCGCGCGAGGATCCCGGGCCAACCCTCGATTTCCGTTATGAACTTGTCGGCGACCTGGTGCTGTCCTATGCGCCGCGACTGAAGCCCGGTTCGCGCTCTTCGGGCATCGTGGCGATCGATCCGGAACGAACCTTCGTCCTTGAAGCCCAGCGTCGGGCGGCCCGCGATCGCCGTCCGCTGGGCATGCTGCTCAACTACCGCGACATCGAGGAACTGGAGCGGACCTGCTACAGCTTCGCCCTGCCGCTGGATTGTCGCGAGCAGCTGGCGCATGGCCTGCTGATCGGAATCTGGGCCGAGGTTCCCGCATTGCGTCCCGGCGATCGCGCCCAGGGGCTGCTGCTCGACGATGTCGACGGCTGGCTGCACGACATGGTGGCGCCGCGGGCGCACTGAACGACTTCAGGAAACGCCTTCAACTCATTGAAAACGCGTCTTTTTGCGTCGTCAGGCAGCCGCTGCCGGCGGATCGCCGATGATCGACACCCGCTCGCCGTACCGGGTGTGCGGGAAGTAGTCCCAGGCCGCGTGATGCTGGGTGCAGCGGTTGTCCCAGAACACCAGCGTCCCGGGCTCCCAGCGTACCCGGCACTGGAAGCGCGGATTGCTCTCGATATGCCGAAACAGCATGTCGAGCAGCGCCCGGCTCTCGTTCGGGGCCAGTCCCTTGATGTGCGAGGTGAAGCCGCTGTTGATGTACAGCACCCGCCGGCCGGTTTCGGGATGCACGCCGATCACCGGATGTTCGGTGCGCGGATAGCCGTCGGGATCGGCCGCGGCGATGTTGTAGGAACCCAGATAGGGCAACGCGCCGTCATGCACCGCGGTCAGCCCCTCGAGGAAGCGTTTCATCGGTTCCGACAGGGCCTCGTAGGCCTCGTACATGCTGGCAAACAGGGTGTCGCCGCCGCAACCGATCTCCGGGGTTCGGGTGATGTAGAGCATCGAACCCAGCGGCGGGCGTTCATCGCAGGTCACGTCGGTATGCCAGCCGTCGCCGGCGGTGAACTTGGAGTTGCGGGTGGTCTTCACCACCAGGATCTCGGGATCGTCCTCGGCGGCCTGCCGGTTGAGCGGGTGCACGTGCAGGTCGCCGAAATGCCGGCCGAAACGCTTGTGGGCCTCGCGGTCGAGCACCTGGTCGCGGAACACCAGGACCTTGTGATCCGCAAAGGCCTGGCGGACATCGGCAAGCTGCGCCGTTTCCAGCGGCTGCGACAGGTCCACGCCCGCGATCTCCGCGCCGATCACCGGTGTCAGCGGCGCGGCCGACAGCGTGGGATAGTCGGTGCGCGGCGTGTTCACCGAATTCAGATGTGCGCGTCCCTCGAGTGCCATGTGACGTTTCCTCCCTCCGGTCACCCGGGGCCGGCGGCATGCCCGCGGCCCCTGCCCGCGCCGCTTCCCTCGGGACCGATGTCCGGGTGCGCCGCCTGGCGGTGCGCAGTATAGGCCCCTGCCCGCACGCTGTCTGCGATCCGCGCGGGGCGAACAGGCGAGGATGAACGACAGGGGCGACGCTTAGGTGGCGAACATCGAGGTCGGCCGGTTGTAGCGCGACAGCAGGGCGGCGATGTCCCGGCGCTCGCGGCGCAGGCGGCGCAACTGCACCCAGTAGTCGATGAGATTGATGACGATCCAGGGCACGCCCGCCAGCAGGGCCATGCCGGCGACCACGCCGAAACCGGAATCGATCTGGAAGGCCAGCGGTGCCAGCACGATCAGGCCGACAAACAGCAGCAGTTTTCGGGTGCGCCACTCGCAGATCGTCTGTTCGCGGGCATCGACGGCCTGCAGGGCCATCGGTCCCGTTGCGACCTGCATGGTGGTGTCGCGGACCTGGGCAATCGCGGAACGGGCCATGGATCTCTCCATTTCCTCTTCGTTGCTTGCCCCTGTGCGTCTCAATTTCGGGGATGCTACCCCTCTTCGCCAGTGACGGCCATCACCGCGGGGACGGCCGGACACGCTGTCGTTTTGCGAGTCCCGCGCCGCTGCGGGCCGCCTTATTCCGCCAGCGACGGGCATTCTTCAGCCGTTGTAGAACCGCCGGCCCTCGTCGCGCAGCCAGAGGCGGATCAGGTGGCGCTTCTGCTCCGGTTCGGGCCCGTCGGTGAAGGCCTCGCGCCGGTGCGCCAGACGCCGGTTGTCGATGATCTGCACCTGACCCGGCGCGAAGCGGAAGGTTCGCGCCCGTCCCGGCTCGTTCATGATCGCCTCGAAGGCCTCGAGCGCCTCCAGGGCCTCGCCGTCCAGCGGGACTCCGGCCAGGCGATGGCCGTTCACCACCTGGCGGCGCGACAGCCGGCCGATCAGGCGGCCTTCGCTGTCCCGCTCGAACATCGGATGGCGGCAGGTCATCGCATCGTCCGGCGCATGTTCGCGCTGGCGGTCGAAGTGGAAGTCGCGGTGCAGCCGGTCGCGCAGGGCCGGCGCGCGGCGGCCCAGTTCGTTGTAGGCGTCGTAAAGGCTGACGATGCCGCTCTCGCCGCCCGACAGTCCGGTCTGCAGGCAGAACAGCGCCACGTAATGCGGCGGGCAGAGATTGTAGCTGTTATCGGTATGGAAGTTCTGCGCGATGTTGGTGACGTCGGGCCGCACGCCGTTGCCGGCGGGTCGGCCCTTGTCGCGAACGTCGTAGATCAGCTTGCCGTCCCATTTCTGCGCCACCGGCCGGGCCAGCAGGGCGGCGAACAGCCAGCAGACCGCCCGGACCTGTCCGGGCGGCAGGTCCTGAAGGGGCAGACGGTCGACAAGGGCGAACCCCGGTCCGGCAGCGAGCGCGCGCCGGATATCGGCGATCACGGCGGCGAGATGCGGCAGGGAAAAATCGCGGGGATCGAGCGCCTCCGCGGGAAGCGGATTGGCGGCGAGTTCCGCAGCAAGCGCCAGGATCTCGCGCCCGGCCGCCGCGCCGACGCGCACCAGCCCGGCATCGGGCGGCAGACGATCGCCGCGCCAGACCAGCGGGCCTTCCGGAGCGGAACCGGCGGGGGCGTTCGGCTGCGTGGCGGAAGCGGTGTCGTTCTTCATGGGGGTCAGTCTGCCCGCCCTCGCCGATCCGGGTCAAAGCGGCAGGATCCGGACGATCAGGCTGGCGCCCAGAAGCAGCAGCAGGACCAGTACCGCGCGACGGAACTGGGCCTCGGAGAGATGGCGGCGGACCATGCCGCCCGCGCGCACGCCCAGCCAGACCGGCACGATACCCAGGGCCGAGACCAGCGCGAGCGGAAGGTTCAGCAGACCCAGCGTGCCGAGGCCGGCCAGCATCACCAGGCTGGAGAGCGTGAAGGAGCAATTGATGGCCTGCACGAAGCGGTCCGGCGCCAGGGCCAGGCCCATCAGGTAGGGCAGTACGGGCATCACCTGCGAGCCGGTCAGGCCGTTGATGATTCCCGTGGCAAGACCGACCGGCACCTGCACCGCCGGTCTCTGCCATCTGGGCGAAAGCTGATAGTCCGGGCGGCGCAGGGCATAGAGGGCATAGAGCGCCAGGACGGCACCCAGCACCGCGCCGGCGCGAGGACCGTCGACCCAGACCAGCAGCGCGAGGCCGCAGAGCACGCCGGGAACGGCGGCGAGATAGAGCGGCCAGAACCGCCGCACTGTGGCGCGAAAATGTCCGGCGTCGCGCATGACCAGAAGGTTGCTGGCCAGCGAGGGGATCAGCAGCAGCGGTATCGCCGTCTTCAGGCCGAGCGCCAGCGCCAGCGGCGCGATCGCGGTGGTCGAGAAGCCAAGACCCGTCGCGCCCTTGACGAAGGCGGCGAAGAAGAACGCCGCGGCGACGATGGCGATCTGGGCGGGATCCAACGGGGCGCGCGCTCGTCCTCAGGAAGCGTAGGAGGGGTCGATCCGGTCCAGCCGGCGGCGTAGTGCCGGCCACTCGATCCGGCCGATCGTGCGATAGCCTTCCTCGGAATTGTTGAAGCGGTTGCGGGCGATGGTGACCGCCTGCACCTCCTCCGGGATTTCGCCCAGCGGGGCGCCCGCCTGCTGCGCGGCGAGCTGCATGCGGCAGGCCCGTTCGGCCCGGTACATCCACATGAAGGTTTCGCCGAAGGTCCGCCCGACGGTGAGCAGGCCGTGGTTGCGCAGGATCAGGACATTGTTGTCCCCGAGGTCGCGGCCCAGGCGTTCGCGCTCGTCGAGATCCGTCGCGATGCCTTCATAGCCGTGGTAGGCGGTGTGGGCGATCACCGCCAGCGCGTGCTGGGTCAGCGGCAGCAGGCCGTCGCGCTGGGTGGCGACGCCGACGCCGGCCTGGGTATGGGTGTGCATCACGCAGGCGGCTTCGGGACGGGCCATGTGCACCGCGGAATGGATCACGAACCCAGCGGGATTGACCGGCCCCTCGCCCGCGATGATCTCGCCGTCACGGTCGACCTTGACCAGCGACGAGGCGGTGATCTCGTCGAACATCTCGCCGAAGCGGTTGATCAGGAAGTGATCCTCCGGACCCGGCACGCGGGCGGACATGTGGGTCGCCAGCAGGTCGGACCAGCCGTAATTGTCGACCAGGCGGAAGATCGCCGCCAGGTTGACCCGCGCTTCCCATTCCGCCGGATCCATCCCGGCCGGGGCCGGCGTGCTCGTTCCCTCGCCCATCTTCGTCTCCTCAGGCCTTCATGCTCGGCCGTTCGTTCACGCGCGCCAGCCAGGCCGTCAGCCGCGTGAATTCCGGGTTGAGCGGCTGGCCGACATTGCCGCCGAAATTCAGCCAGACGCCGAGGATGATGTCGGCCAGGCTGAAACGCTCGCCGCAGATCCAGGTCCTGTCCCCGATCTGCTCCTCGAGCCAGGCGAGCTTGTCCTGCGCGCAGGCCTTCATGCCGTCTGCGGCCTCGGGCAGACAGCGCATGCGGTCCTGGAACATCTTGAGGCCCACCGAGAAACGGAAACCGGCGGCCATCGGCTCGATGATTCCCAGGTCGTTGCGCCGCACCCACATGCGGGTTTCGGCGCGTTCCTCGGGTGTCCGCCCGATCAGCTCGCCGCCGCCGGTGGTCTCGTCGAGATATTCGCAGATCGCGGTGACCTCGGTCAGGATGTCGCCATTGTCCAGCCGCAGCGCGGGCAACTGGCCCGCGGGATTGACCTCGGTGTTGTAGGGCGCCCGGCGGTTCTCGCCGCCGCGCAGATCGATCTCGATCTTCTCGCAGTCGATCCCCTTCTCGGCCATGAAAGTACGCACGACCTGCGGATTGGGGCCGACGGAATTGTAGAGATGCATGGTTTTCCCTCCCGGAACGCGAAACGGCGCGACCCTCTCATGCGCGACCTTCCCCGGCAAGCAGGCGCCGGCGCAGGCGGCGGATTTCAGCCCCGGACGGCGAGACGCAGGCCGTCATGGGCCGGCTCGACATGGGCCGGCAGTTCGGCCTTCAGGGCGGCATAGTCCATCGTGTTGTTGAGATGGGTCAGCACCGCCCGGCGGCAGCCGACGCGGGCCACATAGTCGAGGGTGCGTTCGAGATGGCAATGGGTCGGGTGGGGTTCGCGCTGCAGGGCGTCGACGATCCAGACCTCGATCCCCTGCAGCGCCGCGAACGCCTCGTCGTCGAGCGTGCGGAAATCGGTCGAGTAGGCGATCGCGCCGAAACGGAAACCGTAGCTCGTCACCGGGCCGTGGTCCTGGGCGAAGGGCAGCACGTCGATGTCTCCGACCCGGAACGGCGCGCCGGGCGCAAACGGGCGGGCCTCGGCCATCGCCGGATAGAAGCCGCGGCTGCGGAAGACATAGGGAAAGCGTTCGTTCAGGATCTCGAGCGTTTCCGGCGTCGCGTACAGCGGTATCTGCCCTTCCTGCAGGTAGGAATAGCTGCGGATATCGTCGATGCCGTGGCAGTGATCGGCATGCGCGTGGGTGTAGAGCACGGCGTCCAGCCGGCGCAGATCGACCGACAGGCACTGCTCGCGGAAGTCCGGACCGGTGTCCACCACCAGGCTGGTGGTGCCGGTCTCGACCAGGATCGAGGCGCGGCGTCGCCGGTTTCGCGGCTCGGACGGATCGCAGGCGCCCCAGTCGCCGCCCAGCCGGGGCACGCCGACGGACGTGCCGCTGCCCAGGATCGTGACCTGCACCGGTTCAGGCGGCGAGGCGCGCGCGATCGGCGCGGGAGAACAGGCGGAAGAAGTTCTCGGTGGTCGTCTCGGCCAGGCGGTCGGGATCGACCTGCTTGAGTTCGGCCACCTGCGCCGCGGTATGGCGCACGAAGGCCGGCTCGTTGGTCTTGCCCCGCTTCGGTACCGGCGCAAGGTAGGGCGCGTCGGTCTCGACCAGGATGCGCTCCAGCGGCAGCTCGCGGACGATGTCGCGCAGTTCCTCGGCCTTCTTGAAGGTGACGATGCCGCTGAGCGAGATGTAGAAGCCGAGGTCGAGAGCGCGCCGCGCCAGTTCCGGGCCGGAGGAGAAGCAGTGCAGCACGCCGGTGAAGGCGCCGGCGGCCATCTCCTCCTCCAGGATCGCCGCGGTTTCCCCGTCGGCATCCCGGGTGTGCACGATCAGCGGCAGTCCGCTCTGGCGGGCGGCCGCGATATGGGCACGGAACTTCTCTTCCTGGATGGCGCGCGGGCTGTGATCGTAGAAGAAATCCAGCCCGGTCTCGCCGATCCCGACCACCTTCTCGTCCCGGGCGAGCTCCAGCAGGTGGGCCGTCTCCAGTTCGGGCTCGTCCGCCGCGTTGTGGGGATGCAGGCCGACGCTGCAGTAGAGGCGCGGATCGCGCCGCGCGGTCTCCAGGATGCGGGGAAACTCCCGCACCCGGGTGCAGATCGTCACCATCATGCCGACCCCGGCGCTGCGCGAACGCACCAGCACGTCGGCGAACTGCTCGTCGAGCTCGGGGAAATCGAGATGGCAATGCGAATCCACCAGCAGCGCCGGCATCATTCCTCCTCCGTCGGCAGGCTGAGCCGCGGGAACACGCCCTGCGGCTTGGGCAGCGGTGTGCCCGGCGCCAGCGCGGCTTCGTCCGAAAGCTGCGCCAGGGTGCGCCGGTCGGCGGGCTGGGCGAGCTGGTCCAGCAGGGCCGCGGCGCCGGCCGGCGTCACCGGCGATGCCGCGATCGCCAGGCAACGCACGGTCTCGGCGCAGACATAGAGCACGGTGGCCATGCGCGCGGGATCGCTCTTGCGCAGCTCCCAGGGCGCCTGGGCGTCGACATAGCGGTTGGCGGCGCCGACCACTTCCCAGGTGCGCGCCAGCGCCTGGTGGACCGCCAACTCGCCGAGCGCCTCGCGCAGGGCCGCGGGCAGGCCGTAGGCGGCCTGCAGCAGCGCCCTGTCCTCCTCAGTGAAGGGGCCGGGCTCGGGCACCGCGCCGCCGCAATTGCGGGCGATCATCGACAGCGAGCGCTGTGCCAGGTTGCCGAGGTCGTTGGCCAGGTCGGAATTGATCCGCGTGACCATGGTTTCCGGGCTGTAGCTGCCGTCGTTGCCGAACGGCACCTCGCGCAGGAAGTAGTAGCGCACCTGGTCGACCCCGAAGGCGTCGCACAGTTCGAACGGGTCGACCACATTGCCGACCGATTTCGACAACTTCTCGCCGCGCA
>JBGTSP010000010.1:0-38590 GCA_041940205.1 Alphaproteobacteria bacterium
ACCACAAGCCGCATGACAGCCCAGCGCATCTACGACACCGTGGCCGATGACTTCAGCCGGGTTAACGATCTGATCATCCAGCGGCTTGCCTCGGATGTGCCCCTGGTGGAGAGGATCGCCCAGTACATCATCGAAAGCGGCGGCAAGCGCCTGAGACCCCTGCTGGTTCTGCTTTCCAGCCAGGCCGCCGGTTACGACCGTAACGACCACCTGAAGCTGGCGGCGGTCATTGAATTCCTGCACACCGCCACCCTGCTTCACGACGACGTGGTCGACGACAGCGACCTGCGTCGCGGCCGGGAGACCGCGAACGTGCTCTGGGGCAACCAGCCCAGCGTCCTGGTCGGCGACTTCCTGTTCTCGCGCGCCTTCCAGCTCATGGTCGCCGACGGCAGTCTCGAGATCCTGAAGATCCTCTCCGACGCCTCCGCCGTGATCGCCGAGGGCGAGGTCATGCAGATCCAGACGGCGAACGACCTGGACACCACCGAGGAGGCCTATCTCGAGGTCATCCAGGCCAAGACCGCGGCGCTGTTCGCCGCGGCCTGCCGCATCGGCGCCGTCGTGCCGGGCCGCCCCCGGGTCGAGGAGGACGCGCTGGAAAGCTACGGCCGCCATCTCGGCATCGCCTTCCAGCTTGTCGACGACACCCTCGACTATTCCGCCCAGCAGGCCACCCTCGGCAAGACCGTGGGCGACGATTTCCGCGAGGGCAAGGTCACCCTGCCGGTGCTGCTCGCCTATCGCCGCGGCGATGAGGAGGCCCGCAGTTTCTGGCGGCGCTGCATCGAGGATACGGACCAGCGCGATGGCGACCTCGAGCGCGCGATCGAGCTGATGGAGCGCCACGATGCGCTCGCCGACACGCTCGAACGCGCCCGCCACTACGCCAATGTCGCCCGCGACGAGCTGTCGGTCTTCGCCGACGGCGAGGCCCGCCAGTCGCTCACGGAAGTCGCGGAATTCTGCGTCAGCCGCGCCTATTGAGGCGATTTCGCCGCGGCGCACGCTATTTCCTTGCCGGGTCTCCCCCGCGAGGCTATAAGCGCCGCCGCACCGCCAACGGGGAGTAGCTCAGCCTGGTAGAGCACTGTCTTCGGGAGGCAGGGGCCGGAGGTTCAAATCCTCTCTCCCCGACCAGGTACAAAGCCGTTTCGGCCTTCCGGCCGGAACGGCTTTTTGCATGCCGGCCCCGCGTCGCGCCGCTGCTGTAGACTGCGCTGCCATGTGCGGCTCCTACATCACCGCGAACAAGAGCTGGGAGGACATCGTCGCCTTCTCCCGCCTCGCCGTCGCCGCCGTGCCGGCCGAGCCTCTGCGCCCGCGCTACAACATCCGCCCGACCCAGGCCGCGCCGATCCTGCGCCATGACCAGGGCAGCACCGAGGGCGCGCTGGCGCGCTGGGATCTCGTGCCCTTCTGGTGGAAGAAACCGCTCGAGGAAAAGAAGTTCTCCACCTTCAACGCCCGGCTCGACAAGGTCGCGGAAGCCGCGAGCTACCGCACGCCGGTGCGCAAACGCCGCTGCCTCGTGCCGGCGCAATGGTTCGTCGAATGGCGCAGCGAGGCGGACGGCAAGCAGCCCTGGCGCATCGGTCTTGGCACCGGCGAGATGTTCTTCATGGCCGGCCTGTGGGATCGCTGGTCGGGCGAGGTTCGTGGCGAGACCCGCGAGATCCTTTCCTTCACCGTGCTCACGACCGAGCCCAACCCGCTCGTCGCCCGCCTGCACAACCGCATGCCGGTGATCCTGCCCCCCGAAGACCACGAGGCCTGGCTCACCGCGCCGCGCGACGAGGCCCTGGCGCTGGCGGGCAGCTATCCCTCGCAACTGATGCGGGCCGAGCCGATCTCGCGGCGGATCAATTCCTCGCGCAACGACGAGGCGGGCCTGGTCGAACCGGTCGGCCCGGCGCTCGAAGCCGGTGACGGCGAGGCCTGACAGAAGGCCCGCGTCTTCCAATTCCGCCCTGATCGCCTACATCTGCTTCTTGTCACGGGGCGGAGGCGGCATGCGCGCAGGACGAGCAATCGGAAAACGGACCCTCGCTCGGGCCATGGCGACGATCACCGTCCTGCTGGCGGCCCTTGCGGCCTGCGCCGGCAGCGCCCCGCGCGCCGCCGACCTGCCCTATCACCACCTGCCCGGCGGCGGCTTCCGCAATCCGCCCGGCAGCCCGCCGCGCCTCGCCACCTTCGCCGACATGAGCGCCTTCTTCTTTCGTCGCATGGCGGCGCCGGACCCGGTGGCGCCCGCCGGCCACGCCCTGCCGCGCGAGGACGCGCTCGCGGGCCTGGCCGCGGCGGCGGGCCGCGACAGCATCACCTGGCTCGGCCATTCCACCTTCCTGATCCGTCTCGGCGGCAAGACCATCCTCACCGACCCCTATCTCGGCCGGGTCGCCGGCCCGCTCGGCCTCGGCCCCGAGCGCTACGTCGCACCCGGCATTCCGCTCGAGGACCTGCCGCCGGTCGACATCGTCGTCGTCAGCCACAACCATTACGACCATCTCGACGCCTCCACCGTCACCGACCTGCCCGGCAAGGAGCGCATCGAGGTCGTCGTGCCGCTCGAACTCGGCGATTTCTTCCGCGACCGCGGCTATTCCCGGGTGCACGAGAAGGACTGGTACGAGAGCATCCGCTTCGGCCCGCTCGAGGTCGAGATGCTGCCGGCCGTGCACTTTTCCTCGCGCACGCCCTTCGACCGCAACCGCACGCTGTGGGCGGGCTACGCGCTGCGCGCCGGCGAGCGCCGGCTGTTCCATTCCGGCGATACCGGCTACGGCCCGGTCTTCCGCGAGATCGGCCGCCGGGCGGGGCCCTTCGATGTCGCCATGGTGGCGATCGGTGCCTATGCGCCGCGCCGGATCATGCGCTCCGCCCATGTCACCCCGGAAGAGGCCGTGCGGCTGGTCGACGATATCGGCGCGGCGACGGCGATCGGCATGCACTGGGGCACCGTGGTGCTGACCGACGAGCCGGCCTTCGAGCCGCCCGAGCGCTTTCGCGCCGCCGCCCGCGCGGCCGGCTGGCCGGACAGCCGCGCGCTGACCTTCAGGATCGGCGAAACCCGCACCCTCGACAGCCTCGCGCCCGCCTCCTGAGGCCGCGTCCCGGAATTGGTTCGGCCAATTCCGCCCGGTCATCTTCTGCGCTACCCTTAGGAATTCACGCCCGAAGGCCAATATGTACCGGTAACGACACCGCGAAGGGTGCGTTTTTCTGAACCGCAGGGGACGGCGGACATGGCGAATTTCGACACGGCGATACGCGAGGCGGAAAACGAGATCCGCGAGGCCCAGGACAAGATCTCCAGCATGACGTCGCGCATCGAGACGGCGCGCAGCCACATCGAAAGCGGCGACAGCGAGTTCGACATCGACATCGAGACCGCCACTCTCGACGACGTGCATGCCCATCACGAGACGATGAATGCCAACATCGCCGAGCTGATCATCGGCCTGGACGAGGTGACGGCCGGCTTCTCCCGCGATTTCGACGCCATGCGCGAGCGCACCGGCTGGGAAAGCTTCGTCGGCGTCTTTTCCTCCGCCAAGGCCGATTCCATGCGCGCCGAGCGCATCCGGCTCGCCTCCATCGACGACAAGCTGCAGGACCTGATCAGCAAGTCCGACGTCATCATCAAGGTGCTGTCCGGGCAGCTCGACCTGCTCAACCAGCATCGCGACCGGGTCTCGGAGAACCTCACGCAGACGCTGGCCCAGCGCGAGACCACGGTGCAGGAACTGGAGGACCTGAAGGCGAAGATCCTGGCCATGGATCCGCAGATCATCGGCCTGGAGAACCGCATCGCCGAGGAACAGGACGCCGCCGAGCGCACCCGGCTCGAGACCGAACTGGCCGCGCTCAACGGCGAATACAACGAGCTGGTGCGCGACGAGCAGGTCAAGCTGGCGCTTTCCCAGACCCTCGAACGCTATATCGAGCAGGGCAAGTCCTGGGTCGACTCGCTGCAGAACCAGGCGGCGACTCAGATGGTGCTGATCAACAAGCTGGAGACCGACACAAGGCAGCGCGTCGTGCTCTACGACGCGCTTACCAAGTCGCTGAAGACCGCGCAGCAGCAGGACGTCGCCCACCGCATCAACGAGATCGGCGTCGAGACCGACCGTCAGGCCCAGGTCGCGATGAGCGCCATCGGCGCCGCCACCCAGCGCCACATGGCCGACATGATGGAAAAGCACGAGGACGAGATCGTCTTCGCCCGCCGCGTCCTGGAGGAAAAGGCGAAGTCGGACGAGCGCTTCGCCCGCCGCTTCGCCCGGCTGATCGAACAGCACGACAAGAACCGGTATGGCGCCGACGCCTAGGGCGGACGCCGCGCCGGAGAAACCCGTGAACGACGGCGCGCCGCCACCCGTCGCGCTCGCCGATCCGGCCTCGAGGCGCCGCTATTTCGAGATCCTGCAGCAGATCCTCTCGGGCGTCCGCACGATGGTCGGCTACCAGGCCCGCGAGGCCGGCGACGGCGACCGGCTGGCAAGCCTGCAGTTCCGCCTCGCCCACGAATATCTGCAGCAGTTCGCCGCGACGCTGGAAGCGCTCGCGGTGAAATACACGCTCGCCGGTCTCGAGGACGCCCGCGTCGCCGGCACCCCGGCGATCGACGCTTCGGGCTCCGGCTTCCCCGCCTTCCAGGAGCTCATGCAGATGACGCATGACGCCCTGCAGATCGACCGCCACCTCGACGGCCTGCCTTCGCGACGAACCCTGAAGGTCGAGATGGTCGACCACATCCTTTCCGAACGCACGCCACCCCGGGCGCTGCAGTACGCCATGAGCCAGCGGATCTACTACGAGACCCTGCGCGACCGCCCGGTCTTCCTGGCCCAGAACCATCCCCGCATCGCCGGCCTCGGCCGCGACGGCGAGAACCGCATGCATTTCCTCGTGCACTGGGCGGTGCTCGACAGCGGCCGCAACCTGCCGACGCTCTATTTCCTGCACCTCGTCGACAGCGGCAAACAGCAGCTCAATCTCGACGAGAAGCGCTGGCCCCGGGTGCAGGACCATCTGCGCGCCCAGTCGCTTTCCTCGCTCAAGCTGCTCACCATCGCCCGCGGCTTCGACGAGGATTTCGACGACCTGCATCCCAGGCGCCTGCGCCGGGTGCATCTCGGCCCGGCGCACGTGCGCGGCTTCACCCGCCAGCGCGGTCCGGTGGGCGACGTTCTCGGCGATGTCGGCGGCGATCCGGGCGAGACCTGGGCCTTCGAGCATGTCGTCGAGGAACTCGTCTCCGAGCGCACCGAGCGCCGTTCCAGCGGCCTGTTCTCCGAGGTCGATCGCGAGATCTACGCCCTCGACACGGTCGACCCCGAGGTGCGGGACGCAGGCGCGAGCGCGATCGAGCGTTCGCTGGTGCTGACCTATCGGCCCTACCAGCTTCTCGCCGACCGGCGGCCGCCGCAGCTCGCCCGCACCCGCATCTATGTCGTCGACGGCGACGGCCACATCATGGCCGCGTCGTGAGCCCGCGCGAGGAGACCAGGCGATGAGCGCCCGTTCGGTGATGGAACTGCGCGAACAGCAGATTCGCAGCCACTATCCCCATGCCAACGCGCTGATCTCGGGTTTCGAGCACGCCCCGCGCATCGCCCGCGACGATGCCGCGGGCGCGCCGGCGCCCCGGCGCGGCCTGCCCGGCCGCCGGGCCTTCCGCTCGACCACCCCGGGCCTGGTCACCAGCCGTCCGGCGTCGGGCGGCCGCGAGATCCTGCTGGAAGCGGCGATCACCGCGGGCGACGACGACGATCCGCTTCTCTCGCCGCGCCAGGCGACGGTGCTCAGGGCCCTGCGCCGGGCTATCGCCACGGCCGAGGCCATGGCCGAGCTGTTCGCCGAGCAGAGCGATCTCGCCCGGCTCAAGCGGCTCAATCTCGAGGGCCGGCTGCCGGCCGGGGACAGCCAGGCCTTCGCCGAGCTGCTCGCCGCCGCCTCGCTCGTCGCGCTGCACGTCTTCGCCAACATGAGCGCCTTCCTGCTGGCCCGCGACGAGGGCGAGGGCGAGGGCGGCGAGCATGAGGTCGACGACCTGCAGGAAATCCTGACCGACGGTCCGGGGCTCGCCCTCAAGGGCGCGCTCTGGGAGCTCGAGCGGCTGCTGCGCGCGCGCTTGCGCCAGGAAGGCGATCTCGTGCCGCTGGTCCAGGCCTTTGCCGAGCGGCTGATGGAGGAGGCCGAAACCCGCGGCCGCGGCGCCCCGCGGCTGGAAGGCTTCCTCGCCGTGAGCTACCGCGTCGAGGCCGACGACTTCCAGATCGACGGCTTCACCCCGGCGCTTCGGGGACGCGCGCGGCCGTTGGTGATGAGTTTCAAGAAGCCGCACGAGGTCGTCGGCAACCACATCGCCAAGTATCAGGGCCTGAAGCTCGCGAAGATGCTGATGGCCTACGATTTCGGCCGCCAGCTCAACCCCTTCGCCGAGCTCGGCGGCTTCATCTTCACCTTCCTGGGCGACGGCAAGCCGGGGACCGGCAAGACCACCCTGATCCAGATGCTGGCCGGCCTGCTCAACGACTATTGCGCCAATGCCGGCTATCCCTTCCGCTACGCCAATCTCTCCAGCGAGGCGATCGACAGCTACCAGGGCAAGTCGGCGCAGAACGCCAAGGCCTTCATCCGCACGGTGATGGACCCGCACGTCATCGGCTTCGGCACCATCGACGATATCGACCAGATCGCCGGCCGGCGCGGCGACCGCCAGTCCTCCGCCGGCCAGGAGGAAATCACCGCCGTGCTGATGGAGAGTTTCGCCGGCGCCTCGACCGTGGTGCGCGGCAACTGCACCTTCGGCATGTTTTCCAACTTCCCCGAGAATGTCGACGAGGCGCTGCGCCAGCGCGCCGCCGCCCGCTTTCTCGTCGACGGCCCGCGGACCCGGGAGGACTATGTCGACATCCTCCACCTGCTGCTCGGCCGCGATCACGGCATTCCCGTCGGCGAGCACGAACCCTTCGCGGCCCAGGAGATCCGCAAGGCGGTGCAGCAGTCCTACGAGGCCCACGACCGGCCCCGGGAGGAAGCGCTCGCGGTCCTGTTCGAGGAGACCCGCGCGCGCATCGGCGAACTCGACACCGTGGCCCGTCTCGGCCACTACCTGAAGGAGATCGCCGGGGTCGACCCGCGCTTTACCGGCCGGGCGGTCAAGAACATCACCGACGCGGTGAAGGTCCGGGCGATGGATTTCGAGCTGCCGGACGAATGGATGGAACAGCCCGACCTGTTCCTCTTCCGCTCCTACGAGGAGAAGCGGGCGATGATCGCCGAGCTGATGCAGCCGATCACCCCGCGCATGGTGATCCAGGAGATCAACCGCTACGCCGACAGCGAGTTCCGCTATGCCGGAACCGAGGACGCCGCGGCGATCGAAGCCATGGTCACCGAGCTGCGCCGCTCCGAGACCGCGCGCCGGCGTTTTGCCCGCGACCGCGACGGGGAGGCCTGAGCATGTTGCGGCTGATCGAGCGCGGCCTGATGTTCGGCAATCTGGTGCCGGTGTCGACCCCCAGCATGGTCGAGCGCTACAACCGCAGCCTGGAGCAGCTCACCGGCCGGCGCACGGCGCTGACGGAGTTCCATGTCGATATCGCCGGCTACGCGCCCGAGATCGGCGAGGAGTTCGGCGATCCCGACTATCTCAACCCCCGGGGCTGCAACCGGCAGTTCATCCTGCTCGACCTCGCCCAGGCCAAGGCCCCGCTGATCGGCGCCTGGTTCTCCTCCAGCCGGGCGATCCTGCGCCGCTTCTACGAGGACAACCGCCAGGCGCTGTTCGCGCTGACCGCCCGCGATGCCGTGCTGGGCGAAGCCCTCAACTCGGTCTTCCGGGTCGGCTCCATCGCCGACCTGCTCGACATCCGGACGATCCGCATCGAGGCCAACACCAGCCGGGGCCTGCTCACCGACGCCGCCGAACTGCAGGAGCGCATCGCCCGCTTCGAGGAAAGCGACGCGGCCTGGGCCGACGACGGCGCGATCGCGGAAATGATCGCGCTGGCCGAACGGGTCGGCGACGTGCGCCGCTCGCCGGTGCGGCTCGAGCATGTCGAATACGACCACGGCAACGTCTTCACCCGGCATTTCGGCGGGCTCTACATCTTCCGCGACGTGCCGCATCCGGCCATTCTCGCCTGCGATCCCGCCTGCCCGCTGGGCGACGTCAACGGCCTGCCCTGCCTGCCGCTGGAAGACGCCGGCCAGGTCGCCGGCTTCCTCACCCGCAACGGCCTCGTGGAGCCGGTCTGGCGGGCCGACGGCCTCGACGCACCGGCCCTGCTGCGCCAGCGCCGCGACTTCGTCCTGATCGACCATCTCGCCGACGAGGCCGGGAGCCGCGATCTCGCCGCCCTCACCCGCGCCGACCTGCGCCGCGCCGGCCACCGTCACGCCGACCGCCTGCCGCCGGTCTTCGAGGGCCTGAGCCGCGTCCTGCGGGCGCTGGAACAGAACGCGACGCCCGACCGCGTGGCGCCCGACGATCCGGCCTGGTTCTACCTGCAGCGCGCCGCCGCCCACGCCGACCGCGATCTCGTCAACCACCTGCTGGCCCGCCTGACGCCGCTCGACGTGCGCCAGCTCTTCATCTGCAACAAGGACGAGTTCTACGCCCGCTATCGCCTCTGGGGCGAGGCGCGACGCGACTGGGTCGCCCGCTTCCTCGCCGAGGAATACGCGATCGACAAGCAGGGCGTGCGCCGCGAGCTCTATGGCGGCGAGCCCAGCATGGCGGAGAGCGAGGCGGCCGCCATCGGCATGGAGGCCGGCCCCTGGGGTCCGCGCCCGGCCGACAGCGCCGCCGGCAGCGCCTCCTGGACCTCCCCCGCCGGGTCTGTCGGTCCCTGGGGAGCGCGGAAAAAAGATGATCCGTGGGGAGCGCGGAGAGGGAGCGCCGCCTGATGCTGCTCTGGCTCTCCCGCCTGACGGTGATCTTCCTGATCCTGACGGTGATCTATGTCGGCCTGTCGGTCTATCATCGCTGGGCCCGGCGACGGGCGCTGCAGGCGGCCTGGGACGCCGCGCCGGTGGCGGGCACCGACCGCGAACGCTTCGTCGCCGAAGGCATGCGCGACTATCAGCGCTCGCTGGCCCGTCGGCTGCTGTGGGGCGTCTATCTCGTCCCGCTCGGCTTCCTGTTCCTGCTGCTCGTCGTTGCCAACTATGCCTGAGCCCGGAGGTATCGCGTGTCCACGCTGAAGACGGCCGTTCTCATCTTCGCCGGCCTGCTGGTCGTCCTGTTCCTGAACTATTACCTGCCCTCGAAGGATGTCGTCCGCATTGTCGGCACCGACGTGAAGCGCATGGACATCGTCGCCAACGAGGCGCTGTCGGAGGACGGCGGTCCGGCCTCCGCCGGCACCCGCGACGTCCGCTTCATCAACGCGGCCTGGCCCGACGGCGGCGTCCGGGTCTACCGCAACGAGGAGACCGGCTGGGGCTTCCCCTGGTACTTCAAGTTCGACAGCGGCAACCTGCAGGCGATGGCCCAGGACGCGGCGCGGGCCGCCGAGCCGCAATGGATGATCGTCACCCATTACGGCTGGCGCATCGAGTTCCTGTCCATGTTCCCCAATGCCGTCGGCATGGACCCGGCGCCGGGCCCCGACCACACGCCGGTTCCCTGGTTCAACATCGTGCTGATCGGCGGCCTGCTCCTGCTGGGCTGGTGGCTCTGGGCCTTCATCAAGGGCGTGCGCGAGCGCCATGTCGACCCCCTGATCAGCGAAGTCGAGCACGAGGTCGAGACCGTCACCGCCGATCTCGGCCGCTCCGCCAGCGGCTGGTACGCGCGCTGGCAGCGCTGGCTCGACACCTGGCGCGCCCCGAACCGCAAGCGCAGGCGTTGAGAGACACTGTTCTCGACAAGAAAATGCGGAAGGCCGAATGCATGAAATCTTGCCGATTACTCAAAACTCACTAAAAATGACCACTAAAATTTGAAGGTAGGCCAACGATTTGGGATATCCGCTTGCCTGATCAACGGTTATTTGGCACCCTCGTCGGATGAACGCCGCGACCGCCGAAACGCCGCGCTTTGCCGATCCCCTGCGGCGCAACATCGCCCGCCTGTGCGAGGCGCGCGGCTGGAGCCGTTCGGAGCTGGCGCTGCGTTCCGGCAAGTCGCGTTCGCAGATTTCCAAGGTGCTGAACGGCGACACCGCCCTGGGCGAGAACTGGATCCAGCTCTTCGCCGATACCTTCGGCATCGAGCCCCGCGAGCTCTGGCCCGCCGGCACGCCGGAGCAGGCCCCCTCGCCGGTGCTCGCGAGCCTGGTCGGCCGGGTTGGCGCGGGCGGCCGGGTCACCCCCGGCGGCAAGGCTGCGGGCGCGGGCGCGGGCGACGAGAGCGGCATCGCGGTACCGGAATTCCTGGCGCCACGCGGCGACTATCTCGTGGCGATCATCGAGGATCCGGTCGAGATGTATCCGATGGAACGCGGCTGGAAGCTGTTCTTCCTGCCGGCCTCGCTCGGCCTCTGCCTCGGGCGCATCTGTCTCGTCACCCTGCGCGGCGGCGATCTCGTGGTGAAGCGGGTGCGCGGCGGCGACCGGGCGACCATCGATCTCGAGCATTTCAGCCCGATGATCGCGCCGATCCGCGGCGCCGGGGTCGAGCGCACCTGCCTGCTGGCGGGCATCGATACCGGCATCGAAGGCCTGTGAGGTGCGCCTCACCGACGCGCACCAGTTCGACGACGCCGAGGGCAACTGGATCCGCGTGCTCAACTTCGACTTCCGCGCCCACGGCCCCCTGCCCGGCCATTTCATCGCCGCGCTCTGGCGCTGGCAGGCCGCCCGCAACACCCGCGGCGCGCCCGCGCTGGACGCCTTCGGCCGCGACCTCTCGGGCCTCGCCGGCGCCGAGGGCAAGTGGCACCTCTTCAACATCCAGGCGCCGCAGTCCGGCGGCTTCTTCCTGGAGGCCTGGTCGGACGTCGACGACGTCTTCCGCAACCACGACTACGAACGGCTGCCGCTCTCCCGCTGGCCCTTCCGCGCCCAGTTCCGCGCCCAGGGCCTCAGCCTCACCAGCCTGCGCAACAGCGGCGAGCCGCAACTGAGCGTCATCACCCGCCTCTACCAGGGCCGCCCGCGCACCTACCAGCGCCTGCTCTGCCCCCTCAGCGAGGACGGCCGCACGATCTCGCACGCCGCCTCGCTGGTCGAGCCCGACGGGCCGCCGCTGGCGCTGAGCCTGAGCTGAACTACCCCTTCTCCGCCTTCGACTGCCGCGCCCTGTCCGCGAACCACCAGGACACCGCCACCTCGGCCAGGAACAGCGCCGTGCTCGTGATCTGCCCGCGCTGGGCCGCGTCTTCCGACGCGAAGTAGAAGGCCGCCACGAGCCCAACCAGGCCCACCGTCAGCACCGGGCGGGTCATCCTAAGGATGATCGCCGCCCGCGGCGTCGGCACCCCGTAGGAGGCGTCATGCCGGTAGCTCGCCTGCGCCATCAGCGCTTGCGCGTTGCTCGCGGCGATCGCCGCCTCGCTTTCCAGCTCCGCCCGGCGCGAGCGCAGCGACAATTCCTGCAGGCGCAGTTCCTGCGCATGGTCCTGTTCCAGCCGCTGCAGGTCGAGCTGCTTTGCCTTGTATTGCGCGAAGGCCGAGAGGCCGGAGCCGATCACCCCGATCAGCGGGCCGGCGAGGAGCGAGATCAGGCTCATGTCCAGGTTCCCCATGTCCGTTCGGGACCGCAATCGACGTGCAGGAACGTGCGGTAGTGACCGAAGCCCGTGAATCCGACGGCCTCGGCCGCGCGCCGCAGCGCCTCGCGGTCCAGGTTGTGAAGCGAAATGTCGAAGGCGTCGCCTTCCTTGTGCCGGCTCTTCGGCGCCCCGCCGACCCGGGCATTGTGCAGCGGCGAGCGGTAGGCGCTGGTGAGCACGAGCGGGCGGCCGAGGCCCGAGCGCAGCGCCTGCAGCCGGTCGAGCGCCGCCGGCGCCAGCAGCAGCGATCCGTCGCCGCGGCAGGCGAGTTCGCCGGGCGCGAAATCGGGCCAGCGCCAGTCTCCTGCCGGCACCGCGCCGTGATGCGCGTACAGCGCCGGCGTCAGGGGAAGCTTCGCCTGCGGGGCCGCCGGCGCGTGCTTGCTTCCGCCGATGGCCCGTTCCAGCCGCGCGAAGGCGCGTCGCAGGCCGGTCATCTCGCGCTCACCCGAGACCGCCCGGCGCCAGCCAGGTGGCCATCGCCACCGCCAGGCCGGCCGCCGCGATGCCCGCGGTGATCCAGCGCGCCACCGCCACGGCCCGGCGGTCCAACGCTCCCTGCCGTGCCTGCCGCGCCCGGCGTTCGGCCTGCAGGTGCGCCTCGATCCGCTGCAGGCCCTGGCTGTTGGCGATCGCGCGCTCCTCCAGCTTGTCGATCCGCCGGTTCAGGTCCTGATAGCGCAGCGCGCAGCCGTCCTCGTGCCGGGCCAGCGCCTCCTTGGTCTCGCTCGAATGCCGGAAGGCCTCCGCCGCCGAGATCTCCATCCGCGCCGCCTCCCTCACGACGGCAGGCCCGGCGCCGCCGGCCGCGGCGCCTTCCCGGCGGGCAGCGTCTCCCAGGCCTCGCCCGCCGCCATCAGGCAGGCCCGCCCGTCCGGCAGGGTCAGAAGCGCGGTCCAGCCGCCGGCCTCGCCCGCGAGCACCTCCAGCACCTGGCCGCTGCGCATCAGGCCGCGGGCCACAGGCCGCTCGCCGTGCCGCCCCTCGAGATGCGCGAGCATCTCGGCACGCGGCCCGCAGACCGTCTGGGCCAGTGCCGGCGGCGCGGGAACCGAAAGACACAGAAACAGCGCCGCGGCGCATCGCGCGCACGGGAAGGTCGTGGAACGCATGGCGTTTCCTTTCGCAGCCTCGGGATAAGGATCGGGATCGGGGATGGCGCGCGCCGCCAAGGCCGGCGACCGGGCCGGCGCGGGCGCTACAGCGTGTAGCCCGGCACGCCGATGGTGTAGCGGGTCAGCCCGGTCGGCCGGCCGCTGTCGTCTTCCGCCGGGCCGTGGCGGATCCACTCGCGCGCCACCGGCTCGCCGTCGCGCACCTCGACCTGGCCCAGCAGGCCGACGATGCTCCAGGCCGACGGCCGTTTCAGCCGGGCGTCGTGAACCCGGTTTTCATCGAAGGCCGGGTTGCGGGCCTTCCGCCGTATCGTCGCCACCGTCGCGTCGGCCGGGACGTCCAGGCCCGCGGGCAGGCGGTCCGCCTCGTGGCTGTGCCGGCGGCCCGCATCGTCTTGCCAGCTCAGCGTCCGCACCCGCTCCCAGAGCGGCCGGCGAAAGGCGTCGCGCAGATACTTTCCGCGCCAGTGCTTGTGATCTGAATTGCCGACCAGGCTGGAGGCGCCGGGCGGGCGCACCACCCCCAGCAGGCGCGCGCCCTCGGGCCGGTGGGCGCTGTCGTAGACCTTGCCCTCGAAGTTCCAGACCACCGTGCCCGGCGGCAGCACCCCCGGCCGGCCGTTCTCGTACAGTTCGGCATAGTCCGCCGGGCTGCTCGTGCCGCCGTCGAGATAGACATTGCCGTCGCCGCCGACCGCGAATTCACGATCGCCGAAATTGCCCGAATGGCAGGCGATGAAGGTCGCAGCGGCGCTGGCCGGGCGCAGCATGTTGGCGACGATCTGCTCCCCGCTCCAGGCCGCATGTTCGGCCTCCAGCATGACCGCGCGGCCGTTGGACGGCCCGAAGCCGCCCTGGATCAGGCTGTTGCTCACGCTGCTGCCGCCGGATTCGTGCCGCAGGTGCACGAGCTGGGCGCCGTCGGTCTCGCCGCGCAGCAGCGCCGCCTGGCCGGCCGGCAGCGCGCTGTAGGCCGGGGCCGAACGCACGTCCGCCTGCACGCCGCCGTCCGCGCGCAGTTCCGCCTCGTCGGCGACCGTGCTGGAAAGCTGCAGGTTGCCGCTCGCCAGCACCTGGTTGCCGCCGCTCCAGACATTGCCCGCATCCAGCCTGCCGTAGCGGGTATCGTTGAAGGCGCGGTCGCCCACCTGGCCACCGGCGACCGGATCGGCCGGGGCCAGCAGGTGGGTGCCGTCGAACAGCGCATCGAGCCCCAGCGTCGCCCGCGCCTCGGCCGCGTCGGCGTCGTCCAGCAGGCCGGCGGCGAACGCCGTCGCCGGCGAGCTGGTGGCGCCGTCCGGGGCATAGTTCACCAGCGCGTCGCCACCCGCGTTCCAGCCGATCAGGCGGCCGGCCGCGGGCGTCAGGGTGAGATCGCTCACCGAGCTCTCGACCGGCGCCTTGAAGGTGCGGCCCAGTTCCTCTTCCTGCTGCTGGTCGATCATCACGCCGCGGTCGAGCCCGGCGCTTTCCAGGGTCTCGGTGTTCAGCGCCCCCTGGATCGGCAGGTCGAGCGCCTGGATCAGCGGCACCCGGCGGCGCAGGGTGATGTTGTCGCCCTCGGCCGCGCCGGTCTCCAGCGTGACGTTGCCGCCCGCCGCCTGGCCCAGGCCCGACACGCCATAGCCCGAGGCCAGCAGCGCGCCGTTGCGGTAGACCTCGAGATGCGAGGCCTCGTCCACCCGGAATGGATAGGGAAACAGGGTCTGTCCCGCGCCCGCCGCATAGCGGACGACATTGATCGTGGTCGACAGGGTCATGGGCTCTCCTCGTCGGAAAGGGCGGTTCTCGCCGGCGCCGTGTTCGCCAGCGCAACACGTGTCGGCGTCGCCTCGCCGGGCCGCAGCAGCGGATCGATCAGCAGGCGCAGCGCAAAGCCGGCCGCCGCCTCCGGGTCCTGGCCGTCGGCGGTGGCCCGCGCCGCGAAGGCCGCGAGCGCGTCGCCCAGCGCCCCGGCGGCAAACCCCGCCAGCGCCGCCGGCAGGCGCTCCCGCCGAGCCGCCAGTCCGCCGGAGACCGCCCGGCGCAGCGCCGCGCGCCTTGTCTCGTCCCGGATCAGGCCGTCGGCGCCGCCCGCCGCCTCGGCCTCGAACAGCGCCCGCATGAGATCGTCCGGATCCGCCGCTCCCGCCCGCGCCAGCGCGAGCGCCGCGCTCGCCGGCAGGCCGGCTTCCCCGAGTTCGCGCGTCGCCCGGTCGCGATGATCGCCGGCCTCGCGGACCAGGTCCTCCAGCGCCGCACTCCGTTCGGCCGGCGACAGGGCCCGGAGCCGCGCCACCGTACCGGCGGCCTCGGCCATCGGGTATAGCCGCGGCGTCGCCACCCCGAGCGCCCTCTGCCGGGCGAGCCGCAGCGTGACGGGCGCCGCACCCTGATGGCGCACGACATATCCCGCCGGGTCGGTGGCAAGCGCCAGTTCGCGTTCGGCCAGCGCGACCCGCGCCGCCGCGGCCGCATCGCCGCCTGCGATCTCGCGCGCCCGCACATGCCGCGCGACCGCCTCGGGCGTCGCCAGCCGCAGCGCCTGCCGGCTCTCGTACAGGGCCCGCGCCTGGGCCTGCTCGGCGTCGTGTTCGGCAAGCGCGCCGGTACCGGCATGCCGGCGCAGGCGTTCCCGCAGGCCCGGCACCCCCTCGCCGCGTTCGCCGAGCGCCGCGAGATCCGCGCGTCGCTCCTGCGCCAGCAGCGCCCGCGTCTCCGCATCCGCGCGCTCCCGCGCCGCCGCGATCGCCTGGCGTAGCCGCGCCCGCGCCGCATCGTCGGAGAGCAGCGCGTCGTAGTCGCCCCGGTCGAGGCGCCGGCCGGCCGCCACGGGGTCCCGGGCGATATCGTCCGCCAGGCCCGCTTCGGCGACGGTCCTGCGGAACGCGGCGATCCGGCGTTCTGCCGCGGCCGGGGTCAGCACCCCCTCGGCGGCGGCGTCGCGGAAATCGTCCGTCATCGCCCGGACGAGCTGGTCCTGCGCCTCGCCGCGAACCCGCGCGGCGCGGGCCAGCAGGATGCCGGCCCGCCCGTCCAGGGCCTCCGACAGATACGTCTGTTCGCGCCGCGCTTCCTCGCGCTCCGCCGCCACCTGCACCCGCTCGGCGATCAGGCCGAGATCGCGCCGCAGCGCCCCGGAAAGCCCGGGTTCGTCCAGGGCCTCGAGCCGGCGGGTGATCGCCTGCTCCAGCGCGGTACCGACCCGGACCGCCAGTCCTTCGCCGCCGGGTCCGGCGGAGCGGCGCGCGGCCTCGAGCACGGCGTCGGCCTCGCGCAGAAACAGCGCCCGCGACGAGGCCGCCCGGCTGCGCGCGCGCCGGTCCGCGCGCGCCGCGGTCAGCCGCGCATCCAGCACCGCCAGCGCGCGGGCGCCCGCGCCAATCGTGTCGCCGGCCGACACCAGCGCCCCGCCGGTCCCGGCGTCGCGCCGCGCCGCAAGGTCGATCGCCGCGTACCGCCGGTCGAACCCGCGTTGCTCAGCCGCGCCCCGGCGTCTCGCATCGCCGAGCCGATCGGAGCCCGCGGGCAGCGCCGGCAGGGCGGTGTTGCGGCCCTCCAGCGCACGGTCGGCAAACAGCCGGCGGACATCGATGCTCACGACCGCCCTCCCGCCAGCAGGCCCGCGAGGCCGGCCGCTTGCCGGAACAGGTCGGCGCCCCCGGTGATCGCCGCCGAGCGCGCCCCGGCCCGCGCGGCTGCGGCCCGCGAGGCCGCCGCGCTGCCGGCGATCCGGGCCTCGATCTCGCCCAGCTCCAGCCGCGCCGCCTGCCGGCGCTGCGCCCGCGCCTCGATCTGTCGGGCCCGCAGGCTGTAGAACCCCGCCTGGCGTTCCGCCTCCTCGGCCTCCCGCCTGGCGTTCAGGCGCAGGATGCCCAGGTCCTCGCGCATCTGCGCCACCTGGTCCTGCAGCAGCGGCGAGGCGGCATCGAGCGCGGCTCCCGAGGCCCCGAGGTCGGCCACCATCGTGCCGATCCGGGCGTCCCAGCGACGCCGCGCCTGGCGCAGGGCGATCCCGCCCGCGCGCCGCGCCCAATCCGCGTTCTCCAGGGCGAGCCGCTGGTTGCTGCGGGCGAGCGCGGCCTCGTCGCCGGCATCGGCCTCGATCAGTTCGGCCTCCAGCGCCGCCTGGCGCCGCAGGAACGCGCGTTCCTCGTCGCTCAGCGCGGTGATCCGGTCGGCCTGGCGCTCCTGCGCCCGCACCCGTTCGCGCGTGCCGAGCAGCGAGGACACCGCGCCCACAGCGCCGGCGACAGTCGCAAGGCCGGAAAGAATGCTCATCAGCGATGCGCCTCCATGTCGAGCACCAGGGCGAGGATGGTCATCGGCAGCGGCTGGCTCTGGGTGATCGTCAGCACCGGGTCCTCCCAGGAGGCCGGCGGCACGAACACCTTCTGGCCGCTGAACGGGGGCACCGGCTGGGCGACGTCGTCGGCGACCTGGCGAAAGGCCACGGGATCGCCGCCCTTGCGCGCCGAGGCGCTGACTTCCAGCCCGACGCTGTTGTGCAGCCGCAGGACGGCCCGCGCCAGCGACAGCCGGGCGCCGGTGGAGACGCCGTCGGCCAGGTTCATCTCCAGCGGCGGCAGGACGATGCGCGGCAGTGCCGGCAGGCCGATCTCGACGCTGGCGGCGGGGCTGTCCAGGCTCACCGTGCCCGTCGCGCTCACTGTCGCCTCGCCCACCGGCGAGCCGTCCGCCAGCACGGTCACGTTCTCGCCGCGCAGATGGTGGAAGCCCGCCCACGCCGCCTGCGCCGGACCCGATCCGGCGATCGCCGAATCCGTGAAATGGCCGGGATGCAGGAACTCGACATAGCGGTGGATCCGCCCGTCGATCCGCCGCCGGATCGTCAGCCAGACCTCGTCGCCCTCGTCCGCCGGCACGGTGGCCACGCTCTCGACCGCCGCTTCCGCGCCGCCGGGCAGGTGGCGGGCGAAGGCGCTCACCAGTTCCTTGGCGTCGTAGGTCATCGATACCAGCACGCCGTCCGCCCGGATCGCCCACAGCACCCGGTCGACCCCGGGCAGGGCGCGGCCCTGGTAGACGCCGTCGAAACCCTGCGCCTGCCAGGCGATCTGCCGGAAACCGCTGCCGCCGATATGCCGGGCCAGCAGGGTCAGCGAGGGCGCGGCGAATTCCGCCCGCTCGCCGTCGAAATGGAAGGCCCTCAGCGTCCGTCCGTCGTTGCCGACGCGGCCGTAGCGCTGCACGAACACCACCCGGTCGTCGATCTCCGCTGGCATCACCGCGGTGCAGCCCGCGGTGTCGCGCCGCCGGATGGTGAAGTTGCCCGCCGTCACCGCCGAGGAAGAGGGCCGGTCCACCACCCATTCGCCGCCGCTGGTCCCGGCGATCAGCTCGGTGCCGCCGACCAGCCAGCGGATCGGGTTGGCCTGGTTGGCGAAGATGTCCTTGGTGAAGCCGTCGGCCGCGTCGGGGCCTGTGGTCATGTCGCCGATCGCGCCCGAGCGGCTGAAGAACAGCCGCTGGGGATGGTTTTCGGTATGTCCGAATACCAGGCGCTGCTCGAAGAAGGCGACGGCGGCGGGATAGTCGCCGCCGGCGGTGAAGGGATCGGCGATCGGCGCATGCGGCGCCAGCGTCCAGTCGGCATGGCCGCTGCGGGTCAGCGTGCGCGGCTTGTGGCCGGGATGCACCAGCCACATCGTGTCGGCGTCCTGCACGAACTGCACCGCGAACAGGTCGTCTTCGCCCCACGGCGCGGCGATCTCGTAGACCCGGTGGGCGAGCCCGCCGGCGAGATAGGCGCCGTAGCCGCTGCCGTCGACCGGGCCGCCGTCCACCGGTTCGCGCAGCGCGAACGTGTCGGTCGTCGCCCCGTCGACCAGGAACCAGCGGCCGTTCAGTTCGCTCATTCCCGTCACACCGGCGAGATGGATTTCGTCGCCGTCGCCATAGCCGTGGCCCGGCGCGGTGAGCATCACCGGATTGCCGGCGACGGCCCCGGTGATCGCGACGGCGTCCTCCACCACCTGGCCCCGCGCCCGGAAGAAGCGCAGGGCGCCCGCCGACAGCGCCAGGACGTAGGTGTCCTCGGTGTTGAACACGAAGGGCAGCAGCCTTGTCTTGCCCGCCTGCGCCCGGGCCGGCGCGACGAAGGCGGTGCCCGGCCGCCGGGTCACCCCGCCCTCGATCATCGGCAGGCAGTTCTCCAGCACCTCGGCGCCCTGGTAATAGGGCTCGATATCGACCCGGCCGAGCACCAGCGGCGACAGCTCGCCCCGGGTGAACTGGTTCTGGATGGTCGAGGCCCGCGCCATCACGCCCCGCCTGCGCGCTGGCGCACCGCGGTGAAGACACCCGCTTCCGGGTCCTCCTGCCAGCCTTCCCCGCCGTCGCTCAGGCGGTGCCGCTTCCAGGCCGCCTCGGCCTGCGCCTGCATCCGCTCCTGCGCGCCGGCCGAGCGGGTCAGCGGATAGGCCAGCAGCGCCGCCAGCCGGCAGGCGAAGGCCTCGACGAAAGTCGGGCTGTAGGCCGTCACGTCGTCAACCCGGGCCACGTAGAGCAGGTGCAGCGCGCCCTCCGCGTCGCTGAGCAGCGCCCGTCCCTCGATCCGCCAGCGCGCCTCCGGCCGGCCGTTCCGCCACAGCCGCACCGCCCGCAGGCAGTAGGGCTCGGTCGGCAGGGCGTGCCGGGCGCGCCATTCCACCGCCGGCGGATCCGCCAGTTGCACCAGGGCCTGCCGGCGCATGGCGAAATTGTGCGGATGCCGGGCCAGCAGGTCGTCGCGCGCGTCGTCATAGAAGCTGTGGCACAGGCGGGCGGTCTCGGAATTCTCGGTCAGCGCCGCGATCGGCTGCTCGCGCAGCTTGCGCAGCGCCAGGTTGCAGATCGCCGTCGGGGAATCCGCCATCTCAGGCGCCGGCCTCCAGGCCGGCGAGATGCGCCCGCGCCGCCTCGCGGCTGGCGAAGCCGTCCTCGATCACGGCGCCGTCCGGGCCGATCACCGCATAGCGCCGCGAGGGACCGCGCCACTTCACCCCGAAGCCGCTCTCGGGCGCGGACGCCGTCGCCCCCGCGGGCGCGGCCGGGGCCGGATCTGCGGCCGGGGCCGGGGTCGCATCCGGGGCGGGCGCGTGCGTCAGCACCGCGCCCAGCGGCGCCACCCGCACGGCCGTCCCGTCGACCGCCAGCACCCGCAGGCGGACCTCCTCGAGCACGTCCGCGCGCCGGTCGTCGCGGTAGCGGCAGACCGTGATCTCGTCGCCGGCGCGCAACCGGCCGGTCCGCGCCAGGGCCGAGAAATAGTCGGGATTGTCCAGGATCTCGGCGATCGGATGAACGCACCAGTAGACCACCGGGGACTGGAAGATGGCGTCGGCGGCATAGGCCAGCCGGTCGGAACGCACGATGGACATCGCGGCATCACTCCTTGGCGGGAAAAGCGGATGGGCGGGGCGGGAAGGACGGGGCGGCTACGGCCGCCCCGCCGGGTGAAGGCGTCGCCGCCTCAGTCGGTGTCGGTCGTCGGGATCGCCAGGCCGTCGGTCACGTCGACCACGCCGCCGGCATTGGCGTTCACCGCCACCAGGCTGGCCGCGGCGAGCGCCGTCGGGGCCGAGGCGCTGTCCATGCTGACGACGAAGATCAGGTCGCCGGTCTCCAGCGCCTCGGCGGCGGCGTCGAAATAGCCTTCGCTGTTCACGGTCGCCAGCGCGTCAGCGGTCAGGTAGTGCCAGACCTTCCTGTTGTGCACGCCGAGGCCGATCATGGTCAGGTTCGGGAGGGTCAGTGCCATTGCGAGCTCCTTGCTCTTGAGAAGTGACGGAAAAGAAACCGGACGGCGCGGGCCGGGCCGCGCCGTCCGGATACGGGTCTGCGGGCCGGAGCCTCAGCCCGTCGGGATCGCCGCGGTGTCGTCCACCTGCCCCTCGATCACGCCGGTGTCGTCGATCAGGCAGGCGCCGGCCGAGAAGCAGTGGTTGACGAAATGCGCGGCCCGGTCGCCGTGCCAGGTGATGTCGGCCGAGACCGCCTCGTTGCCCGCCACGTTCCGGGATTCCCGGGCGATGGCGAAGCCGACCGCGTTGCGGTGATAGGCGAACACCTTGGCCGCCGCTGTGCCCTTGCCCGGCAGGCCCGTGTGCTGCTTCCACATCACGCCCATCCAGGCCTTCCAGCGCTGGCCCACCGGCGCGCCCTCGCGGAACGGCAGCCCGTCGGCGCCCAGGAAGTCGGCCGAGGAGAACTCCCGCACGGTCATCGCCATCGCCCAGGCCCGAGGCGTCAGCAGGCCGTAGCGCCCGCCGTCATTGGGCACGTCGTTGTCGTCCAGCGCCTCGACCATCTGCAGCAGGGCGTTGCGCACGCCCGCTGCCGAGGCCTCGTCCCAGGCGATCGCGCCCTGCCCGGTCGCATCGAGCTGGGCGATGATCAGCTCGTCGCTCTTGCGGCCCAACGCATAGGCGCCCGAGCGGGCCAGCGCCTGGCGTTCGTCGATGCTGACCTTGGCCTCGTCCAGCCGGTCGACCCAGTCGCCGGCGTAATAGTCGGACAGCGCGCACTCGACCGCGGTGTGCGCGGCGTTCATCGGGGTGATGACGCCGTGCCGGGCCTTGGTCGTGGCCGTGCCGGTGCCGAGCTTCTGGAACGTCGTCGACGCGCCGACGATGCCGGATTTCACGCGCACCGAGGGTTTCAGCGACGAGCCCTCGCGCTGGAACACGTGGTGCACGTCCCCTTCGTACTGCTTGACGAAGGCATTGGTGATCGAGGTGGACATCCGTCCCTCCCATGGCTTGTTGCTGGAAAGTCAGACGCCCCGTTCCCCGCGATTGTCCGCCGTCGGGGCGGCGGGTCGCCGGGATGGCGCGGAATCCGGCCGCGGGTCGCCGCCCGGCGCGGGTTGTCCGGGAACGCTCTTCCGGGCCCGCGAACGGCGATTGTCCGGCGGTCCGGACCGGCCGGGCGGCATCGCCGCCCGGAATTGCTGTGCAGGCCTCAGACGGCGCCCGGGCCGGTCGCCGGTCCGGTGCCGTAGAGCGCCTCGTAGATCTCCGCCACGCGCTGCTGCTTGCCGGCGTCGCTCCAGTAGTCCGGGGCGTCGCGCAGACGGCCGGCCTCGGCCTTCAGGTCGCGATCGCTGCGGCCGGCGTCCCGGTCGCTGCGGGCGAGATGGCGGTGGCTGGCGAAGGTCGGCGCGATGTCGGCCAGCGCCCGGGCGAACGGGGCCGGCCAGTCCCGGGGGTCCTCCGCGAGACCGAGCGCCCGGCGCTGGTCGTCGCTGAACAGCACGACGGCCGAGCGCCGCGCCAGTTCGTAGCGGCCCTCCGCCTCGCCGCCCCAGTCCTCGGCCAGCGCCGCATGCGCTTTTGCATGCGCCATATCCTTCGCCGCCTGTTCCTCGCGCACCGCCTGCATCTGCCGGCCGACCAGGTCGGCGAACTGCGCCTGGGTCAGGCCGGCGGCATGCGCCCAGCCCCGGAACGTGTCGAGCTGGCTGTCATCCAGCCGCACGCCCTCCAGCGCCGGCGGCTCATAGCCCGCGGCCTCGGCCGGCCGCCCCAGCTTCTCGTAGAACCGCGCCACCGCCTCGGGCGCGGCGTCCTCGCCGGGCGGAAACAGCGCCTCGCCCAGCCGGGCCTGCAGCGCGTTCATGCTCTTGATCATCGCCCCGGCGCCGGTGAACTTCGCCGCCGCCTTCACATGCTCGGCCGGCAGGTAGCGGATCCAGGCGGGCGAGTTCAGGATCGCGGCGATGTCCGGCGGCCCACCTGCGGCGCCATCCGCCGCGCCGCCATCTGCCGCGCCGCCGTCCGCCGCGCCGCCATCCGCCGTGACGCCATCCGGCATGACGCCATCCACCGCGCCCGCGGCACCCGTCCCGTCCGCGGGATCGCGGCGGGAAACGGCGGGCACGGACCCGCCCACGCCGGGAGCAGCCGTCGCGACCGCACCGCTCGGGGTCGCACCGCTCTGGGCCGCACCGGCCGAGGTCGCATCGGCCGGGGTCACGCCGGTCGGGCCGGTGGCCGTCGATTCGGATCGGGTTTCCGGCCGTCCGGCCGTCGGTTCAGCGTTGTTCTCGGACATATCCGCTCCAGGGTTCGAGGTAGAGGGAGAGCTTGCGGCCGTCCGCCGCCAGGGCCGCGCCGGCGGCCTCGTGGCCGGCCTCGGCCAGGGTGATCAGGTCGCGGATGCGCAACAGCACGTCGCGCTGCGCCGCCCGCAGCTCGCTCTGTCGCGGGCTCGCGCCCACGGTCGAGCCGTCGTAGCAGCGTGCCAGGTCGTCCAGCACCAGCCGTCCGGCCTCGCCGGCGAAGACCTGCCGGTAGCGGGCCGCGAGCCCCAGCACGGCGTGCAGCCGGGCATTGCCCGTGCCGGCCGGCCCGCGCGCCCGGCCGCCGCCGTCCACGGCGCGGCCGTCGCCCATGCCGCCGCCGTGCATCGCACCGCCGCTCATTGCGTTTTCCCGGCGACCGCGGCCGCGGTTTCCGCCAACGCCTGGCCTTCCGACAGCACCGTCGCCGCCTGCCGGCGGGCCGCCCGCTCCGCCCGCAGCCGGGCCACGGCGGTCCGGTCCTTCAGCCAGGTCTGCGGCACGCCGATATCGTGCGGCAGGTCGCGGGCCAGCGCGTCGAAATCGTAATGGTCCAGCATCTCCGGGCGGGCTTCGGCCAGCGGCCGGATCAGCGCGAACGTGTCCTGCAGGGCACGCGCCCGGCCCATCCGCTGCGCCCGGCTCAGGGGCGAGAGATAGTCGACGTGGATCCGTTCGGCCGCGGCCAGCGCCGCCGGCGGCGGGGCGAAGGCGCCCGCCCGCAGCATCAGCCGCCAGCAGGTCTCGACCAGCGGGTCCAGCAGCTCGGTCTGCAGCCGCGCGATCGCCGGCGCCGTCACCTGCTGGCACCGCTCGCGCCGGTCGAGAATCTCGGTCGCGGTGATCTGGCCGCTCTCGCGCAGGCCGAACACGTCGTCCAGGAAGGCCGCGGCGATGGCCTGGCGCAGGTCGGCCTCGCGCCGGGCCTCGATCGCGAAATTGCCGCCCGAGCGCAGCGGCCGGATCTCGCCGCCGATTTCCGGGTCGTAGACATTGTAGGCCCCGGGCATCAGCCGCAGCCGGCCGAACAGCGCCTCGTCCGGGCCCAGGAAGGGCGGGTAGACATCCAGCACCGCCGCCTCCAGCCCGTAGCGGGCCAGCAGGTTCAGGGTCTTCACGTCCGGCAGCGCCTCCATGCCCGGGCCGCGGCCGTAGATCTCGCCCGAGGCCACGCTCCAGCGCACCGGGAAGTAGCGCCGTTCACGGAAGCCGCCGCGCTCGATCAGGCGCTCGTGTTCCTGGTCCAGGTAGACCGACTGCCAGTCGAAGGCCCGGTACGACCGGTCGCCGGCGACGGCCTCGCGCCCCAGTTCCGGATCGGTGCGACGAAAGACCAGGTGCAGGAACGGCCAGTCGCGGCCCGCATCCTGTCCCTCGCGGGCCAGCGTCTCGGTAATCGCCGCGTCCAGCGCCTCGCGGCCGAACTTCAGCACCGCACGCCGCGCGTCCAGCGGCAGCAGGCGGATCACCGTGTCGATGTCGCCCTGCTCGTCCTCCTCGATCCAGTATTCTCCCGGCGCCAGGGTGCGGAACAGGAAGCCGTTGAAGCCCGGGCCGCGCACCGGCCGTTCGTCCACGAAGGGACAGGTCGTGCCGAAGGCGATCAGGTCGACATAGGCCTCCCCGATGGCCGAATAGAAGTTGCTCTCCGCCAGCGCCGCGTAGAGCCGCTCCGCCGTGCCCTCGAGCCAGGCCCCGACCGCCTCGTCCGCCAGCGGACCGCCGCCGGCGTCCCGCGCGGTGAGGGTGAACCAGCGCTCCGCCGGCGAGGTCATCAGCCCCATCAGCGTGGCCGCCTGCCGGCGCAGCATGCGCGTCGCCGTGCCGTCGAAGATCTTCCCGGTGCGCTCGCCGCCCGCCGCCGCGTCGCCGATCGGCGTGTGCGAGGGCAGCATGTGCTGGGCGATGTCCTGCCACAGCGCCTCCCAGGGTTGCCGGCGGGCCTGCGCGCGTGCGTGCCGGGCCAGCGCCGCGGCGATGAAATCGTCGCTCATGCGCCCTCCTGTCGGACGAGGAATGGAGCAGGGAAAAGGGCAAAAAGCGTGGGCCGGCGCTACTGGCCGAGGCGCAACACCCCGAAAGCCTGCGGCCGGGCGAGCGTCAACCCGCGCGTGCCGCGCAGCCCCAGCGCCCCGCCCCGGTTGAGAAAGCGCTGGCGCGAAAGGTCGTCGAGTTCGTCGATCACGCTGCGGCCCGACGCCTTCTCCGGCGTCTCGGAAATGTCCTCCGGCCGGTCGATCTCCCCACCGATCCGCGGCAGCGGGATCAGGCCCAGGTCCACCGGCTCGGGCACGGGCGCGGTTGCCGGCGGGGATGCCGGCACGGAAACCGGCGGCAATGGCAGGGGTGCGACTGGCGGCGGTGCAGCGGGTGGCCCGTCGAGTTCGCCGCCGGCATCGACGGCCCCGCCGCTGCCGGCATCGGTGTCACCATCGCCCGACCCGGAGCCGGCCGCGGGACCGTCATCGCCTTGAACGCCAACCACATTCGCCACGTCCGCCATTGCTTGCACAACTTCGGCAGCAACGTTCGCACCCGGTGCACCGAACGGCGAACCGAGCACTGCCTGCGAACCCGGCGAATTCAGGGTCGCGAAATTGGCCGGATTCTGCATGAAGTTGTGAACCTGATCGAGCAGACCGATCCCCGTGGCCCCACCGTTCGCGGCCGCCGCTGAAGACTCTGTCGACTGGCCCTGCGACACGGAATCGAACCCCATGTCCTCCATCCCCGCGGCGTCTGCCGCACCGTCGCCGTCACCGCCGCCGCCGTCACCGGACATGGCAGATCCTCCGTTTTGTGCTCAAATGGCGAGCATGAAAGGGCTGATGATCGCGGCCCTTGCCGCATGGCTATCCTGCGCCCCTGCTCAGGCCGGGCTGTTCATGCGCGACTGGAAGGACCTCGACCCCGAGACGGTCATCCGTCACTTCGAGAGAGTTTCGTTTTTGCCTTACAAAGGCACACCGGTGCTAACTCGTGTAGAGCCTGACGAAGAGGTGCTGTGGACGAATTCCGGCATACCCATTGGCGTAGTGCAAAACCGTCTCGACGAACTCTCAGAAGTAACCGGCCTACGGTTTCGCCACGTTTCACACAGGCTGCAAGCCGCATTTTTGATTGGCGTCGCTCCCGTCGAACTAATTGAGCAGGTCAAAGAACAAATGGGCGATACGCCGGACAATATGCACGGAAAGATCTGTGATGCGCTCATCCGCCATGTGAACGGATTAATCTTTCAGGGAGTTATCGGAATCATTGAAAATCTGAGTGACGAGGATTTTCACACTTGCCTGATTGTCGAACCCGCTCAAGCTATGGGACTGACCCGGGACCTTTATGTCGACTTCGACACCGTCACTAAGGAAGGCCACTTCACGCTCTCGCGCCTGCCCGAAGTCGACAAGCTGATGCTCCGCGTCCTCTACGATCCCCGCCTCAAGGCCGGCATGACCCGCGAGGAGGCGATGCCGATCGTCCGTCGCATTCTCCCCGAATACTGGGCGAAGTACGGCCCGCCCAACTGAGTTTTCGCACCGCCGCGCCGTCTCTCCGCAGCCAGCGGGCCTCCGTTGCCCGCCATCCCTGCGCATCCGCCAGCGCCGACAGGTGCCGCCGCACCGTGCGGGCCATCGCCAGCGTGCCGCCGGCGGGGCAGATCGCATCGACGATCCAGACGCGCTCCCCGGACTGCCAGTCCGCGGGCATCAGCCTGCCGCCGGCGCGCCAGCGCGCTTCGGCGTCCTCGCTCAGCCGCGCCCAGGTCGCGAACCAGGCCGGCTGCAGGCCGGCAAAGACCTGGCCCAGCGACACCGGCGGGACGAACAGCCGCTCCAGCCGGGCCACGTCCCAGCTCCGATGCAGCGCGGAGCGGCCGGCGAGCTGCACCATCCAGCCATAGAGCGCCAGCGGCGGCAAAGGTGCCAACGGTGCCATCGCGGCCGTCGGGACCTGTGACGTCCGCCCGGCGCTCACGCGAACGGGCTCGTCATCACCGCCGCGTCATGGCCGCGCGGGCGAAGGCCGGCGGCGCCGCCGAAACCACGCGGTCTTCCGTCCTCCAGGGCATAGACCAGGCTGTCGCCGCGGTCGGGCGAGCGGCCGAGGCGGCGGGCCTGGGCCTGCTTGTCGTCGATCTGGATGCGCCCGCCCCGGCCGGCCTGGCCGCGCACCACCTTCCAGCGCGCCGCGCAGAGATCGGCCCGGAGCAGCGGGTCCGGCGGCAGCGCGGCGTCATGGCCGTTCGCCGGATCCAGCCATTCCCGGCAGCGCCAGTAGAGTTCGGCCCGCCGGTTGACGAAGCCCAGCGAGCCCGAACGGTCGCGGGCCCCGGAGGCCTCCGACATCACCAGCCGCAGGCAGGGCACCCCCAGCGTGCGGAGCTGCTCGTAGGCCGCCCCGCCCCAGCCGCCGGTACAGTCGATGTTCACCTGCGCGCCATCGCGCAGCGCCGTGGCGACCAGGGCCACCACCGCGGCCCCGTCCGGGGTCTCCCGCCCGGGCCGCACGATCTGTTCGCCGCAGCGCATGCCGAAGCGCGGCGTCAGCACGGTCTCGTCGTCGCCGCCCTGGGCCACGTCGACACCCAGCGCCGTCATCGAAGCCCGCGGTGACCGCCGGCCGTCCGGCGGCACCGCGTCCGCGCGCCAGCGTTCCTGCGCCGCCCGCACCCAGGCGCCGGGGATCACCTGCCAGGGATGATCGGCGAGGCCGGCCTGCCAGTCGCCCTTCAGCATGCGCCCGCGCAGCGGCTCCGGCAGGGCCTGCAGCACCGCCTTGTAGCCGCCGTCGAGATAGGGATTGTCGTCCACGCCCGAGGGCACGAAGCTGCGCGAGCGCGGCCGCACCTCCTCGCCGCGCCAGGTGAAGGCGGCGCCGTCCGGCCGGGCGACCTCCTCGCCGTCGAGCATGGCGAACCAGCGCAGCTCGCCCGGCGCCGCCGGATCGCCGTGACCGGGATCGAGCCAGGGCGCCCAGTGCCGGATCACCCACTCGCCCTCGCCGGCCGTCGGCGGATTGCTCGCCGCGACGATGCGGGTGCGCTGGCCCGGCCGCGTCGTGCGCAGCCAGGTCGCAAGGAAGCGGTACTGGCTTTCCGTGAAATGCGTCAGTTCGTCGAAGGCCTTCAGATCGTGCGGCCGGCCCTGGTATTTCCGCTCGTCGCCGGGATGCTGGCAGTGGCCGAACTCCAGCAGCCGGTCGCCGGGCAGGTGCCAGCACTGGCTCGCCGCCCGGAAGCCCGTCCGCGCGCCCAGGATCTCCGCCAGCCGGTCCTCGGCGGCGCGCAACTGCGTGCCCTCGCGGCGAAACAGGATGCTGCGGCGATGGCGGGTCAGCGCCAGGCCCAGCAGCAAGTCGGTCTTGCCGCCGCCGGCCGCGCCGCCATAAAGCAGTTCGTCGGCCGTACTGTCATAGGCCAGCCGCTGCGGCGTCGGCCGGCCCGGTGAGGCCTCATTCTCCATCGGCCGCCAGGGATGACGGGCGAAGTCCGCCCGGACCGTCGTCTCCAGCTCGCGCCGCAGACCGTTCGGCAGCGAGCGCAAGAACCCGCTGGATAATGTCCGTGTCACTGAGCGCCCGCTCCTCCGTTTCCGGCGCCGGGGCCCCCGTCGGCGGGGCGCCCCGGCCGCCGCCCGCCGGTCCGGCCAGCCGGGCCAGCGCCTCCAGCGCCGCCGACTTGCTCCAGAACCGCACCTTGGTGGTCCGCTCGCCGCTCGGCTTCTCGGTGATCTCCAGCGCCGCGATCGCCCGGCGCAACCCCAGCGGCAGCCGCGCCAGCGGCACCGGGGCGCCGCTCTCGTCCAGCAGCTGGCTGGGATCGGCGGTGGCGATGAAGGTCAGTTCGCGCACCAGGTCGTCCATCGCCGGCAGGCCCGTCGGTTTCGCCGCCGCCCTGTCCGCCTCGACCCCCAGCGCCGCCTGCAGGTCCGCCCGGCGCAGCAGCCGGGCCGCGGTGGCGGCGGCGCGACCGGGCGCATAGCCCGCCTCGATCGCCGCCGCCCGGCCGTCGCCGAGCCGCCGGTAGGCCGCCGCGAAGCGCAGCCGGCGCGCCGTGGAAACGCTCATGGGCGACCTCTCGGGCGAAACGGCGGACGGAACCGGCGGGCGGAACCGGCGGGAGGGAACCGGCGGGAGGGAACCGGAATCCCCGAAGCGGGTGCCCCGGTTGCGGGCGTCCCGGATGCGGACGCCCTGGATGTGGACGCCCCGGAAGCGGGCGCAGTGATCCACCGTGATCTGTGACACCTCTTGACAGGCGAGACCCGCGCAAGCAACGCAGACGGGCTTGTCGCGATCCCGATGCGCGAATTGTCCGCGCCCGCGCGCGGCATCCGCACCGGTCCGCCGACGCGCGGCATCCGCACCGTCCCGCCGAAGAGCGGCATCCCCGCCGGCCCACCGGCGATCGGCATCCGCGCCGGCCCGCCAGCGACTTGTGCCGGCCGCAAGCGGCGCGGTCCGGATCGGGCGATCTCCGCCGGGCCGCGGGCGCAGTGATCCACCGTGATCTGTGACACCTCTTGACAGGCGAAACCCGCGCAAGCAACGCGCCTTGCCTCCGACGGCGCGTCCGTCCGCTCCCTCATCGCGCCGGCCTGCGGACCGGTTCCGCCCGCAGCCGCCACAGCCTGGCGAGCCCGGTCAGGCCGACCGCCACCAGCGCCGCCGCGTGCGCGCCCGCGGGATCGGCGTCGCCCAGCACCGTCGCCCGGGTCTGCCGGCGCACCGCGGCGCCGAGGCCGCGCAGATGGTCGTCGGCCTGCTTGAAGCGCCGCTCCACGCCGGCGGTATCCAGCGGATCGGAATTGTCCCAGGCCGGGATCAGGTCGCCGAGCGGCGCCGCCCGCACCGACCAGCCGCCGAGCCAGATGCGGTAGAGCACGAAATAGCGCAGGCCGGCGGCGACCTGCAGGGCGTCCAGCCGGCCCGCGGCCTGCAGGCGCCCGAGCGCGGATTCCGCCAGCGCGGCATCGACCGCCCGGCCGGGCGGCGCGTCCGGCCCCGCGGCCCCGGGCTCCGCGGCTCCGGCCGGATCGTCCGGTTTCGCGCGCGTCAGCCGGGCGCTCCGGCGCAGGGCCTCGGCGCGGTGGCGCTGCAGTTCCGGCGTGCCCCGGTCGCGGGCGGCGCGCCGCTGCGCGGCGCCGGAGGGGCGTCGGGCGAGGGTCCGGCGCGAGCGCCGGCGCGAGACGGTGCCCATCGCCTACCAGCCCAGGCCGAACGGGGTGGCCCGCTGGCGGCAGCCCTCGCACATCCGGTTGTGCGGCCCCTCGCTGGTGAAGGCCGCGCCGCAGGTCAGGCAGGGCCGCCGCCGGCGCAACCGGCGCGCCGCCTCGCCGCGTCGCCGGCGCCGGCTGTTGTCGCGAGGATCGAGGCCGAGCAGCCGGAACTCCGCCTTCATCCGGTGATCGCTGGTACGGAAGCGTCCGACGATCCGCCGGAAGGACAGGCCGCCCGCATGAAGTTCCCGGATTTCCCGCTGTTCGCGGGCACTGAATTGCCGCCGTGCCGTCATCGCCGTCTCCCCCGATCGCCGCCCCGTTCGGGCCCGTCGCAGGCCCGGCCCGGTTGCAGAGTTCCTGTTTCGTTCGCTCGAGCCACAGGGTATTGGGTTGAAACCCACGCATCAATCTGTTAAAACCCACAAATCGATCCGGAAGGACAGGAGACATGCGGGACAGCCGGCTGCAGCGGGAGGTTCGCGGGCGCATGCGGCAGCTCGGGCTCAGCGCCGTGCAGCTCTCGCGCCGGGCCGGGCTGGGCGACAGTTTCGTCAGCGAGCTGCTGCGCGGCCGCGCCCGCAATCCGCAGCGCGCCTCGCTGCTGAAGCTCGCCGGTGCGCTCGGCTGTCCGCCCTCCGCGCTGCTCGAGACCGATCCCGCCGGCGAGGCGGCGCCGGACGCGCTCGCCGCCGGCGGCGGAGAGCTGCGGCCGGCCGGCGCCGCTGCGGCCTGGAGCGGCGAACGCGACCTGCCGGTCTATGCCGCCGCCGAGGGCGGCGAGGGCGCCATGATCATCGGCACCGAGCCGGTCGAATGGCTGCGCCGGCCGGCGCCGCTCGCCGGGGTGCAGGACGCCTTCGCCTTCTACGTCGTCGGCGAATCCATGGTGCCGGCCTACGAGCAGGGCGACATGGTGCTGATCCATCCCGGCCGGCCGCCGCGACGCGAGGACGACGCGGTCTTCATCCGCCCGCACGAGGGCGGCGGCATGGACGCCCTGCTGAAGCGCCTCGACGGCTGGAGCGACAGCGACTGGCAGGTGCGGCAGTGGAACCCGGCGCGCCGCTTCGCCCTTCCCCGCGCCCTCTGGCAACAGGCCTGGCAGGTCGTCGGCAAGTACCACCGGCGCTAGCAGCGACGCCAGGCGAAGTGGAGACCGGTTCGCCGTCCGGCGTCGCGAAAAAACAAACCGACGCCAGGCGAAGTGGAGACCGGTTCGCCGTCCGGCGTCGCGACAACAAACAAGCGACGCCAGGCGAAGTGGAGACCGGTTCACCGTCCGGCGTCGCGAAAAAACAAACCGACGCCCGGCGAAGCGGAAACCGGCTCGCGTCTCCGGCGCCGCCGGGACTGCATGGGTTATATCCCATAGCATGCGGGTTTCAGATCCGGACGGAGCCCTCCATGCGATCCTCCCGAAACCGCCGCCCCGCCCGCCTGTCGCCGCCCGCGCCACGGCCCGCAACGCCGGCCGTCCCGGCCTCCGATCCCGCCGCGCTCGCCGCCGCCTGTGCCGCCAGCCGCGGCGCGCTGCGCCTGCAGGCGATCTTCAATGCGCTCGAGGCGAACTCGCGCGCCCGCGCGGCGGCCCGCACCCGCGAGGACCGGCGCGCCGGTTCGCCCCGGGCCGAGGCGCTGATCGCCGCCCATCCCCCGCCGGCCGCCAGGTATCCGGGGGATCTCGCTCGCCACGCTGGCTGGTGGCGCTCGGCCGGCTACCACAAGCGCATGGCGGCCCGGGCGCTGCTGCACCTGCGGCGCAACCGGCTTGCCGCCCGTTCGCGCGGCTGGAACTGGCGGCGGGGCGACGCGATCATGCTGGTCCAGGCCGCGCGCTGCCGGCGCCGCGCCGCGCGGGCCGGGGCCGCGGCGAAACCCGGTGCCGCGCCTCGCGATTGACGCTAGACTGCGCCCTCCCGCAGGCACGGAACCCCGCCATGACCTACATGGGCTACCAGTTCGAGGTGCAGACCCGCCAGCGCGGCCGCTGGCAGTGGAGCGTCACCCGCAGTCCCGACGGGGACTATCTCAGCGGACCCGCGGGCACCTGCGCGACCCGCGAGGCCGCGGTGACGGCGGCCCAGAACGCGATCATGGACATGGCCGAGGCCGGCGATTCCGACGGCGACGAATACTAGCTATCGGACGAATACCGGGGCTCGAATAGGGGAATCCGGCCCGCGGGCCGGAAGGCGCGAGGCGCTGCTAGCCGCGGTTCTGGGCGAACTGCAGGGCGACGATCAGCATCGTCAGGCCCGAGGCGGCGACCGAGAAGGCGCCCGCGCCGCCCATCGAGACGTTGCCGAACCCCATCATCTCGATGACGAGCAGCAGCGCGCCGCCGCCGCCGACGGCCATCAGGATGTAGACAAGAATGTTGTAAAGCCTGTCGCCCATGGCTCCTGCCTCTCGCGCATCGGGGCCCGCGTGCGCCCGCGGCGGCACCGGTACAACCTCTTTTAGCACGTTTGCGCGCCGGATCGGGTAGCATATCGCGATGCGTCGCCGGCACCTCGTCACGCTCGCCCTGATCGCCGTCCTGGCGGCGATCCTGCTCGGGCCGCGCGAACCGGTCGACACCGCGATCCGCCCCACGTCGCTGCCGGCCCTGCCGGCGCTGGAAGCCGCCATCGCCACGGCCGAGAGCGGGGTGGCGAACCTCAGGCCCGGCGCGCAGAAGCGTATCGTCTGGTCCGATCCGGCCCGGCCCGCGCCGACCCCGATCGCCATCGTCTACCTGCACGGTTTCTCGGCCAGCCCGGAGGAAATCCGGCCCCTGCCCGACGACGTCGCCGGCGCGCTGGGCGCCAACCTGTTCTTCGCCCGCCTCGCCGGGCACGGCCGCGACGGCGCGGCGCTCGGCGCGGTCCGCGTCAACGACTGGATCAACGATCTCGCCGAAGCGATCGAGACCGGCCGGCGGCTCGGCGACCGGGTGGTGCTGATCGGCGCCTCCACCGGCGCCTCCCTGCTGGCCTGGGCCGCGGTCCGGCCGGACCTCGTGCGCGACGTCGCCGCCCTGGTGCTGATCTCGCCCAATTTCGGCCTGGCCGATCCCGCCGCCCGGCTGCTCACCCTGCCCTGGGCCGAGCATCTGGTCGGACTCGTCGTCGGTCCGGAATACGCCTTCGAGCCCGCCAACGCGGAGCAGGCCCGCTGGTGGACGACGCGCTATCCCGCCCGCGCCCTGCTGCCGATGGCGGAGACCGCGCAGCTCGCGCGCGAGGCGCCGCTCGGCGAGGCCGCGCTGCCCGCGCTCTTCATCTATTCGCCGCGCGACGAGGTGGTGGCGCCGGCGCTGATCGAGGACGCCTACGACCGCTGGGGCGGCGGCAAGTCGATCATCCAGGTCACCGATTCGAAGGTCCGCGCCCAGCACGTGATCGCCGGGCGGATCATGAGCCCCGAGACCACGCCGGCGCTCGCAGAACGCATCGTCGACTGGCTCGCCGGCCAGCTCTGATCCCGCGGGTCGCGTTCAGTCCAGGGCCGCGCGGCGCCGGCGCAGGAACGCGATCAGGGCCCGCACCATGGCGTCGTCCTGGGTCGGCGTCTGCAGGCTGGCGATCGCCGCGTCCGCCGCCGCCGCGCCCAGCAGGTCGCGCCGCAGGGTGTAGACCGACGCGGCAAGATCGGCGGTCATCTCGGGATGCGGCTGCAGCGAGACCACGTTCGCGCCCACCTGCATCATGCCCACCGGACAGAAGTCGTTGCCCGCCAGCACCTCGGCGCCGGGCGGCGGCGCGCTGACCTGGTCCTGGTGCGAGACCCTGAGATCGAGCGACGCGGGGGCGTCGGGCCACCAGTCGGGCGCCCGGGCAACGATGTAGCGGTGCACCCCGATGCCCCAGCCCCGCGGCGATTTTCCCGACCGGCCGCCGAACGCCTCGGCGATGAGCTGGTGGCCGAAACAGACGCCCACCACCGGGCGCGCGAGCGCGGCCTCGCGCACCAGCGCCTTCAGCGGCTCCAGCCAGGCATGCGCCTCGTAGGTGCCGTGCCGGCTGCCGGTCAGCAGCAGGCCGTCGAAATCGCCGGGCCGTTCGGGAAAGACATTCTCGTAGACCGGGAAGCGGTGGATCGAGATCTGCGCGTCGTTGCGCCGGAAGATCGCCTCGAAGGTGCGCGTGGCGTGCCCGAAGCGCTGGTCCAGCGGCGGGCTGAAGGCGCCGGCCTCCAGCACGCACAGGCGAAACGGTCCGCTCACCCTTCAGCGTTCCCTGGTGTAGGGCAGGGCGGTATCGAAGAACGAGGCGGTCGGCACGCCCACGCCGAACTGGCCCAGCCGTTCGTTGCGGCCGTTGCCGACGACGATGCCGATCAGCGTGTGCCCCCGGGCGTCGGACAGGAAGATCGGCGAGCCGGAATCGCCGCTGACCGTGTCGCACTTGTGGAACAGCACCGGGCCGTTGTTGTTCCAGGCGATCGAGGGACAGCGCGAGTTCGCGGTCAGGATGTGCTTCTTGTCCTGGCTGAAGCCGGCCTGGCCGATCGCCGGCGGTTCGCTGCCGTCGGCCGGCTTGACCAGCTGTTTCAGCACCTCGGCGTCGAGCCGGCGGATGCCGAACCAGCCGACCTGCCGGCCGATCGGCTCGGCCAGCACCACCAGCGCCCAGTCGGTCGAGGAGCGCCGGGCTCCGCCGGTACGCCCGTAGGTATAGCCCGGCGCCACGATCAGCCGCTCCGCCCGGCTGTGCGCCTTCCAGCTCCCGCGGCTGTAGCCGGCGACGAAATGCACCGAGGAGGGCGGCGACAGTCGCTGGGTCTTGATCACGAACAGGCAATGCGCGGCGGTCAGCACCGTGCGCGGCCCGATCAGGGTGCCGGTGCAGTAGCCGCCGGTCTCCCGGTTGACCCGGCCGACCGGGCTCCACGGCCAGTCGGCGCTGGAGATGATCTGCCGGTCGTCGCGGCCGTGAATGCCTTCCAGCTGCTTGGCCGCCAGCGGCGCCGGCTCTGCCGCCGTCAGGACCAGCAGCGCCGCGAGCAGCGCAAACGCCACCGGAAGCGCGGCGAATGGCCGCCACCGGGCGGCGGCGCGGACGATCGGAACGGACAGGGGCGCTGGCATGCCGTTATGGTACCTCCGATGCTCCGATCCGCGACCAGGGTGGCCGGCCCGCCGTGACACAGATGTACCGCTCTTCACCGCCTGCATTCAATGTCGGCCGCGTCACCGGCTGGCTCCTGGGCCTGACCGTGCTGGTCCATCTCGTGCGCGAGTTCGGACCGTCCGAGTGGAGCCAGACCGCGCTCGTCTACGGCGCCTTCAGCACGAGAATCTGGGAATGGGTGATCGAGCAGCCCTTCTCGCTGGAGACCCTGCCGCTGCTCTTCACCCCGGCGAGCCATGCCTTCCTGCATCTCGACAGCATGCATCTGATGGTCAACATGGGCTTCCTGCTGGCCTTCGGCACGGCCACCGAGCGGCGCGTGGGCGCCGGCAGGTTCATCGCCTTCTACCTGCTGGGCGCGGTCGCCGGCGCGCTCGGCGTCGCCCTGTCCTACCTCGTCACCCAGGAGCCGGCGGTCGTGATCGGCGCCTCCGGCGCGGTTTCCGCCCTGTTCGGCGCCTGGCTGCGCTTCGACCTCGGCCGGCGCCGGCGCCGCCCCGGCCGCCTGCCGCCTTCCGTGGTCGGCCTGCTCGCCTTCGTCGCCCTCAACATCTTCATGGCGCTCGCCTTCGGCGCCATGGGCGACCTCAAGATCGCCTGGGAGGCGCATCTGGCCGGCCTGTTCGCGGGCTTCGCCCTCTATCCCCTGTTCGACCGCGGCTTCGTCGCGCCGCCCGGAGACCTGCCGTCATGAAGATCACCGGCCTTGCCACCCGGATCGTCGAGGTGCCCTTCGAGACCCCGATCCGCACCGCCATCCACCATATCGACCGGGTCAACGCGGTGCTCTGCCGGCTCGAGACCGACGCCGGGGTCACCGGCGAGGCCTACATGTTCGCCTTCGGCCGCCGGCGCATGCCGGTGCTGGCCGAGATGGCCGCCTGTCTCGCCGAACCGCTGGTCGGCCGCGATCCGCGGGAGAGCGAGGCGCTGTGGGCCGACATGTGGGCCGACATCAACTTTCTCGGCCACAAGGGCGTCACCCTGTTCGCCCTCTCGGCGCTGGACACCGCCTGCTGGGACATCCGGGGCAAGGATGCGGGCCTGCCGGTGCACCGGCTGATCGGTTTCGCCCGCGACCGGGTCCGCGCCTATGCCAGCGAGGGCCTGTGGGCCTCGCTCACCATTCCCGAGCTGCAGGACCAGGCCGCCGCCCTCGTCGCCCGCGGCTTCCGCGCGGTGAAGATGCGGCTCGGCAAGCCGACCGTGGCCGAGGATATCGCCCGGGCCCGGGCGGTGCGCGAGGCCATCGGCCCGGACATCGCGCTGATGGCGGACGCCAACCAGGGCCTCGCCGTGCCGCACGCGATCCGGCTGGGCCGCGCGCTCGAGGAACTCGGCCTCGTCTGGTTCGAGGAACCGGTGCCGGCCTACGACCTCGACGGGCATGCCCGCATCGCCGCCGCCCTCGACACGCCGGTCGCCAGCGGCGAGACGGAATATGCCCATCCCGGCTTCCGCGACATGCTGGAATGCCGCGCCGCCGACATCCTGATGCCCGACCTGCAGAGGGTCGGCGGCTACAGCGAATTCCTCAAGGTCGCGGCCATGGCGCGCGGCCAAGGCGTGCCGGTCTCGCCGCACATCTTCACCGAGCATTCCCTCGCGCTGTGCGGCGCGATCCCCAACCTCGAATGGTCGGAGCACATGCCCTGGTTCGCACCCCTGTTCGCCGAGGAAACGGAGCTCGTGGACGGCGACCTGCTGATCCCCGAACGCCCCGGCCACGGCTTCAGTTTCGACGAGGCCGCGATCGCCCGCTACGCCCTCGACTAGGCTAGGCTTACGCGTACCGGAACGGATCGGGAGGACCGCGAGCCATGAAGATCGAGAATGTCGAGACCCACCTCGTCCGGCTGCCCTACGACAGCGGCGCCATCGAGAACTGGGTCGGCAGCGAGTGGACCACCCTCGACCACGTGCTGATCCGCATCGATACCGACGCCGGCATCACCGGTTGGGGCGACGCCTTCGGCTACGGCGCCGCGGAAGCCACCCGGGCGGCGGTCGAGAAGATCGTCGGTCCCTCGCTGATCGGCCGCGACGCGCGCGACATTCGCGGCATCCACCATGCCCTTCAGGTCGAGAACCACATCTGGGGCCGCTACGGCGTGATGATGTTCGCGATCTCCGGCGTCGACATCGCGCTCTGGGACATCGCCGGCAAGGCCGCCGGCCTGCCGCTCTACCGCCTGCTGGGGGGCGCCGAGGCGCGCGACCTGCCGGCCTATGCCAGCCTGTTCCGCTACGGCGATCCCGAGACCGTGGCCCGGCGCACGAGCGACGCGCTGGCGGAGGGCTATGGCCACGTGAAGCTGCACGAGATCACCGTGCCGGCGGTCGCCGCCGCGCGCGAGGCCGCCGGCGAGGGCGTTCCGATCATGATCGACACCAACTGCCCGTGGACGCCCGACGAGGCGCTCGAGATGGCCCGCGCCTTCGCGCCCTACGATCCCTACTGGCTGGAGGAGCCGATCTTCCCGCCGGAGGATTTCGAGTCGCTCGCCGCCCTGCAGGAGGCCGGCGGCATCCCGCTGGCGGCCGGCGAGAACGCCTGCACCGCCTTCGAGTTCCAGCGCATGCTTGCCGCCGGCGCGGTCCGTTTCGTCCAGCCCTCCGTCACCAAGGTCGGCGGCATCACCGAATTCCTCAAGGTCGCGAGCCTGGTCGAGACCGCGGGCGCCAGCCTGATGCCGCACGCGCCCTATTTCGGGCCGGGCCAGCTCGCCACCCTGCACCTGCTCACCGCCCTGCCGAATTCCGGACTGTGCGAGTTCTTCTACTGGCAGAGCATGGAGGCGACGCCCTTCGGGGAGCCGCAGAAGCCGGTCGGCGGCATGATGCGCGCGCCCGACGCGCCCGGCCTCGGCCGCGATCCCGATCCGGCGGTCCTGCGCGACTACGGCGCCTAGAGCGCTTCCTGGTTCGTTGGAATCGTCTGCGCCGCGGGCATTTTGAGCCAGGGCCAGGAGCGTGGCGAAGCGCGTAGTGGGACTACGCGCGAGCCGCGCGACGACGCCCTGGCTCAAAAGGCCCCGGCCCCGGGAGCTCCAGGCGAAGTGCGAAGCGGTTCGCCGCCCGGGAGATCCCGATACACGTTGGAGCCAAGCCACTTTGTGGCTTGGCTCTGAGAGCTCCAGGCGAAGTGCGCAGCGGTTCGCCACCCGGGAGTTCCCGATACATGTCGGAGCCAAGCCACTTTGTGGCTTGGCTCTGAGAGCTCCAGGCGAAGTGCGAAGCGGTTCGCCGCCCGGGAGTTCCCGATACACGTTGGAACCAAGCCACTTTGTGGCTTGGCTCTGAGAGCTCCAGGCGAAGTGCGAAGCGGTTCGCCGCCCGGGAGTTCCCGATACACGTCGGAGCCAAG
>JBGTSP010000011.1:0-38390 GCA_041940205.1 Alphaproteobacteria bacterium
CTTCTGGAACGACGCCGACGGCAGCCGCTACCGGGCGGCCTATTTCGAGGACTTTCCGGGGAACTGGCGGCACGGCGACTGGGTCGAACGCACCGCGCATGGCGGCTTCGTGATCTTCGGCCGCTCGGACGCCACGCTCAACCCGGGCGGTGTGCGCATCGGCACGGCGGAAATCTACCGCCAGGTCGAGAGCCTGGAAGAGGTGCTGGAAGCCCTTGTAATCGGCCAGCAGTGGGACAACGACGTGCGCATCGTGCTGTTCGTCACCCTGCGCGACGGGCTCGTGCTGGACGACGCGCTGTTGCAGAAGATCCGGACGCAGATCCGCACCGGCGCCTCGCCCCGGCACGTGCCGGCGAAGGTGATCCAGGCGCCGGACCTGCCGCGGACGATCAACGGCAAGATCACGGAACTGGCGGTCTCGCACATCGTGCACGGCCGGCCGGTGAAGAATCGCGAGGCCCTGGCGAACCCGGAGGCCCTCGACTTTTTCGCCGACCTGCCGGCGCTGCGAGAGTAGACGGCGGACCGGGGGAGGTCCGACATCGGGGGCAACTGTAAGTCTTTGTTTACCAGCCCGAGGCTAGGATTCGCTTCATGGTCCACATCGATTCAGCCCGCGAACGCTTCCCCGCCGCTGGCCTCCTGGTCAGCCAGACCCAACTCGATGACGACGACCTCGACCTGATCGAACGGCATTTCGAACGGCGTCCCGCCGGCAGCCTGTGGTGCGGCTATTCCGTGCCGAAGCGCGGCCCGGCGATGGCTGCCGCGCTGTTCGTGAACCGGCGCGAGACCCACTGCTACCTGCTGCGCCGCGACGGTCCCGGCTACTGGCTGGAAACCGCCGACGGCCTGTTCGTCGCCGAGAACAGGGCGATCGCGCCGTTGCTGGCGATCGCCAACGGTCCGGCCGCCTGCTGACAGCCGGCCCTCGGCGGCGCGCCCGGCCCCGGCCGGGTCAGGCCCGGCCCGACAGTTCCGCGGCCTCGCGCTCGGCCGCGACAGTGGCCTTGAGCCAGCTGATCAGCGCCCGCACCTTGGGAATGTCGCCGGACCGCGGCGGATAGACCACATAGAAGGCGAAATGCGCCGGCAGGGCGAGCGCGAAGGGCCGCACCAGCCGGCCCGCGGCAAGATCGCGCTCCATCAGGGACGAGCGTCCCAGCGCCACGCCCTGGCCGTCGATCGCGGCGGCCAGCACCAGCGAGGACAGGTTGAAGGTGGGCCCGCGCGTCGGATCGACCTGCCGTGCCCCCGCCGCGCGGAGCCACATCGGCCAGTTCTCGCGCATGTCGTCGTGCAACAGGGTGTAGTGGCGCAGATCGTCCGGCCGGCGCAGCGGCTTGCCGCGCGCGAGCAACGCCGGGGCGCAGACCGGGAACATCTCCTCGTCCATGAAGTGCTCGTATTCGACCCCGTCCCAGTCGCCGAGGCCGTAGCGGATCGAGACGTCGATATCGTCATGCGCGAAATCCACGAGATCGTCGGTCGCGTTCAGGCGCACGTCGATCTCCGGATTGGCGGCGCGAAAGGCGCCCAGCCGGGGCACGAACCAGTTGGCGGCGAAGGACGGCGGGATCGAGACGTTGAGCACGCCCGCGGATTGCCGCTCGAGCAGCCGCCGGGTCGCCGTCGCCAGGCCGTCGAGGGCTTCCCGCACCGGCGGCAGATAGGCCTGCCCGCTCTCCGTCAGCAGCACCGCGCGCGGCCGGCGGCGGAACAGCGGCACGCCGAGCCATTCCTCGAGCTGCTTGACCTGGTGGCTGACCGCGGCCTGGGTGACCGAGAGTTCATCCGCCGCCCGGGTGAAACTCAGATGCCGGGCCGCCGCCTCGAACGCGCGCAGGGCGTTGAGCGGCGGCAGTCGCCTGCCCGCCATGACATTTTCCTCGAAGCACAGATTTTTCTCATCTATGCCATGAAATATGATCGTTTGTGAAGATCGCGGTTTTCCCCCATCTAACAGCCTACGAAACGCGGAACCGATGGAGAACGTGATGTTTGGCACAACTGCGATCAGACTGAGGAATTTTCACATGCCGTCGCCCCTGCGCCTGATGGATGTGCTGGTCGCATGGCAGGCCCGCCATGACCAGCGCATTGCCCTCAGCGAGCTCGACGACCGCCTGCTGAAGGATATCGGGGTCAACCGCGTCCGGGCCCGCCACGAGGCGGCCAAGCCGTTCTGGCGGTCCTGAGCCCGCAAGCGCGACCCCGACCCTCCACAGCGGCCGGTCAACGGCGGCGAAGAGGCCCTCAGTCCAACCTGAACCCCTGTGAACGGACATAGGCCCCGAAATCCTCCCGCTCGCTGAGCGAGACCTGGCGGGCCTTGTCCTCGGACCAGCCGTAGAACGCGGCGGTCCCGTAACGATCGACAAGACGATGTGCGTCCGGCGGGATGGCGTGAATGCCGTCCCGCCGGCGATCGTATTCGTCCACGCGGGCCGGCATGCCGGCATCGTCGTAGCGGTCGACATGCACCGAGGCGTCGAGCGGCAGCCGCGACGAGATGAATCCCTCGCGCGCCGGCCAGCCCAGGCACAGACCGGCGACCGGAAAGACATGCGCGGGCAGCGCCAGCAGCGCGCCGATGCGTTCGGCATGGTTGCGCACCGCGCTGATCGGGCAGCAGCCCAGCCCCTCTCCCTCGGCCGCGGCGATGAAGTTCGCCAGCGCCAGGCCTGCATCCACCGCCGGATTGAAGAAGGCGTCCAGGTGGTCGTTGGCGAAGGGCTTGCCGCGGACCGCGCAGATCGCGCGTATCCGTCGCCCGTCGCCGATGAAGACCATGAATTCCGGCGCCGCGGCGATCCACGGCATCGACGGGATCAGCGCGGCGATTTCGGCGCGGAGGGCGGGATCGCGGACCCGCACCACGCCGGCCTGCTGCAGGTCGGACTTCGACGGCGCGGAGAAGGCGCAGGCGAACAGCAGGTCGAGCAGGGCCGGATCGACCGGCCGGTCGGCATAGCGCCGGTGGGTGCGGTGGCCGAGGAGCAGCCGTGCCACCGGGCTTCCCGAACCGCCGCCGTCTCCGCCGGTGGCGCCGGCGCCGGCGACCCGGGGCGCGGTCGGCCCGAAACGGGCCTCGACAAGCTGCTGCAGGTCTTCCGCCATGGCCTTTTCCCTCCCCGGCAGGGCGCTACAGTGAGGCGCGAGTGTATCGCGTTCGCGGCAGACGGGGGGAGACGGGCATGGCCGACGCGCTGGCGGGCCTGAAGGTGCTGGACATGAGCCGGGTGATCGCCGGGCCTTTCGCGGCGCAGACGCTGGGCGATCTCGGGGCCGAGGTGATCAAGACCGAACGGCCGGGCGCCGGCGACGACCTGCGGCAGATGGGACCGCCCTGGCTTCGCGACGGCGACGGCGCCGAAACCGCGGACTGCACGATCTTTCACACCGCCAACCGCAACAAGCGCAGCCTGACGCTGGATTTCACCCGGCCCGAGGGACAGGCGCTGGCCCGCCGGCTGGTCGCCTGGGCGGACGTGCTGATCGAGAACTACAAGGTGGGCACGCTCGCCCGCTACGGCCTGGGTTACGACGACCTGAAGGCAGCGCATCCGCGCCTGATCTACTGCTCGATCACCGGCTTTGGACAGACCGGTCCCTACGCGCCGCGGCCCGGCTTCGATACCCTGGCGCAGGCGATGGGTGGGCTGATGAGCGCCACCGGCCGGCGCGACGGCACGCCCGGCGAGGGACCGACCCGGATCGGCGTGCCGATCTCCGACCTGCTGGCGGCCAAGGACGCGGTGATCGGCATCCTCGCCGCCCTGCGCCACCGGGAGGCCACCGGACAGGGCCAGCATCTCGACATCGCCCTGCTGGATTCGACCGTCGGGGTCATGCTCAACAATGCCGCCAGCGTGCTGAACGGCGGTCCCCGGTTTCCCCGCAGCGGCAACGATCACCAGATGGTGGCGCCCTATGGCGCCTTCCGGGCGGCCGACGGCTGGCTGATGATCAACCTGATCACCGATGCCCAGTTCGACCGTCTCGCCACCGCGCTGGACCGTCGGCACTGGCGCGACGATCCGCGCTTCGCGGACAACGGCGCCCGCCTCGCGCATCGCGACACCCTGACGGAGGCGATCGAGCAGGTGCTCGGCGGCGACAGCGTGGCGCACTGGATCGCGCATCTGAGCGACCACGCCATTCCCTGCGGGCCGATCCACGAGATGGACGAGACCTTCGCCGACCCGCAGGTCCGCGCCCGCGACCTCGTGGTGGAACTGCCGCATCCCGCGGCCGGCACGGTCCGCAGCGTCGCCAATCCGGTGCGCCTGTCGGAGACCCCGCCCAGCTACCGGCGACCCGCGCCGTCGGTCGGCGCCGATACCGGCGCGGTACTGGCCGAGCTGGGCTACGACGAGACGGAGATCGCCGCCCTGGCCGCGGCCGGGGCGATCTGAAGGCGAGGCCGGCGGGAGGCTAGTCCGCGGTGAAGGGCGCGCCGTCGAAACGCTCGCGGCTGGCGATTTCCGAGACCGGGCGGCGTTTCAGGCGGGTGAGCTGCCTGACCGGCTGGCCCAGAGGCACCACCGCCGCGACGGCATGGTCGGCCGGCACGTTCAGCAGCGCCTGCATCTCGGCCTCGCGGGCCGCCGGCAGGGTCGTGATGGTGCCGCCGAAGCCGGCCTCGCGGGCGCACAGCAGCACGTTCCAGACGAAGGGATAGATCGAGGCGCCGCTGATCACACCGATGCGCTCGAGCTCCTGGTCCATCGAGGCGACGACCTTGAGGTCGACGCAGAACACCAGCAGCACCGGTGCCGAGGTGTAGGCGGAAAGCAGCTCCATCGGCGCCGGCGTGTCGGCGATCTGCGCCGGCGAGACCCCCGGGGGCACGATGGTGTTCCACGGATTCTCGCCCGCCAGGATCTGCGCCGCGTAGCGTTTCGCGGCCGGCGCGGCGAGCTCGGCGATACGGGCCTTGGTCTCGCCATCGCGGACCACGATCACCCGGTTGCCCTGCCGGTTGCCGCCGCTTGGCGCGAACCGGGCGGTCTCCAGAATGTCGTGCAGCACCGCGTCGGGCAGCGGCGCATCGGTATATTCGCGCGCCGCGAAGGTGGTGCGCATCACCTCTGCCAGTTCCATGCCCGTCCCTCCCGCATTGGCCGGTTGGCGAAAGCGTCAGCCTGCGGCGCTTGCCGAGGCATCGTCAAGCCGGCGCCTCACGAGGCCCGCCAGGTGGCCCGGGCGGCGGGCGAGAAACCCGGTCAGCCGGTCGCCATAGTCGGGCGCGACCGCGCGGCGCACGGAAGCACGATCCGCGAGTGCCGCCCGCCAGGCGGCAAGCCGCGGCCGGGGCGCGAACAGGCCGAGATCCGCGAAGCCGTCGATCACGTCGAAATAGCGGAACACCGGGGCGAAGGCGGCATCGACCAGCGAAAAGTCCGCGCCGTCGAACCACGGGCCCGGCGCCTGCGGAGCAGCGAGGTGCTCCTCGAGCCAGTCGAACTGCGCCGCGAGCGCCCCCTGCCGGTCGCGGAATCCGGCTTCGTCCGGTGCGTTGTAGAGCCCGGCGATCAGCGCCAGCGCCTGCGAGGCGAGCTCGACATGGGCGCGGTGCAGGGCGCGGCGCAGCGGATCGGCGGGATGCAGCGCCGGCGCCCGGGTTTCCTCGAGATATTCGACGATCACGGCGGATTCGAAGACGGCGTGGTCTCCGACCCGCAGCACCGGGGTCTTGCCCAGCGGCGAGAGACGCAGGAACCAGTCCGGCTTGGCGGCAAGGTTGATGTCCCGCCGCGCATAGGGGGCTCCCTTCTCCTCCAGCACGATGACGGCGCGCTGCACGTAGGGGCAGAGGGGGTGGGAGACGAGGAGGAGTTGGGAATCGGGTCGGGGTCGGGGGGTCACGGGAGGCTCCTGTTTTTGCATGCAATTGCATATAGTGGAGCACGCGGCAGGCGCAAGGTTGATGCATTTGCATTCATTCGTTATCGATGGCGGATGACGGGATCGAAACGCAACGAGGCGGGCGCGGTCTGGACGGGTTTGCTGCGCGCCGGCCAGCGCATTCGCGATGCGATCGAGGACCGGCTGAAGGCGGCCGGACTGCCGCCGCTTGCCTGGTATGACGTGCTGTGGGAACTGGAGCGCGGCCCGGCCGACGGCCTGCGCCCGGTGGACCTGCAGGAACGGCTGCTGCTGGCGCAATACAACCTCTCGCGCCTGATCGAGCGGCTGGACCGGGCCGGTCTGCTGGGCCGCCATCCCTGTCCCGACGACGGCCGCAGCCAGTTGCTGCGCCTGACGCCGGACGGCGCGGCGCTACGCCGGCGGATGTGGCGGGTCTATGGCCCGGCGATCGACGAACTGGTCGGCGCACCGCTGGAGGGGGAAGACCTCGCGGCTCTGCGCCGGATACTCGATCGCCTGCGTTGAGCCGGATCCCGACGCGCGGCGGCGCGCTCGAGAGGATCTCCCCCAACACGTTTGCGTGAACCCGGTGGCCCGACGGCCGGCGCCCCTTGGCCTCGCCGGCGCGGACTGGCAGGCAGAACCCTCACGCTCGCCAGGGGAGACGCCAATGGACCTCGGACAATTCTCGCTCAGCCTGCCGGTCTCGGACCTCGCCCGTTCCCGGGCCTTCTACGAGACCCTGGGCTTTCGCGTCGCCGGCGGCGATCCCGAGCAGGGCTGGCTGATCCTGCGCAATCCGCGCTGCGTGATCGGCCTGTTCCAGAACATGTTCGAGCAGCCGATCCTGACCTTCAATCCCGGCTGGGGCTCGGATGCCACGCCGCTGGAGAATTTCGAGGACGTCAGGGCGATCCAGGCCCGCCTGCAGCAGGCGGGTCTCGCCATCGAGACCGAGGCCGATCCCGACGGCAGCGGGCCGGCGCACTGCCTGCTGCGCGATCCCGACGGCAATCCGATCCTGATCGACCAGCACGTCTGACAAGCGGCCGGCAACGCCGGCGGCGCAGTCCCGGCTACAGCACGACCCGCTCCTCGAGGCTTTCGCCGGCCTCGAAACGGGCGATGTTGGCGAAGATGTCGCGGATCTTCATCGCCATCGCCTCGCGTACCCCGGCGGCCACGTGCGGGGTGAGCACGACATTGGGCAGCCGGGCCAGCGGCCAGTCGCCGGGCGGCGGCTCCAGCTCGAAGGTATCGAGCCCGGCCGCGCGCAGCGGCCCGTCGGTCAGCGCCGCGACAAGGGCGGCCTCCTCGACGATCGGGCCGCGCGCGCAGTTCACCAGCACCGCGCCCTCGCGCATGCGGGCGAAGGCACCGGCATCGAACATGTGATGGCTCTCTTCGGTGAGCGGCAGGTGCAGGGTGATCGTCTCCGCTTCCGCCAGCAGGGTGTCGAAGTCGACCGGCGTCACGTTCAGCTCGCGGTCCAGGCTCTCGGGAAAATCGAGGATGTCGTTGTAGAGCACCCGCACGCCGAAGGGCACGAGGCGCCGCGCGACGGCGCGGCCGATCCGTCCCAGGCCGACGATGCCCACGGTCTGGCCGGCGAGCTGGCGCGAGCGCATGCGCATGGTGTTGGCGTGCCAGCGTCCGGCCCGTAGTTCCGCGTCGAGATGGGCGAGATGGCGGTTCGCCGCCAGCATCAGCATCACCGCCTGCTCGGACACCGCCACCGAGGTGCCGCCGGGCGCGAGCGCGAGCGCGATCTGCCGCTCGCGCAGGGCGTCGACGTCGCAGGTGTCGTGGTAGCCGACGCCCTGGTGATGCACCAGGCGAAGACGGGGCGCGGCGGCGACATGGGCCGCCGTCAGTCTCGTGCTGCCGACGATCACCACGTCGGCGGTCGCCAGCCGCTCCAGGCGCTCGGCCTCGTCGTCGCTTTCCAGCGTCACCAGGGTCACGCCGTCCGGCGCCTCGGCGCGGAACAGCGCGTAGAGATCCTCGCTGGCATGGTTGAGATACAGGACTTCGGTCATCGGGCGGCCCGCTTGCGGTTGACAACAGGCGGGCGGGTGCCCGCGGCGGCGAGCATGCGATGCAATCCGGCCGCCGTCGAGACGGTGCGGTCCGGGGCGGTCAGTCTGCGGGCTGCGGGAGCGACGAGCCGGCGTCGCGGGCGGCCGAGCGCTCGTGGGCGGCCTGGCTGCGGGTGCGCACGCGCACCTGTTCGGGTTCCAGCGCCACGCCGTCGCGCAACCGGCAGAGCCGAACGCCGACCGGTTCGCCGCTCTCGCGGTCGACCGGCAGCAAACGCGGCCCCTTGCCGTCGGGCTGCCAGCGGTCGCCCCATTCGGCCAGCGCCAGCAGGGCGATGCGCAACTCCCGGCACTTGCGGGTCGGCCGATAGATTGCGCGGCGCGAGCCCGGTTCGACGATCCGCTCGGCGAGGCCCTCGTCGACGAGCTGACGCAGACGCTGGGCCAGCAGGTTGCGCGACAGGCCGAGGCTGTCCTGGATCTCGTTGAACCGCCGGCGTCCGCCCAGCAGGTCGCGCACGATCAGCAGGGTCCACTGGTCGCCCACCACCGACAGCGCCTTGGCCACCGGGCAGTTCAGCCGGTCGTAGTTCTGCACGCTCATCGTCAAACTCCGCGTCGTCCCGCCTCCCGACGCGTAGAGAATAGGAAATTAAGTTGACTTTTTGAACCTCTGTATCTAGTTCATTTTTTGAACCATAAATCGAGGCAGGCATGAACAGCACCGTCCTTCTGAGCGCGCCGATCGGCCCCACCATCGCCCGCCTCGCCGCGCCGAACGTGGCGGCCATGTTCGTGATGCTGGCCACCTCGGCGGCGGAGGCCTGGTATGTCGGCCAGGTCGGCACGCCGGCGCTGGCCGGGCTCGCCCTCGTGTTTCCGATGTTCATGCTGATGGGCATGATCGCCACGGGCGCGATCGGCGGCGCCATCGCAGGGGCGCTGGCCCAGGCGCTGGGGGCCGGGAACCAGGCAAGGGCGGAGGCGATCGCCGTGCACGCCCTGGTGCTGGCGCTTGTGATCGGCCTTGGCTTCAGCGTGCTGTTCGTGCGTTTCGGCAACACGATCTTCGCCGCCCTGGGCGGTCGGGGCGAATCGCTCGCCCAGGCGCTGGCCTTCTCCGACCTGTTCTTTTCCGGCGTGGTGCTGTTCTGGCTGCTGAACATGCTCTCCAGCATCGTCCGGGCCTGCGGCCACATGCGCTTTTCCGGGCTGGCGATGATGACCAGTTCGGCGGTGCAGATCGTCGCCGGCGGTCTGCTGGTGCTGGGGCCGGGTCCGTTTCCCGCGCTCGGCATCCAGGGCGCGGCGGTGGCGATCCTGCTGGGCGCGACGGCGGGCAGCGCGCTGTTGCTGGTCTACCTGCTGCGCGGCAAGGCGGGGATCGCGCTGCGGCCGTTCTCGACCCCGCTGTCGGCGGGCCTGTTCGCCGACCTGCTGAAGCCGGGCCTGACGGCGACGATCTCGCCGCTGGCCTCGATATCCACGGTCTCGCTGATGACCGCCTTCGTCGCCCGCCAGGGCGACGCGGTGCTGGCGGGCTACGGCGTCGGCACGCGCATCGAGTTCCTGCTGATCCCGGTGGTCTTCGGCATCGGCGCGGCGCTGATCACCCTGGTCGGCGTGCATTTCGGCGCCAACGAGCACGACCGCGGGCACCGGGTGGCCTGGTCCGGCGCGCTGGCGGCCGCCGGGATCACCGGCGCCATCGGGCTTCTGCTGGCGCTGGCGCCGGGCCTGTGGGCGGACCTGTTCAGCGCCGACGAGGCCGTGCGAGAGGCCTGCCGCACCTATCTCAGGATCGTCGGGCCGTTCTACGGCTTCTTCGGCCTCGGCCTGTGCCTGTTCTTCGCCTCCCAGGGCGCGCGCCGGCTGTTCTGGCCGGTTGCCGCCGGCCTGTTGCGGCTCGCCGTCGTGGCGCTGGCCGGCGGCTGGCTGGTTTTTTACGGCGCGCCGGACATCGCCGACCTCTCGGTGGTCGTGGCCCTCGGCTTCCTCGCCTACGGAATCGCCGTCGCCGGCGCCATCAAGCTCGGCGCCTGGCGCTGAAGGCAACCGCGGCCGGGCGCTCAGACGCCGGAAGTGGCCTGGTGCAGGTGCACGTCGCGTTGCGGGAAGGGAATGGAGATGCCCTTCGCGTCGAAGGCTTCCTTGATCGCCTTGGTCAGCGCGAACTTCAGCGGCCAGTAGTCGGACGCCTTCGACCAGACGCGGATGGTGATGTTGACGCTGCTGTCACCCAGTTCCGAGACCATGACCTGGCGCGCCGGCTCGGCCATGCAGCGCTCGTCGGCATCCAGCACCTCGTTCAGGATGGCGATCGCCTCGTCCATGGAATCGCCGTAGCCGATCCCGACCACGAGATCGACGCGGCGGGTGTCGTGATAGCTGAAATTCTTCACCGACGTGCCCCAGACGTCGGAGTTGGCGACGATGATGCGCACATTGTCGGGGGTATCGAGTTCGGTGGTGAACAGCGTGATCGCCTTCACCGTGCCCGCCACGCCGGCGGCGTCGACATAGTCGCCGACCTTGAAGGGACGGAACAGCAGCAGCATCACGCCCGCCGCCACGTTCGACAGCGTGCCCTGCAGCGCAAGGCCGATGGCCAGGCCGATGGCGCCAAACACCGCGATGATGCTGGCGGTCTGCACGCCGAATTCGGCCAGCACGGCGATGATGACGAAGCCCAGCACCAGGTAGTAGCTGAGGCTTCCAAAGAACTGCTGCAGCGTGGCGTCGACCTTGCCGGTCCGCGCCAGCAGCTTGGGCACCGCGCCGCGCACCCAGCCCGCGACCATCCAGCCGAGAATCAGGATGACGATCGCGCCGACGACGCTGAGTCCGTATTCGGCGATCAGGGCGCCCATCTCGTTCGACAGGGCGCTGTAACGCTCTTCCATGGTGGCATGCTCCTCTTCTTGCAGCCGATGGCGGTCAGGCCAGGCGCCGGCCGAACTGGCCGGCAAAGACCGCCCGCAGGAAGGCGGCCGCGAGTTCGAGACCGTCGGGCGCGATCCCGTGCCCGATGCCCTCGCTGATGTGCCAGCGCGCACAGACGCCGGCGGCGCCGAGCCCCTGCGCGGCCTCGAAGATCGCCTCGACGGGCAGGACCTCGTCCTGGTCGCCGTGAACCAGCAGCACCGGCGGCCGCACCTTGATCTCGTCCGGCAGGCGCTCGCCCGCCACCAGCATGCCGGAAAAGCCGATGATCGCCGCCGGTTCGACGGCCCGGCGCAGGCCGACATGCAACGCCATCATCGTGCCCTGGCTGAACCCCGCCAGCACCAGGCTGCGCTCGTCCAGGCGGTAGCGCGCCAGTTCCGCGTCGATGAAGGCGTCCAGCGTGCCCGCGGCGGCATCGGCGCCCCGCTCGCGTTCGGAAGGGTCGAACCGGCCGATCGGAAACCACTGGTAGCCCATCGGCGCCCCGGCGCAGGGTTCGGGCGCGTTGGGCGCGACGAAGGCCGCATCGGGCAGGATGCGCTGAAGGTGCGGTGCAAGGCCGATCAGGTCGTTGCCGTCGGCCCCGTAGCCGTGCAGCAGGATCACCAGCTTGCGGGTCTCGCCGCCCTGCGCCGGCAGTCGCGGCCCGTCCAGTCGCGCTATCATCGCCTTCTTCCCTCCCGATCCGACCGCGCCCGAATGCCGGTTCCGCGTGCCTTCCTCACAGTCCCGCCTCGCGTCCCTTCAGCGCCCGGTAACGGTGCCAGAGCAGGCGCGCGGCATAGGTCCGCCAGGGCCGCCAGTCCTCGGCGGCTGCCCGCAATGTGGCGGCATCGGGACGGCTTGGCCAGCCGCGGATATCGCGCAATGCCTCCATCAGCGCAATGTCCGCCGCCGGCATCACGTCCGGGCGATCCAGCGCGGTGATGAGGTAGATTTCCGCGGTCCAGCGTCCGATTCCGGTCACGGCCGTCAGCGCCGCGATCGCCGCCTCGTCATCGCGATCGGCCAGTCCGTCGAGGTCGAGTGTCCCGTCCGCCACCGCCCGGGCAAGAGCATGGGCGAAACGGGCCTTGTTGCGCGACAGGCCCAGTTCCCGCAGCGCCTCGGCATCCTGCGCCAGGACCCCGTCGGGATCGAGCGCGGGGACCGCCGCGGCCAGCCGCCCCCAGATCGCCGCGGCGGCGGCCAGCGAGAGCTGTTGCTGGTTGACGATCTGCAGCAGCGAGGCGAATCCGGGCGGCCTGGCCCGCGAGGGCGGCGCGCCGTGGCGCTCCAGGATCGCCGCCAGCGCCGGATCCAGCCGGGCGACCGCCTCGAAACCGGCGCGATCGGACGCGATCAGAGAATCTCCAGCACCTGCTCCGGCGGCCGGCCCAGCGCCGCCCGCGCGCCCGAAACCACGATCGGCCGTTCGATCAGGATCGGGTTCTCGACCATGGCCGCGATCAGCGCCGCGTCGCTCAGGCCCGGATCATCCAGGCCGTTTTCCCTGTAGGCCGCCTCCTTGCGGCGCATCAGCTCGCGCGGCGACAGACCGAGCTGGCCCAGCAGCCGCTTTAGCGTGGCCGCGTCCGGCGGGGTCTTGAGATATTCGACGATCACCGGCTCGTGGCCGTTCTCCTGCAGCAGCGCCAGCGTCTGGCGCGATTTGCTGCACCGGGGGTTGTGGTAGATCGTCACCGTCATGCGTGCCTCCGCTGTTTCCTGTCCCGTTGCAACCGCATCCCGCCTTCTAGCACGCCCGCGGCCGGGCCGGCGGGGCGGACCGCGCGCCATCATCTCCGGCGGCCAGAGCGGTGTCGACCGCGCCGCGCTGGACGTCGCGCTGGCCGCCGGCCTGCTCGCCGGCGGCTGGTGTCCGCGCGGCCGCTGGGCCGAGGACGGCCCGATCGACGCCCGCTATCGCCTGCGCGAAACCCCGATGGCCCGGGTCGCCCAGCGCACGCTGTGGAACCTGCGCGATTCCGACGGCACGCTGGTGCTCTGCCGCCGGCGTCCGCGCGGCGGCACCGCGCTGACGGCGCAGGCGATGCGGCGCAAGCCGCGCCTGCTGGTCGATCCCGACGACCGCCGCCGGCTCGCCCATGTCCGCGGCTGGCTTGTCGCCCGGCGCATTGCCGTGCTCAATGTCGGCGGTCCCCGGGCGAGCGAGGATCCCGGCATCTACCGGTCGGCCCGCCGCTTTCTCGAAGCCCTGTTTCCGCCCCGCACCGGCCGCGCCGCCGCCAGCAAGGAGCCGCGATGAACGACGACGCCACGCCGCCCGAGGGTTTCCGCCCGCAGGCCGAACCCGCCAGTTTCGAGGCGCATTGCGGCCCGCTCTACACCAGCGGCGCGGATGCCGGCTACGCCTGCGCGATCCGGGCCGACGAGCGGCACTGCAACAAGCGCGGCGCGGTCCATGGCGGCCTGCTGATCACGCTGGCCGACCACACGCTGGGCCACATCGTCTGGCGGCATGTGGACGAGGCCGCCTGCGCCACCGTCACCCTGAACACCGACTTCGTCTCCGGTGCGGTGATCGGCGACTGGCTGGTCTGCCGCGGCGCGGTGACCCGGGAAACCCGCTCGCTGGTCTTCATCCAGGGCGAGGTGCGCTGCGGCGAGCGGGTGGTGATGACCGCGTCGGGCATCTGGAAGAAGCTCGGACGCTGACAGCCATCGCGAAGGGGCCGCCGCCGCGCGGCCGCTGGCGGGCTTCCGCCCGGCGCGGTAGCGTGTCGGCCGATCTGATTCAGGGAGGAGACGAGGATCATGGGCGTACTCGAGGGAAAGGTCGTTCTGGTCACCGGCGCGGGCCGGGGCATCGGGCGGGAAAGCGCGCTGCTGGCCGCGCGCGAGGGCGCGAAGGTCGTGGTCAACGACCTCGGCGGCTCGGTCTCGGGCGGCGATGAGGGTGACGCCGGCCCCGCCGAACAGACGGCCCGCGACATTCGCGAGGCCGGCGGCGAAGCGGTCGCCAATTCCGATTCCGTCGCCTCGCTGGCGGGCTGCAAGCAGATGGTGAGCCAGGCCCTCGACAGTTTCGGCGGCCTCGACGGCATCATCTCGCCGGCCGGCATCCTGCGCGACAAGATGTTCCACAAGATGAGCGAGGAAGACTGGGACGCGGTGATCGAGGTCCATCTCAAGGGCTCGTTCAACGTCGCCCGCGCCGCCATCGAGCATTTCCGCAACCAGGAATCCGGCTCGATCGTGCTCTTCAGCTCGACATCAGGCCTGATCGGCAACATCGGCCAGACCAACTACGGCGCCGCCAAGCTGGGCATCGCCGGCCTGTCGCACATCATCGCGATGGAGAACGCCTCGAAGAACGTGCGCTGCAACATCATCTCGCCGTCCGCCTGGACCCGGATGATCGGGACGATCCCGCCAAAGGACGAGAAGACGCGCAAGCGGCTGGAGATGATGCAGCAGAAGATGCGGGCCGATCAGATCGCGCCGGCCGCGGTGGCGCTTCTCTCGGACGCGGCGGAAGACATCAACGGCCAGATCTTCTCGGTCCGCGGCAACGAGATCTTCCTGTGGAACCATCCCCGCCCGATCCAGGGCATGGCCGACCCGACCGGCTGGAGCGCGGACACCCTGCTGGAGCGGGCCTTCCCCGCCTTCAAGGGCAACTTCACCGCGCTCGGCGACGCCCGCACGGTGTTCACCTGGGATCCGGTCTGAACCGGCCGACCCGGCCTCCACGCACGGCGCCGGACCGCCGGCCGTGAGCGCGCGGCGGGTCCATGTCCGGCTGCCGCTGCCGCTCGGCAGCGACTACGACTATGCCCTCGATCCCGAGCGCCCCGCGGCGCCGGGCGATTTCGTCGAGGTGCCGCTGGGCCGGCGCCTGGTGCGCGGCGTGGTCTGGGGCGAGGGCCCCGCCGATCCGGCCGCGGCGCTGGCGGACGACCGCCTGAAGCCCGTGACCCGCCGGCTTCCGGTGCCCGCCATGAGCGCGGTGACCCGGCGCTTTCTCGACTGGGTCGCCGACTATTGCTGCGCCGACCGCGGCGGCGTGCTGCGCATGGCAATGAGCGTGCCCGCGGCGCTGGAACCGCCGCTGCCGCGGACCGGCTACCGCCTCGGCGGTCCGCCGCCCGAACGCATGACGGCGGCGCGCGGCCGGGTAATCGACGCGCTGATCGACGCGCCGCCGCGAACCGCGGCGGAACTGGCGCAGCTTGCGGGAGTCAGCAGCGGCGTGGTCCGCGGCCTGGTCACGGCAGGCACGCTGGAGGCCGTCACCCTGTCGGCGGAAGCCGCGATCGCGGTGCCCGATCCGGCCCGGGCGGGACCGGCCCTGAGCGCCGGCCAGGCCGAGGCCGCGCGAACCCTGTGCGACGGCCTTGAAGCCGGCTTCACCGCCAGCCTGCTCGACGGGGTAACCGGTTCGGGCAAGACGGAAGTCTATTTCGAGGCGATCGCCGACCGGCTGGCGGCCGGCCGCCAGGTGCTGGTGCTGCTGCCCGAGATCGCCCTGACCGGACAATGGCTGGACCGCTTCGCGCAGCGCTTCGGGGCGCCGCCCGTGGTCTGGCATTCCGAAGTCCCCGCCGGCCAGCGGCGCCAGGCCTGGCGGGCGATCGCCGAGGGCCGGGCGCCCATCGTGGTCGGCGCCCGCTCGGCGCTGTTCCTGCCCTTTTCGCGGCTCGGGCTGATCGTCGTCGACGAGGAGCACGAGGCCGCCTTCAAGCAGGAGGACGGCGTGCTCTACCAGGCCCGCGACATGGCCGTCGCCCGCGCCTCGCTGGGCGGGATTCCGATCATCCTCGCCTCGGCCACGCCGTCGCTGGAAACGCTCGCCAATGTCGAGGCGGGGCGCTACCGCCGGGTGGCCCTGGACGACCGGTTCGGCGAGGCCGTGCTGCCCGAGATCCGCGCCATCGACCTGCGCAGCGACCCGCCCGAGCGCCAGCGCTGGCTGTCGTCGGGCCTGATCGGGGCGATGCAGCAGACGCTCGAGGCCGGCGAACAGGTGCTGCTGTTCCTGAACCGCCGCGGCTATGCCCCGCTGACCCTGTGCCGGGCCTGCGGCCACCGTCTGAAATGCCCGAATTGCGATACCTGGCTGGTCGAGCACCGTTTCCGCGGACGCCTGCAGTGCCACCATTGCGGCCATGGCGCGCGCATGCCCGGGGCCTGCCCCGAATGCGCCTCGCAGGACAGTTTCGCGGCCTGCGGCCCGGGGGTGGAGCGGCTGCTGGACGAGGTCCGCGAGGGTTTCCCCGCGGCCCGGATCGAGGTCGTCTCCTCCGATACCGTGCAGAGCCCGTCGGAGGCCGCCGCCGTGCTGGCGCGCATCCGCGAGGGCGCGATCGATATCGTCATCGGCACCCAGATGGTGGCCAAGGGGCGACCTGCGCGCCAGCGAGAGGACCTTCCAGCTCCTGCAGCAGGTCGCCGGACGGGCCGGACGGGCCGAACGCCCGGGACGGGCGCTGCTGCAGACCTGGATGCCGGAACATCCGGTGATCCAGGCCCTGGCGGCGAACGACCGCGACCGCTTCGTGGCGCAGGAATCGGCGGCGCGGCAGGGCCAGGGCCTGCCGCCCTACGGTCGGCTGGTGGCGCTGATCGCGGCCGCGCCGGAAGCGGGCATGGCGGAAGAGGCTGCCCGCCGGCTGGCCCGCGCCGCGCCGCGCCGGGCGGACATCGAGGTGCTCGGTCCGGCCCCGGCGCCCCTGCACCTGCTGCGCGGCCGCTACCGCCAGCGCCTGCTGATGCGCACCCCGCGCGGCGTCAACGCCTCGGAACTGACCCGGCGCTGGCTCGCCGGCGTGGAGATCCCGAACAAGGTGCGCGTCACCGTGGACGTCGATCCCTACAGTTTTCTCTAGGGCGACGAGACAGGCCGGCCGGCGCCGGCACGGGCGATCAGGACTTGTTCGCGGGCGCGAAGTCGACGGGCACGCTGCGGAGCTGGTCGTTCAGGCGCTTGATCACGGTGTCGGTCACGTCGAGCTGGTTGTCGAACACCAGCACCGCCGCGCGCGACAGCGAGATCTGCGCCCCGCGCTCCTGCATCAGGGTGGTGAGGACCTTGGCAATTTCCGCCTGGATGCGCTGCAGGCCGCGATTGAGGCCGTTGTTCAACTGCGCGCGCATGGCGCTCTGCTCGCGCCGCAGACCGGCGGCCTGCTGTTCCAGGTCGCCCCGGCGCTGGGCGAAGGCCTCGGGCGCCAGGATCGCCTGCTGGCTGGCGAGCTGCTCGCGCGCCTTGTTCAGCGCCTCGACCCGACCGGCGAGCGACCCGTCGAACTCCTTCTTCTTCGCCGCCACCGCCTCGCGCAGGGTCTTGGCCGCGGCGCTTTCCGCCAGCACCCGCGGCATGTCGACAACGACGATCGCGGGATTGTCGAGTTCCTTCTTGGCTTGCGCCCAGGCAGGCATCGACAGGCCGGCCAGCACCGCGGCGGCCGTCACGACGGCGAACAACGTCCGAAACACCTGAATACGCCTCCCGGATTTTGGCCGGAACCTAACAGAGCGCCCGCCCGTTCCAAAGGGCTAGAGCGTCCGCACCCGACCTTCCATCAGCCGGCGCGCGGTGCGGACCACCTCGAGCGCCTCGAGGGCGCCGGTCGCGGCCCCCCGCCGGGCCCGGACCGTCAGCAGGCCGGAGGGATGCGCCAGAACGAGATCGCCCTCGCCCGGGGCGGCGGCCTCCGCGACCAGGCTGTCGGCCTGCGCCGCCGCCGCGGCCAGGCACAGTCCGGCGGTCAGCGGCACGGCCCGGTGCGGCTGGCCCATCGAGATCATCCGCACGCTGAGGCCCATGGCCGTCGCGGGCAGCGTCGTGCCGTCGAGGCAGACGGCCGCGCGCGGCGGGGCGACCAGACCGATCTTGGGTGCGCTGGCCACGCCGTCCGGCAGGCCCATGGCCCGCGCACCGGCCCGCCGGATCGCCTCCAGCCGGTCGAGCAGGGCGGCATCGGACTCCAGGGCGTCGGGCAGCTCGGTCCCGGCGAGGCCGAGATCGGCGGCGCGCACGAAAACGCAGGCCGCGGCCGCGTCCACCAGGCTGGCCTCGATCGCGTCTCCCCCGTCGGGACGGAGCAGATCGCGGGCCCGGCCGCTGGGCAGCAGGGCGCCGGTGAGCGCGCCGGCGGGATCGAGAAAGGCCAGCCGGATCGCCGCCGCGGTACCGGAGACGCCGGGCAGGAGCTGATCGCCCGCCTCCACGGTTTCGCCGTCGCGCACGGCGAAGCGGGCGTCGATGCGCTTTTCGGTGTTGCGGTTGAACAGCCGGACCGTGACCTCGCCGTCGGCGGCCGCGACAAGGCCCTCGTCGACCGCGAAGGGACCGACCGCGCTCGTCAGGTTGCCGCAATTGGCGGCATAGTCGACCTGCGCCTCGCGCACCGCCACCTGGGCGAACAGATAGTCGATATCGCAGTCGGGCCGCTCCGAGCGGGACACGATCACGGCCTTCGACAGCGAGGACAGGCCGCCGCCCATGCCGTCGAGCTGACGGCCGTTGGGATCGGGGCTGCCGAGCGCCGCGCACAGCAGGGCATCGCGCGCCGGCCCCTCGGGCGGCAGGTCGGAAGCGTGGAAGAACAGGCCCTTCGAGGTGCCGCCGCGCATGAACACGGCCGGCGTGCGTCGGCTCATCGGCCGCTGTCCGGATCGAAATAGCCGGCCACGGACCGGTCGAGCGCGGCATAATCCTCGTAGCCGATGATCTCGTAGAAACGCTGGCGGTTCTGCAGGCGGTTCAGCATGGCGCCCTGCCCGCCCTCCTCGCGCAGTTGCCGCAGGCCGTCCTCCACCGCAAACAGCGCCAGGCGCTGCGTGGTCGCGGGATAGATCACGATGTTGTAGCCCAGCCGTTCCAGGGTGCCGGCCGGCAGCAGCGGCGACTTGCCGAACTCGGTCATGTTGGCGAGCAGCGGCACGTCGATCGCCTCGCGGAAGGCGGCGAACTCCGCCTCGTCGGTGAGCGCCTCGGGAAAGATCACGTCGGCGCCGGCCGCGACATAGGCCCGGGCCCGGGCGATCGCCGCGTCGAGTCCCTCGATCGCGCGGGCATCGGTGCGGGCGACGATGCGGAAATCGGGATCGCGCCGGGCGGTGACGGCGGCGCGCAGTTTCTCCTCCATGGCCGCGCACGGCACCACCTGCTTGTTGTCCAGATGGCCGCAGCGCTTCGGGCTGACCTGGTCCTCGATGTGACAGGCCGCGAGGCCCGCCTGCTCGAGTTCGTGGATCGTGCGGGCGACGTTGACCGCCTCGCCGAAGCCGGTGTCGACGTCGATCAGGGCCGGCAGGTTGCTGGCGCCGGCGATCTGCCGGCCGCGCTGCGCCGCCTCGGCCAGGGTGATCAGGCCGATATCCGGCAGGCCGAGATCGGCGGACAGGGTGGAGGACCCCATGTAGATGCCGTCGAAGCCGGCCTCCTCGATCATCATCGCCACGACCGGCGCATAGGCGCCGACGAAGCGGAGCAGGCCGCCCTGGCGCAGGCGGGCGGCGAGTTCGCGGCGTTTTTCAGCCGGCGTCCGGCTCGCGTTCAGCATGTTCGGCCTCCGGGTCGACCCAGTGATCGGGGAAGTAGCGGCGCAGATATTCGGACTCGCGCCGGTAGGCGTAGCAGGAATCGAGCATGCCGGACGGCAGCTCGTGCGCGTCGCCGGCGGCCGCCTGATCGGCCTCGTCCTCGGCCCAGATCGCCTGCATCGCGGTGGTGGCGAGCTGCGCCGTCATTTCGACCAGGTGGGTGCAGCCGCGACGGCCGCCCAGACGCTCGCGCACCGCCCGGTTCCAGCCCGCGCCGATACGCAGGCCGGCCAGTGCGGCGAAGGCCGGCGAGACGTCGTTGCAGAGAAAATGCGCGCCGACATCCATGAACGCCTCGGCCTCGCGGACGACGAAGTCGCGGTCGACGGTCAGGCGCAGCCACATGTCGTGGATCGGCTCGTCCGGTGCGCGGGAGGAATCGATCATCACGTAGGCGAAGGGCTTGGTGTCGACGAGATGCCCCTCGATGTCCCACAGGCCGTCGTCGCGCTTGTAGGCGCGCATGTCGAGATTGCGGGTATGCATGAGCGAACGCTCGGTCGTGGCGGACAGGGGCACCGTCACTCTCCTGCTTGGCGGTTCTTTCTTCCGACCCTAGAGCCCATCGTCCGATGAGGGAAACCGGGGCCGTCAGCGGGTCAGGACGTAGCTCTGGGTCAGCACATCCCAGCGCGGCGGCTTGCGGTTCTTCAGGTAGTCGCGGATCGCCGGATCGGGAATGTCGAAATTGCCGACCTCCTCGCAGGCGGCGTAACCCGCCTGCTCGGCCATGCGGGCCATCAGCGGGCTGTCGTAGATGAAGCGGTGGCCGAAGTCGCGGAATTCGAGATTGAAGAAATGCGCGCCCGTCTGCGTGCTCTCTCCGTAATACTCGCCGCTGCGCGCCAGCAGCAGGTCGCGCGCCTCGCCGCCCTCGGCGTAGACGCTGCGGCACATGCTCTCCAGTCCGGGGGTGGCGATGATGTGCAGGCCGCCCGGCTTCAGCACCCGGTGCCCCTCCTTCAGGAAGGCGGCGAACTGGGCGCGGTGGATGTGCTCGACAAGGTGCGAGGAATAGATCAGGTCGAAGGAGGCATCGGGCAGCGGCAGCGGCCGGGTGATGTCGATCGGCGCCGGTCCGAGAATCTGCGAATTGAGGAATCCCTCGAGGTCGAACGTGGCGCCCAGATGCAGCTTGCGCACCGCGTGCGCGCCGAGATAGGCGTCGATCGCCTGCTGGCGGACGACATGGCCGTGGCGCAGGGCGTTGAGGAGCTTCCGCAGGCCGAAATTGGCCCAGCCCCGGAAGGCAAACCAGACGAATTCGGGCTCGCTCGTTGCTCTGATCATGACGGTTTCCGTTTCGCGCCGAACCGGCGGTTGGTTGCGCATCTAGCACGAGCGCGCCGGCTTGCGATACCGCCAGCGCGCGGCGCGGATGCGCGCCCCGCGAAGTGCGCTATAAGGCGATTGGAGGGACAGTGCAGCATGAACCATTGCCATCTTGAGACCCGCGGACCCGCGGGCCCGTCCCCCTGTCCGACGGCTTCGCTCCGTCCGGACGATGGCCGGACGATGTCGAAGCAGGAGAATGAGGCATGAACGAAACGAGCGCGGCGGCCGACGCCCTGATCCCGGTGGCGATCGGCGAGGACTATGCCGAGATCCGTGACGGCGTGCGCAAGGTCTGCGCCGAGTTTCCGGCGGAGTACTGGCGCGAGGCCGACGAGAAGTCGGAATACCCGCACGCCTTCGTCGACACCATGACCAGGGCCGGTTTCCTCGGCGCGCTGATCCCCGAGGAATATGGCGGCAGCGGCCTGCCGCTGCGCGCCGCCTCGGTGATCCTGGAGGAAATCCACTATTCGGGCTGCTCGGCCGCGGCCTGCCATGCGCAGATGTACATCATGGGAACGGTACTGCGACACGGCAGCGAGGCGCAGAAGCGCCAGTACCTGCCGGGCATCGCCAGCGGCGAACTGCGCCTGCAGGCCTTCGGCGTCTCCGAACCGACCTCGGGCACGGACACCACGCAGCTGCGCACCCGGGCGGTGCGCGACGGCCAGAAGATCTGGACCTCGCGCGCGCTGCAGTCCGACCTGATGCTGCTGCTGGCCCGCACCACGCCGGCCGACCAGGTCACCAAGCGCACCGACGGCATGTCGGTTTTCCTGGTCGACCTGCGCGAGGTTGTCGGCAAGGGCTGCGAGATCAAACCGATCCCGACGATGATCAACCACAACACCAACCAGGTGTTCTTCGACGACATGCGCATTCCCGCCGCCAGCCTGATCGGCGAGGAAGGCCGGGGTTTCCGTTACATTCTCGACGGCATGAACGCCGAGCGGGTGCTGATCGCCTCCGAGGCGCTGGGCGACGGCCGCTGGTTCATCGACAAGGCGGTGGGCTACGCCAACGAGCGCGAAGTGTTCGGCCGGCCGATCGGCGCCAACCAGGGGATCCAGTTTCCCATCGCCAAGGCCTATGCCCAATTGCAGGCGGCGGAGATGATGATCCGCCGCGCCGCCGCGCTGTTCGACGCCGGCCGGGACTGCGGCGCGGATGCCAACATGGCCAAGATGCTGGCTTCCGAGGCCACCTGGGAGGCCGCCGATACCTGCATGCAGACCTATGGCGGCTTCGGCTTCGCCCGGGAATACGACATCGAGCGCAAGTGGCGCGAAAGCAGGCTGTTCAAGACCGCGCCGATCTCGACCAACCTGATCCTGGGCTATATCGGCCAGCACGTCCTCGGCATGCCGCGGTCCTACTGATCGGAGGCCGCGCGATCCGCCAGCTCCTTCAGGGCGTCGCCGCCGCGGGCGGCAGGAACGGTGACGCCGGCGGCAAGGGCCCGGTGCGCTGATCCGCTCCCGCGCGCGCGACCGCCTGCCGCGGCGCGCCGGCCTCGTCGTCGGCTGCTGCCTCGTCATGGCGACCTTTGCCTGGGGGACCGTGTTCTACGGCCACAGCGTCTACATGGAGGCCCTGAGCGCGCGGCACGGCTGGTCGCCGGCCCTGATCTCCCGCGCCATCGTCGGCTTCTGGCTCGCCACGTTGCCGGGAACGCTGAGCGCCGGCCTCATGGTCGACCGTTGCGGACCGGCGCCCGTGGTGGCGCTCGGCGGCCTCTGCATCGGCGGCGGCCTGGCCCTGCTCGCGGCCGTCGGCGAGCCCTGGCAGCTCTTCGCGATCTACGCCCTGCTCGGTTTCGGCTATCCGGCGCTCGCGAGCCCGGCGATCAGCGCCACCCTCGCGCCCTGGTTCGAGCGCGGCTTCGGCACGGCGCTGGCCATCGCCCTGAGCGGCGCCAGCCTCGGCGGAGCCGTTCTCCCCTTCAGTCTCATCCGGGCGACCGAGCGGTTCGGCTTCGCCCCGACCATGCTGGCCTGCGGCCTGGTCGTGCTCGCGACCATGCTGGTCGTGGTTCTGGCGCTGCAGGCGATCGGCCGGCCCGAAGGAAGGGAAGCGACCTCGCCCGCCCGGACGGCGGCACCGTTCGCCGACACCCTGCGACGGGGACGCTTCTGGCACATCGCGCTGGCCTGCGGCTTCGGACTCGGCGGACAGGTCGGGTTGCTGGCCCACCAGATCCCGATCGTCGCCGCGGCGACGTCGCGTGACACGGCGGCACTCAGCGTGACGCTGGTGGCGGTTTCGGCGGCCCTCGGCCGCGTGCTCGTCGGCTGGACCAGCCGCACTCAGGCGGCGACGCGCCTGGCGGCCTGCAGCTACCTGCTGCACGGCATCGGCATGGCGCTGCTCGGGCTGGCCGAAAGCGTGCCGATGGTGTTGCTGGCCAGCATCGTCGCCGGACTGCCGGTCGGCGCCATCGTGATGCTGCCGCCGGTGATCGTGCGCGAAGCCTTCGGCGCCGTCGGCTACGGTCTCGTCATCGCCATGACCACGGTCGTGATGTACGTGCTGGCTGCCCTCTCGCCCTGGCTGGTCGGCGAACTGCACGGTCTTTCGAGCGGTTATGGCGCCGGCCTGGCCCTGCTCGCCGGGATGGAACTGGTTGCCGTGCTGGCGGTCCTGGCGATCCCGACCGCCGTTCAGTCCAGCAGCAGCGCCAGCGCCTCGTAGGCCACGGTGGCGGCAAGATGCGCCGTCATGCCGGCCGGATCGTGCGGCGGGCTGACGGTATTGATGTCGATGGCGACGAGATCGAGTCCGGCCAGGGCCCGCAGCAGGTCCAGGCCCTCGCGTGCCGACAGGCCGCCCCATGTCGGCGTACAGACGCCGGGCGCGACGGCCGGATCGAAGATATCCATGTCGAAGCAGAGATAGACGGGCCGGCCCGCGACGAGGGCGCGGATGTCGTCGGCGGTGCGTTCCAGGCCCTGCGCGCGCATCACCGCATCGGGGAGCAGCCGGTAGCCCAGCCGCAGCGCGTGCCCGGCGGCGTCGGGAATGGAGGATTCGCCGCGGAAGCCGACATGGATCGAGCCCGTCGGATCGAGCAGACCCTCCTCGGCGGCGCGATGGAAGGTCGTCGCCGTGGTATGCGGCGCGGGATCGTCCGGCCGACCGGGATAGGTGTCGGTATGGGCGTCGATGTGCACCACCGCGAGATCGTCATGTCGGGACGACGCGGCGCGAAGCTGCGGCAGCGTGACCGCGCCGTCGCCGCCGAAACTGAGCAGGCGCGCCCCGCCGGCGAAGACCGCGTCGCCGGCCGCCTGCATCGCCGCGAAGGAACGGTCGACGACCCCCGGCACCACGTCGGCATCGCCGAGATCGACCAGTCCGAGCGCCGCCACCAGGTCGGTGTCGGGCCGGGTCTCGGGATAGCGGCCGAGCTGGCGGGACTGCCGGCGGATCGCCTCCGGCCCGTGCCGTGCGCCGATACGCTCGCGATCGCTGCCGCAGTCGAACGGCATGCCGAGAACGGCCACGCCGCCCGCACTTGCCGCCGCCCGCCAGGGCGCGCCCAGAAATCCGGCGGGACGCCGGGCCGCCGCTCCGGTGGCGCCGTTCGCGTTCTCAGTCACCGCCCTGCTCGAAGGCCGCCTTCCAGTCTGGATGCCAGCGCGAGAGCGGCGGGCGGTCCTCGACGATATCGTCCGCGGCCCAGCGGATCCGCTTCGCGTCCATCTCCGGCGTCACCTCGTTGTCGGGGCAGAGAATGTAGAACGAGCCGGCCTCAAGACGCGTCAGCATGTGCGCGATGACCTGGTCGGGCAGCCAGGCGCCGGCGCTGTGCTCGCGTCGGCCGGTGGTGGTGAATCCCGGCACCAGCAGGTGGGCGCTGACGGGGCAGCCCTCCCGGTTGCGCAAATCGTGCTGCAGCGCTTCGGTATAGGTCTTCAGCGCCGACTTGGTGATGTTGTAGATCGTGTGTCCCGGCGGGTTGGTGATGCCCTGCTTGGAGCCGCAATTGACGATCAGGCCCGGCGCGTCTCGGGCGATCATGGCGTCGAGAAAGGTATCGACGCCGTTCACCACGCCCCAGAAATTGACCTCCATCGCCCGCCGCCAGTCGGCCCGCGGCGAATCCGGGCGTCGTCCGAGACGGGTGACGGCATTGTTCATCAGCACGGACGGCGCGCCCCAGGTCCGCTCGACCGCCTGCCGAACGCCGAGCAGCGCGGCGGGATCGGAGACGTCGGCGGCCTGCAGCATCACCGCACTCGCGCCCCCGGACGCCTCGGCGACAACCGCGTCCCGGGCCTCGCCCAGGTCGGTGCGCGCGAGATCGACCATGCAGACCTTCATCCCGAGCCTGGCGAACGCGCGGCACGCGGCGAGGCCGATACCGAGCGCGGCGCCGGTGACGATCGCGACATGGCCGGGGGCGAGAGCGGGATGGGGCATGGGAAATCCTTCTCGACGGACGGTGCAGCGGCGGCAAGCCTACGCCAGGTTCCCGCGGCAGGCGACGCGAAGCGATTGACCCGGCGGGTGGCCGCGTGACACGGGAGAGACATGTCGACGACACGCGCGGCGCAGGTCCGGACCCTGCTGGCGACCATCACCGGGTCGACCATGATCTATATCGATTCCAGCGTGGTGAACGTCGCCCTGCCGGTGCTGCAGGACGATCTCGACGCCTCGCTGACCGACGTGCAGTGGGTGGTCGAGGCCTACATCCTGTTCCTATCCGCCCTCACGCTGGCCGGCGGCGCGCTGGGCGACCGCTACGGACGCCGCCGCTTCTTCGCACTCGGCGTGATCCTGTTCGCCCTCGCCTCGATCGCCTGCGCGCTTGCCGACAGCCCGGCCGCGCTGATCGCCGGGCGCTGCCTGCAGGGTCTCGGCGGCGCCCTGCTGACCCCCGGCGGCATGGCGCTGATCTCGGCCAGTTTCCCGGGCGCACAACGAAGCCGCGCGATCGGTCTGTGGATCGGGGCCAGCGCGATCGCGGTCGCCGCCGGGCCGGTGCTCGGCGGCTGGGCGATCGAGGCGCTGTCCTGGCGCTGGATCTTCTGGCTCAACCTGCCGTTCTGCCTCGTCACCCTGATCGCCCTCGCTGGCGTGCCGGAGTCCCGGCGGGAGAGCGCCGGCCCGCTCGACTGGCCGGGCGCGCTCGCGGCGACGGCGGCGCTGGGCGGCATCACCTTCGGCCTGCTGGAAAGTCCGCGGCTTGGCTTCACGTCGCCGCTGGTCTGGCTGCCGCTCGTGGCCGGCCTGCTTCTGCTGCCGCTCTTCGCGCAGATCGAACGCCGCGCCCGCGATCCCCTGGTGCCGCCGGGACTGCTCGCCAACCGGCCGTTCGTCGCGGTGCAGATCGTCACCCTGGTGTTCTGGGCGACAATCCAGACCACGTTCTTCTTCCTGCCCTTCAACCTGATGCAGTTGCAGGGCTATGCGCCGCTGGAGGCGGGCCTCGCGATCCTGCCGGCAATCGTGATGATCTCGCTGATGGCCCGCCTGTCGGCCCGCGTGATGGAACGCGCCGGGCCGCGACCACCGGTGCTGGCCGGTATTCTCTGCGCCGCCGCCGGCCTCGCGCTGCTCGCGAGGCCCGGCCTGGAGACCGTGTACTGGCGGGACTTCTTCCCGGCCATCGCCCTGTTCGGCCTGGGCGTCGGCCTGAACGTCACGCCGATCACGGCACTCGCCCTGTCGACGGCGGAAGAGCGGCTGGCCGGCACCGCGTCGGCGATCAACAATGCGGCCTCGCGGATCGGCGGCCTGCTGGCGATCGCCCTGTTCGGCCTGGTCCTGGCGCTGCTGTTCCGCCATCGCCTCGATACCGCGCTCGCCGGCCTGCCGCTGGATGCGGCCGAGCGCGCGGCGATCGCCGCCGAGCGGCTGAAACTGGCGGCGATGGCATTGCCGGAGGGCTGGGAAGAGCGCCTGCGGCCGCTGGTGCGCCAGGCCTACCTCGATGGCTATCGCTGGGTGATGGGGCTGGCGGCCGCCCAGGCGCTGGTCGCCCTGGTGCTGGCCTGGCGCCTGATCGGCCCCGCGCCGCCGGGATCGCATCCCCCCGGAGCGCCCACGGCGGGAGGCCGGATTCCCTAAGCCCGGCGGCTGTGGCAGGGTGGCGCCAGCGCAAACGGACGATTCCGCGATGGCAAACAAGATAACTCCCGTGATCCTGTCCGGCGGCTCGGGCACGCGACTGTGGCCGCTCTCCCGGCAGGCCTATCCCAAGCAGCTCCTGCCCCTGACCGGCGAGGCCAGCATGCTGCAGCAGACCGTGGCCCGGGTGCGCGGCCGGCGTTTCGCGGAGCCGCTGGTCGTGTGCAACGAGGAACATCGTTTCGTCGTCGCCGAACAGCTTCGCGCCGACGGCGTGAGCCCGCAGGCGATCGTGCTCGAGCCCGTGGGTCGCAATACCGCGCCCGCCATCGCCGTTGCCGCGCTGCAGCTCGTCGCCAGCGACCCCGATGCGCTGATGCTGGTGCTGCCGTCCGATCACGTGATCGCCGACAAGAGGGCCTTCGCCCGCACCCTGGAGCGGGCCGGCCGGCTGGCTGCCGCCGGCCATCTCGTCACCCTCGGCATCACCGCCGACCGGCCGGAAACCGGCTACGGCTACATCCGTCGCGGAGCAGCGATCAAGGGATCCGAGAACTGCTGGCGGGTCGCCCGGTTCACCGAGAAGCCGGACGAGAAAACGGCGAAGCGTTTCCTGAAGTCGGGCGACCATTACTGGAACAGCGGCATGTTCCTGTTGCCGGCCGCCGGATACCTGGAGGAACTGGAACGGCTGCAGCCGAAGATCGTCACGCAGTGCCGGCGGGCGCTCGAGGGCGCGGAAGCCGACCTGACCTTTACCCGGCTCGACGCCAGGGCGCTGGCGGCCAGCCCGTCGATCTCGATCGACCATGCGGTCATGGAGAAGACCGACAAGGCGGCCGTGGTCGCGGCCGGCGACATCGGCTGGAGCGACGTCGGCGCCTGGTCCGCGCTTTGGGAAATCGAGAAACGCGACGGCGACGGCAACGTGCTGCGCGGCGACGTGCATGCCCACGACACCAGGAATTCCTACCTGCGGGCGGAGTCGCGCCTCGTGGCCACGGTCGGCCTGGACGACATCGTCGTGGTCGAGACCACGGATGCCGTGCTGGTGGCCGACAAGGCGCGGGTGCAGGAGGTCAAGGCGATCGTCGACCGGCTGTCGGCAGGGGACCGCGAGGAGGTCACCCACCATGCGCGGGTGTTCCGGCCCTGGGGCCATTACCAGACGGTCGACATCGGCGAGCGCTTCCAAGTCAAGCATATCGGCGTGAAGCCGGGGGAGAAGCTCTCCCTGCAGAAACATCATCACCGCGCGGAACACTGGGTGGTGGTCGAGGGCACGGCGCTGGTCACGCGCGGCGATGAGGAACTGATGCTGCGCGAGAACGAAAGCGTCTACATTCCGCTGGGCACGGTGCACCGGCTGGAAAATCCCGGAAAGATCGAACTCAAGATCATCGAGGTGCAGTCCGGCACCTATCTGGGGGAGGACGACATCGTTCGCCTGGAAGACACCTACGGACGCATCGCCAAGACCTAGGGCACGTTCTCGTGGTCAGGTGGGCGCGCCGTGCACCTTCTTGCGCAGGCGCTCGACCTCGCTGCGCGGCATCTGCAGGTGCGGATTGACCGCCAGCGCCCGCTCGAAGGCCTTCAGCGCGGCCGCGTCGTTTTCCCGCTTCACCTCGATCATCCCGAGACCGCTCAACGCCCCGAAATGCCGCGGCTCGAGATCGAGCGTCTTCTCGATGTCGGCCACCGAGGCCTCGTAGCGACCGAGATAGAACAGCAGCGTCGCCCGCTTGTTCCAGGCCTCGGCGAAATCCGGCCGCAGGGCGATGATGGTGTTGAAATGCTCCATCGCGTCGCGGTGGTTGCCGATCGTCATTTCCTGCATCGCCTTCTGCATCAGCAGGTCGACGGTATCGGAATCGCTCTCGGTCCAGATGTTCCAGATCAGCACCTGCAGCATCTGCGCCTCGCGGTCGTCCGAGGTCACCTGCAGGCGGCCGAACAGGTTGTCGAGCCGCCGGTCGGTCTGGTCGGCCGACGCGGGCAGCGACAGGCCCAGCAGCAGGGTGACGAAGAGCAGGACGCGCATGGCGAAAATGGTAAAGGCTTAGCCGAGCCGGTTCCAGTTCACGCGGCATCACCTTCGCGCGCTTCGGCATTGGCATTCGCCGGATAGCGCACTTCCGCGAGGTAGAGGCCGTGGGCCGGGGCCACCGGGCCGCAGGCCGCGCGCTCGCGGGCCGCCAGCGCCGCCGCCAGGTCGGCGGCGCTCCAGCGGCCCTCGCCGACCTGCTTCAGGCTGCCGACGATCGAGCGGACCTGGTTGTGCAGGAAGGAGCGCGCCCGCACCGCGATCCGGATCTCCGCGCCCTCGGACGCGACCACGACGGCATCGAGCGTGCGCACGGGGGAGTCCGCCTGGCACTGGACCGAGCGAAAGGTGGTGAAGTCGTGCCGGCCGACCAGCGCCTGGGCGGCCTCGTGCATCGAACCGGCATCGAGCGGGGCGGCGACATGCCAGACCCTGCCGGCCTCCAGCGCCGGCCGGGCCCGGCGGTTGAGGATCCGGTAGAGATAGCGCCGCTCGCAGGCCGAGAAGCGGGCATGGAAATCCGCATCGACCGCCTCCGCCTCCAGCACCGCCACGGGATCCGGCTTGAGATGGAAATTCAGCGCCTCGCGCACCTTGCGGGCAGGATCGCCGCGGTCGATGTCGACATGCGCGACCTGGCCGAGGGCGTGCACGCCGGTGTCGGTGCGGCCGGCGCCGAAGACCGGGGAGGCTTCGCCCGCATAGGCCGCCACCGCCCGCTCGAGCGCCGCCTGGACGCTGGGTCCGTTTTCCTGGCGCTGCCAGCCCACGAAGGGGGCGCCGTCATATTCGAGAGTCAGGCGGTAGCGCGTCATGCCGGCGGTTCGCCGAGCCGGCTGCCGGCGGGAAGCGGGAAGCCGCGCAGCAGGTCGACCGCGTCCATCGCGCCCTTGCCGGCGCGTTGGAGACGCAACAGGCGCACCGCGCCCTCGGCGCAGGCAACCGCGAGGCGTTCGTCCAGCACCGTGCCGGGCGGCGCATCGCCGGTGCGAAGGTCGCCGCTCGCCCGTTCCGACAGCAGCACCTTGATGCGTTCGCCCTGCCAGTCGAACCAGGCGCCCGGAAACGGCGACAAGCCGCGGATCAGGCCGTCGACCGCCCCGGCCGGCCGGTCCCAGTCGATGCAGGCCTCGGTCTTGTCGATCTTGTGCGCATAGGTCACGCCATGTTCCGCCTGCGGTTCGGGCCGCAGGCGGCCGGCCGCGAAGTCCGACAGGGCTTCCGCCATCAGCGCGGCGCCCGCGACGGCCAGGCGATCGTGCAGGCTGCCGGCGGTGTCGCCCTGGTCGATCCTGGTCGTGCAGCGGGCCAGCACCGGGCCGGTATCGAGGCCCTCCTCCATCAGCATGGCGCAGGCCCCGGTCTCCCCGTCGCCGGCCATCACCGCGCGCTGGATCGGCGCCGCCCCGCGCCAGCGCGGCAGCAGGGAGGCATGCAGGTTGAGGCAGCCCAGGCGCGGCGCGGCCAGTATCGCCGGCGGCAGGATCTGGCCGAAGGCGACGACCACGGCGGCATCGAGGCCGAGGCCGGCGAAAGCCTGCTGTTCGTCCGCGACCTTCAGGCTCGCCGGCGTGCGCACGGCGAGGCCCAGCGCCTCGGCGCTGACCTGCACCGGCGACGGCCGCTCCATCTTGCCGCGTCCGCCGCGGCGCGGCGGCTGGGTGTAGACCGCCGCGATCTCGTGACCGGCGGCGGCCAGCGCCTCCAGCGTCGGCACGGCGAAATCCGGCGTGCCCATGAAGGCGAGGCGCAGCGGGGCGGCGGTGCCGGTCATGGCATCTCCCGGCCGTTCAGACGGCCGCCTTGTGCCGCTTCGACTTTGCCAGCTTGCGCAGGATCATGTTGCGCTTCAGCGCCGTCAGGTGATCGGTGAAGAGCACGCCGTCGAGATGATCGAGTTCGTGTTGGATGCAGCGCGATAGCAGGCCGCCGGCCTCCAGGCTCTGTTTCTTGCCGTCGCGGTCGACATAGGACACGCGGACGGATTCCGGCCGCTCGATCTCGGCGAAATGGTCGGGCAGCGACAGGCAGCCCTCGTCGTAGACCGCGCCCTCGTCGCCGAACTGCACGATTTCCGGATTGATCATGTAGATCGGCTGCGCCGTCTCGCCCTCGCGGGCGACGTCGACGACGACGACGCGCCGGGGAATGTTCACCTGGATCGCGGACAGCCCGATGCCGGGCGCCGCGTACATGGTCTCCAGCATGTCGTCGAGCAGCCGGCGCACCTCGTCGTCCACCGTCTCGACCGGCTTCGAGCGGATCTTCAGACGGGAATCGGGAGCGACGACGATCGGCAGCAGGGCCATGGGGCGCGGTTCCGGAATGCTTCGGGACGGACCGCCGGATGTAGTCACGGCGGCCTTGAGCGTCAAGGCGACGCGGGCCGGCCGGGCCTGATGTAAGCTGCCGCATGGATCCGCTGATTCTCTCGCTCGCGGGCGCCGCCGGCCTGGCGGTGATCCTCGCCGTGGTGCTGACCAACGTCCTGCTGGCCCGCAGCATGCGCGAGAAGCAGGACGAGGCGGCCCGCCTGCAGCAGCTCGCCGACACCGCCAGCACGCTGGCCGCCAGCCAGCAGCAGATGATGGGCCGGCTGAACGCGCTGTCCGAGCAGAACGCCCGGGACCGCGAGGAGATGACCCGCACCCTGAACGAGCGCCTGGACGGGGTCAGCAAGCGGCTGGGCGACAGCCTGCAGTCGACGACGGAAAAGACCTCGAAATCGCTGACCGAACTGCAGACCCGGCTGGCGCTGATCGACCAGGCGCAGAAGAACATCACCGAACTGTCGAGCCAGGTCGTCGGCCTGCAGGACATTCTCGACAACAAGCAGGCCCGTGGCGCCTTCGGCGAGGTGCAGCTGCACGACCTGGTGACCGCCATCCTGCCGCCCTCGGCCTATCGCTTCCAGGCGACGCTGGGCAACGGCAAGCGGGCGGACTGCCTGATCCTGCTGCCGACCCCGCCGGGGCCGATCTGCGTCGATTCCAAGTTCCCGCTGGAGAGCTGGCACGCGCTCCGGAATGCCGGCGACGAGGCCGGGCTGAAGCGCGCCCAGGCCGAGTTCCGCGCGGCGATCCAGAAACATGTCCGCGATATCGCCGAACGCTACCTGGTGCCCGGCGAAACCGCCGATTCCGCCCTGATGTTCCTGCCCTCCGAGGCGGTCTATGCCGAGCTGCACGCCAACTTCCCCGACGCGGTGCAGGCCTCCTACCGGGCGCGGGTGTGGATCGTCTCGCCGACCACGCTGATGGCCACCCTGAACACCGTGCGCGCCATTCTCAAGGACGCCCGCATGCGCGAGCAGGCGGACGTGATCCAGCGCGAGATCTACCGGCTGATCGAGGATGTCGGCCGGCTGGACAAGCGGGTCGACAACCTGAAGAAGCATTTCCAGCAGGCCGAGAAGGACATCCGCGACATCGACATCTCGGCCAGCAAGATCGTGCGCACCGCCGACCGGATCGAGCAGGTCCAGTTCGAGGACATTGCCGAACCGGACGCGGTCGAGACCCTTGGCGGCCGGCAGCTCGACGCCACCGGCTGAATCCGGAGACAGACGTCATGAAAGCCTGGGAAATCACCATCGCAGAGGGGGGCATCGACGCGCTCGCCCTCAACGACCGGCCCGCGCCCGAGCCGGGCCCCGGCGAGATCCTGGTCGATATCGAGGCCACCTCGCTCAACTATCGCGACCTGCTGACGGTCAGCGCGCCCGGCGCCCGCGGCCTGGCGCTGCCGCGCATCCCCAATTCCGACGGCGCCGGCACGGTCCGCGCGGTGGGACCCGGGGTGAGCCGCTTCAAGCCCGGCGACCGGGTCGCGGGCTGCTTTTTCCGGCGCTGGGAGGACGGCGAGATCACCGCCGACGCCATGGCCTCCGCACTGGGCGGCGCGCTCGACGGCGTGCTCTGCGAACAGGCCGTCCTCGCCGAGGCGGGCGCGGTCGCCGTGCCCGACGGCATGAGCACAGAGGAAGCCGCCTGCCTGCCCTGCGCCGCGCTGACCGCCTGGAATGCGCTGGTGGAACAGGGCGGCCTGAAGGCCGGGGACACGGTATTGCTGCTGGGCACCGGCGGGGTTTCGATCTTCGCCCTGCAGATCGCCGCGCTGCACGGCGCGCGGGCGATCGTGACGTCCTCGTCGGACGCCAAGCTGGCGCGGGCCCGGGACATGGGCGCCTGGCAGACGATCAACTATGCCGAGCAGCCCGACTGGGAGCAGGCGGTGCTGGCGCTGACCGACGGCGCCGGGGTCGACCAGGTGGTCGAGGTCGGCGGCCCCGGCACGCTCGCCCGCTCGGTCGAGGCCACCAGGGTGGCCGGCCGCATCGGCCTGATCGGCGTGCTCACGGGCGGCGAGATCAACCCGACGGCGATCATGCGCAAGTCGATCCGACTGCAGGGCATCTATGTCGGCAGCCGGGCGATGTTCGAGCGCATGAACCGGGCCTTCGCCGCCCACGACGTCCGCCCGGTGATCGACGCCCGCTTCTCCTTCGAGCAGGCCCGCGAGGCCTTTCACCACATGCAGGCCGCCGGGCATTTCGGAAAGATCGTCATTACCCGCTGACCCGGTTCTCCCGTTGCCCGGCGATCACCCGCCATCGGGGGCGCGGGGAGCGATGCCGGGATCAAGCGCGGCGATCCAGTCGCGCACCAGGGCGGCGACCGCGGCGGCATTGTCGTCCAGCATCGGCGCATGGCTGTTGCCGGCAATGCCGATCGCCGGCAGGTCGAGCCGGGCGACCGCGCCGCCCGCCGCCTCCAGCGCGTCGAGATGGCCCTCCACCGCCGCGCGATAGCGCCGCCACAGGGGCGAAGCGGCGAAATGATCTCCCCAGACCACCAGGTGCGGCACGGTGGCCGCGCCGCCGATCTCCCCGGGCGCGGCCGCCGGCTCGATCGCGATAACGCCGCGCACCAGATCCGGGCACCGGGCGGCCAGCATCAGCGCCAGGTAGCCGCCCTGGCTGTGGGCGATCAGCCAGGCGGGCCCGATCCGCTCCAGGGCGGCGGCCTGGGCCTCCAGCATCAGGTCCTCGTGCCCGGTCCAGCGCGGCACCAGTTGCGCCGCGAACGTCTCCAGCGCCGCGAGCGGGAAGCGCTGGCCGGGAAACGGCCGCAACCGCGCGCGATCCTCGTGCCAGCCTTCCGCCGGGCCGAAGCGGAACAGGCTCCAGGCCTCCTCGAGCGTGCGGAACAGCGGGGCATCCCCGAAGATGTCGGGGAAGGGCGACCAGCCCGCCCGGCCGCGGCCGGGGGCATCGCAGACATAGGTGTCGAAGCCGAAGCGCAGGAAGTCGCTCTGCCAGCCCGGCCTGCCGTCCGGTGTCGCCTCCCAGACCGCGCCGGTCATCGCGCCGCCGTGCCAGAACACCGCCGGCGCGGCGAAACGCGGCGCCGCCAGGCGGGCGAACTGCACGTAGCACTGGCCGGTCACGAGGCTGCCGTTGGGATCGACCGGGCGCGACAAGCCGCCGGCGTTCAGCCGGCGTTCGGTGACCGGCTTTCCGGCGATCCGCGCCATGCGCCCGCCGGCGAAGAAACTGCCGACGTCGGCGAGCGCCGGCAGCGGTGCGCGGCGCGGCGGGGCGGTCGGACCGGGCGGCCGGAACGACACGGGCTCAGGCCGGCGAACCGCCGCCCAGGCGCTCAAGGCGCAGGCGGTGGCGGGCGTCGGTCAGGCGGGCGAGCGAGCCGAACACGGCGAGCAGCACGCCGAGGCCGGTCGCGCCGCCGATCAGGAACATCAGCAGCAGCTGGTATTTCACCGCTTCCTGGGGGTCGACGCCGGACATGATCTGGCCGGTCATCATGCCCGGCAGGGAGACGATGCCGGTTGCCGCCATGGCGTTGATGATCGGGGTGAAGCCGCTGTGCAGGGCCCGGCGCAGCACCGGGCGCAGCGCCGCGCCGCGGCCGTGGCCCAGCAGCAGCCGGGCCTCCACGGCGACCCGTTCGCGGTGCAGCAGGTCGTGCAGGGTGTCGACCGCCAGCGCCACTCCGGTCATCAGGTTGCCCAGGATCATGCCCAGCAGCGGCAGGGCGTAGCGCGGCGCCCACCAGGGCTCGGGCTGGATCTGCACCGCCAGGCCGAACACCGTCACCAGGCCGCCGGCGAACAGCACCACCCCTGTGCCCAGGCCGTAGCCCCAGAGCCCGCGCAGCGGCCGCTGCTGGCGGGCCCGGATCTCGCGTCCGGCGACCGCCGTCATCGCCAGCGCCACCGCCGCCACCAGCCAGGGCGAGAGAATCGCGAACAGGATCTTCAGCACCAGGCCGACCAGCAGGAGCTGCACGCTCATGCGCAGGCCGGCGATGAGCAGCCGGCGCTCCAGGCCGAGGCCGAGCCACAGCGACAACAGGCCGTTGAGCAGCAGGAAGCCGGCGGCCAGCACCAGGTCGAGCGGATCGAGCGGAATGTAGTCCGCGCTCATGCCGCGCCGCTCCCGTCCGCCCGCATCGCCAGCACCGGCGCCGCCAGCCGCTCGGGCTGGCCGGCATCGTGCGTGACCAGCAACAGGGCCAGGCCCTCGGCGCAGCGCCGGCGCAGCAGGGCCTCCACCGCCGCCGTCGCCGCGTCGTCGAGGGCGCCGGTCGGCTCGTCCAGCATCAGCACCGCGGGCCGCAGCGCCAGCGCCCGCAACAGCGCCAGCCGCGCCTTCTCGCCGCTGCTCAGGCGGGCGACTTCCCAGTCGAGCGCGTCGGCCGGCAGGCCGAGCGCCGCCAGGGGTTCGGCCAGCGCCTGAGGTTGTGCACCCCTTTCGGTGAAATGCGCGCCGACCCGGTCATCCCACCAGCCGCTCTCGGCGGGCACCAGCGCAACCCGCCGGCGCCAGTCGGGCGCCGGCACGGCTTCGCGCGCGCGGCCGTCGAGCCGGACCGCGCCCTCGGCGGCGTCGAGATCGGCGATCGCGCGCAGCAGCAGGCTCTTGCCGCAGCCCGAGGGGCCCATGACGGCAAGCGCCCGGCCGGCCTCCAGCCGGAAGGAGACCGGTCCGAACAGGGCGCTGGCGATCGCCTCGACTTCAAGCACCGCGTTTCCGTCCGTCCCCGCCGTTGCGCGACATGCGGCAACTGTGCGCGCGGCGCCGCCGGCAGGCAACCGGCGAGGCGCCTCAGAACAGGCGCGAGAGCAGGCGGGCGGCGGAGATCACGAGGAACAGCGCGAAGGCGCGGCGCAGGATCCGGGCCGGCAGCCGGTGCGCCAGCCGGGCGCCCAGCGGCGCCGTGATCGCCGTGGCCGGCGCGATCACCAGCAGGCCGAGCAGGTTGACGAAGCCCATCGAGAGATTCGGCAGGGCCTCGTCGCCCCAGCCGGTGATGATGTAGCCCAGGCTTCCGGGCCAGGCGATGACGAAGCCGAGCGCGGCCGCGGTGCCGACGGCGCGGTGCATGGCCACGCCGCAGGCGCTGAAGGCGGGCACCACGAAGGAGCCGCCGCCGATGCCCATCATCGCCGACAGGCCGCCGATCAGGCCGCCCGCCGCGACCCGGGGCAGGCCGCGCGGCGGCGCCGGCCGGAGTGTCAGGTCGGGTGGCACGAACGCCATGTAGAGCGCGATCGCCAGCGCGAGGGCCGCGAACACCGCGGTCAGGACGGCGCCTGAAACCTGGCCCGCGACCGCCGCGCCGGCGATCGCGCCGAGCAGGATCCACGGCCCCCACTGGCCCAGAAGCTCCATGTCGAGCGCGCCCTTCTCGTGATGCGTGCGGGCGGAAAACAGCGAGGTGGCGAGCACGGAGGCCAGCGAGGTGCCGACGGCGACATGCATGCGCACGTCCTCGGGCACCTCGAGCACCGCCAGCGCCTCGACCAGCACCGGGACGATGACGATGCCGCCGCCGACGCCGAGCAGGCCGGCGATCAGGCCGGCCACGAGGCCGGTGGCGATCAGGCCGGCGGCGAGTTCGAGCAGGAGAGGCCAGTCGGGCATGGCGGGCGCGTCGCGGCCTAGAGGGCCACGATCTCGGCCTTCTCGGCGTGCGGCGCTTCCTCGCCTTCCCGCCACAGCCAGTAGGTCGGCTCGTGCTGGGCATTGAACGCCACCGCGCGGTGGGCGCCGTGCCGGTCGATGGCGTGCAGGGTGATGCGGTCGATCAGGCCGCCCTTCAGCGCCCGCAGGTCGTCGATCGCCTCGTCCACCGCGGCATGCAGGTCGAGCCCCATCTTCATGTACAGCACGATCGCCCGGGCGGTGCCGGCGCGGATCGCCATTTCGCCGGCGCCGGTGCAGGCCGCGGCGCCGAAACGGGTATCGGCGTAGCAGCCCGCGCCGATGACCGGGCTGTCACCGAGCCGGCCGGGATATTTCCAGGCCCAGCCCGAGGTCGAGACCCCGCCCATGATCTCCCGCCTCGAATCCAGGGCGATGAAGACCGTGGTATCCCGACCCTTCTCGGGATCGATGGCGTGTTTGCAGAGGTCGATCAGCGGCACGTCCGGCCAGCGCGCCCGGTCGGCCTCCGGCACCTCGCGCTCGAACCACTCGCGCCATTCCCGCTCGCTTTCGGGGATCAGGTTCTCCACCTCCTCGGCGCCGATCTCGCGGGCGAAGCGTTCCGCCCCGGCGCCCACCAGCAGCTCGTGCGGCAACCGCTCCATCACCTGGCGGGCGATCGAGATCGGGTGGGCGAAGCCTTTCACGCAGCCCACGGCGCCGGTGCGGAAGCTGTTGCCGTCGATGATCGCGGCGTCGAGTTCGACGTCGCACAGCAGGTTGGCGCGGCCGCCGCGGCCCACCGTGCGGATCGAGACGTCGGCCTCGACCAGGCGGATGCCCGCCTCGATGGCGTCGAGACCACCGGCGCCGCCGGCCAGCATCTCGGCTGTGCGGCCGACACCGGGCGTCCCCTCGTTGTTGGTGACCAGTACCATCGCCATCGTCCGCGACCCCGCCTTGAAATGAACCGAACCGGTGCCGACCTTGGCGCATGCGGCGCCGCGGCTCAATGGCCGGGCAACGGGGGCCGCGCAACGGGGAATTTCGCCCCGTCGGCCGGGAAAACGGGCGGATCGCCGCGCCCGCTCGCGGGTGGGTGCTTTTCCTCGTCAAACACGATAAAGACGCGCCATCAAACGATGGCCCGCCGGCCAGCGCCCCGACCCGATGCGCGGGCGTCCGGCACCGGCCCGCCGCCCAGAGGCAAGGAGAGACCGCGATGACCCGCGTTGGCACCGATTCCCTGAACACCCGCCGCACCCTGACCGTGAACGGCCAGCAGTACGACTTCTACAGCCTGCCCGCCGCCGAGGAGGCCGGTGTCGGCGAGATCGGCCGCCTGCCGTTCACGCTCAAGGTGCTGCTGGAAAACATGCTGCGCCACCAGGACGAGCGTTCGGTCAGCGTCGACGACGCCAAGGCGATCGCCGCCTGGCTGACCAACCGGCGTTCGGACCGCGAGATCGCCTACCGCCCCGCGCGCGTTCTTCTCCAAGATTTCACGGGCGTTCCCGCTGTGGTGGACCTGGCGGCGATGCGCGAGGCGTTCCAGTCGATGGGTGGCGAT
>JBGTSP010000012.1:0-32976 GCA_041940205.1 Alphaproteobacteria bacterium
GTGCCCCACTCGGTCCATTCCGGCGGCGTCAGCGGCAGGCTGTCGTCCAGGATCGTCGTCAGCACGTCGACGAAGGGCACTTCCGCGACCACCGCGCGAAACAGGTCTGGACGCAGGTTCATCGCGGCGCCGACCAGCAGGCCGCCGGCGCTGCCGCCCTGGATGGCGATCTCGCCGGCCCGGCCGAAGCCGGCCTCGCACAGGGTCTCGGCGGCAGCGATGAAATCCTCGAACGTGTTGCGCTTCTTCATCAGCTTGCCCGCCGTGTACCAGCGGTAGCCCCGCTCCATGCCGCCGCGGACATGGGCGATGGCATGCACGAAACCGCGCTGCACCAGGCCGAGGCGGTGCGGCGAGAAACTTGCCGGCATCGACATGCCGTAGGAGCCGTAGCCGTAGAGCAGCAGCGGCGCGCTGCCGTCGAGCGGCGTATCGGCGGCGTGCAGCACGGTCACCGGCACGCGTTCGCCGTCCGCCGTCGGCGCCTCGATGCGGCGGACCACGTAGTCGGCGGGATCGTGTCCGCTGGGCACCTGCTGCTCCTTCATCAGCGTGCGCTCGCCGCTCGACATGTCGAGATCGAAGATCCGCTCGGGCGTCGACGGCGAGGCGTAGCTGAAACGCAGCATGCTGCTGTCGAACTCCAAAGACCCGTCGAGACCCAGCGCATAGGCCTCTTCCGCGAAGGCGACGGTCCGCTCGGTGCCGTCGGCAAGATCGCGGATGACCAGCGCCGGCAGGGCATCTCGCACCTCGAGACGGACGAGATAGTCCGCATAGAGCATCAATCCCCGCAGCAGGGTACCGGGCCGGTGGGCCAGCAGGTCGCGCCAGTTCTCCCGACCGGGACCGGACAGCGGCGCCGTCACCAGCTTGAAGTCCTCTGCGCCGTCGGCGTTGGTCAGGATCACCAGTTCGTCGCCGCGATGGGAGAGCGAATACTTCACCCCCTCCTCGCGGGCCGCGACGAGGCGCGGGCGCGCCGCGGGGTCGTCGGCGTCGAGCAGGTGCATCTCGCTGGTTTCCGAGGCGCGTACCGAGACGACAACGAAGCGCCGGCTTTCGGTCTTCGAGATGCCGACGAACCAGCCGGGCCCGGTCTCCTCGTAGACCAGTTCGTCGCTTTCGACCGGCGTGCCCAGGCGGTGGCGGTAGACCCGCGAGGGCCGGTGGTTCTCGTCAAGGCGGACATAGTAGAGGGTCTGCCCGTCGTTGCCCCAGACCACGCTGCCGGTGCTGTCGGGGATGCGGTCGTCGAGGTCGCGGTCCGTGCCGGCCGGACGCACCCGGATCTCGTAATATTCCGACCCGCGGCGATCGGCGCTCCAGGCAACGAGGTCGTGTCCCGGACTGTGCGCGAGCGCGCCGAGATCGAAATAGTCGACGCCCCGGGCTTCCGCCTCGCCGTCCAGCAGCACCACTTCGCCGGTCGCGGCGGCCGCGCCCGCGGTGCCACCCGCGTCCCCCGCCGGCCGGCGGCAGAACAGCGGCTGCTCGCCGCCCGGCCGGTAGCGGCGGTAATAGGCCCAGAGACCGTCCTTCACCGGCACGCTCGAATCGTCGTCCTGCAATCGGCCCTTCAGTTCCGCGAACAGGGTCTCGCGCAGCGTCGCGACATCGGCCAGCGCCGCCTCGGCATAGGCGTTCTCGGCCTCGAGATAGGTCCGGATGTCGGCCGGCAGACGCTCGGGCTCGCGCATCACCTCCTGCCAGTTCTCCGCCCGCAGCCAGTGCCAGTCGTCGCTGCGGGAATCGCTGTGGGCCTCGTGGACATGGGGCTTGCGCGCCGCCTGCGGCGGCCGGACAGCAGTCATGGAAACCTCCAGAAACGATCGTCCTGTTTATCCCCTCGCCGCGCGAGCGCGATACGGCGGCGCCATTGCGTGCAAATGAGCGTAATTACACGCGCAGGCCGGACGGGCCGGAATTGACGATTCCGCCTGTTTTTTCTAGCCTCTAACCTGAGGGACGGGTCAGGTGTTTGCCGGCGTATGCCGGATCTTGGCGCGAGGGGCACAGTGGCGGAAAAGTACAAAGTCGCAATCGTCGGCTCCGGACCCGGTGGTCTGAGTGCGGCGGGACGCGCGGCCGAAATCGGCATGTCGCACGTTCTGCTGGAACGCACCGATCACGCGTCCGACACGATCTACAAGTACCAGAAGGGCAAGTATGTCATGGCGACGCCTGACATCCTGCCCCTGCGCAGCCCGTTCGACTTCGAGGCAGGCACGCGCGAGGAAATCCTCGGCATCTGGGACAACCAGCTCGAGGAATACAAGGTCAACGTCCGCTACAAGTCGGAAGTCACCGGCATTACCGGTTCGCGCGGGAACTTCGCGATCACGCTCAACGGCGGCGAAACGATCGAGGCGGAGCACGTCATCCTCGGCATCGGCCTGCAGGGCAACCTGCGCAAGATCGGCTGCCCGGGCGAGGACGAGTTCGGCAACGTCCAGTACCAGCTCGACGATCCCGACGAATACGAGGCCGAGACCATCGTCGTGATCGGCGCCGGCGACGCCGCGATCGAGAACGCGGTGGCGCTGTCGAAGCAGAACACGGTGATCATCGTCAACCGGCGCGACGAGTTCGCGCGCGCCAAGCAGGGCAACCTGTCGCTGATCACGGACGCCATCGAGAAGGGCATCATCCAGTGCTACTACTCGGCCTCGGCCAGTCACGTCACCGCCGACGGCATCGTGCTGACCACGCCGGACGGCGAGGCCCAGATCACCTGCAACCGCGTCATCGCCCGTCTCGGCGCGATCCCGCCGCGCAAGTTCGTGGAATCCTGCGGCGTCGAGTTCCCCAACGACAATCCCGCCTCGCTGCCGGAAGTCTCGGGAACCTACGAAAGCAATGTCGAGGGCCTGTACATCATCGGCGCGCTGGGCGGCTATCCGCTGATCAAGCAGGCGATGAACCAGGGCTACGAGACCATCGAGTTCATCAACGGCAACACCGACCTCAAGCCCGCCGACGAGCCGCTGATCGAGGAGCTGATCAAGGACCTGCCGGGCGTTTCGGTGGACGAGTTCCTGGGCGCGGTGAAGTCCAACGTGCCGCTGTTCGCGGAACTGAACCCGCTGCTGCTGCGCGAACTGATGCTGGATTCGACCGTGCACAAGCCGAAGCCCGGCGACACGGTGTTCGCGCGCAACGACTTCACCAACACCTTCTACTGCGTGGTCGAGGGCGAGGTCGGCATCCAGGTGGTGCCGGACAATCCCGAGATCGTGGTGAAGCTGGGCCAGGGCGAGTATTTCGGCGAGATGGGCCTGCTGGCCGGACGCCGGCGCACCGCCACCGTCGTCGCCACCAAGGACAGCGTGCTGCTGGAGATCGGCCGGCGCACGATGATCAAGCTGATCAACTCGGTGGAAGAGGTGAAGCGGGTCATCGACCGCACGGCCATCATCCGCCAGATCCAGACCTACATGGCGCCGGGGATCTCGAAGGAGGATCTGGCCGGCGTCGCGGAAACCGCCAAGATCGTCCGCTTCAAGGAAGGCGACGAGCTGTTCGCCGAGGGCGAGGCGGGCGACGCGGTTCACCTGATCCGGCGCGGCTCGGTCACGGTCTCGCGCCGCATCGGCGGGCGCAACATCGTTCTCTCCTACGTGGCCGTCGGCAACTATGTCGGCGAGATGGCGCTGCTGTCGGACGCGCCGCGCTCGGCGACCATCACCGCGGCGGTGAACAACACCGAGACCATCCGCATCGACGGCCAGGCCTTCAAGGACCTGATGGCGAGCCAGCCGACGCTGCGCAACGAGATGGAAGAGAAGTTCCGCGATCGCCTGGCGCAGAACGAGAAGATGTCGAACATGCCCGAAGCGGGCTCGATCATGCAGTTCCTGGTCGAGCAGGGCGTCGGCGAGGCGACCGACGTGCTGCTGATCGACGAGGCGCTGTGCGTGCGCTGCGACAATTGCGAGAAGGCCTGCGCCGAGGTGCACGAGGGCATTTCGCGCCTCGACCGCGAGGCCGGCCCGACATTCGCCAACGTGCATGTGCCGACCTCCTGCCGGCACTGCGAGCATCCCCACTGCATGGCCGACTGTCCGCCCGACGCCATTCACCGGGCGCCCAACGGCGAGGTCTTCATCGACGAATCCTGCATCGGCTGCGGCAACTGCGAGCGCAACTGTCCCTACGACGTGATCCAGCTCGCCGCCGTGCCGCCGAAGAAGCCGGGCCTGCTGAGCTGGCTGTTCTTCGGCGCCGGCCCCGGTCCGGGCCAGGACAAGAGCGCCAAGGGCGAGGGTTCGAAGCGCGCGGTGAAGTGCGACATGTGCAAGGACATCGCCGGCGGCGCGGCCTGCGTGCGGGCCTGTCCCACGGGCGCGGCGATCCGGGTCAGCCCGGGCGAGTTCCTGAACATCGCCACGCTGGGCCAGAGGTAAGCGCCATGCATGAGTCAGTCCTGGTCTATCGCGGCTTTCGCTACCTCAAGGCGGCGGTGATCCTGATGCTGGCGGCGGTCGTGGTCTACGCCTTCGACCGGCCGCTGGTGGCGCCCAACGGCGGCACTTGGCTGGGCTACACGCTGGGCACCATCGGCGCCCTGCTGATCGTCTGGCTGACCTGGTTCGGCGTGCGCAAGCGGCAGTACGATCTGGGCCCGGGCATGCTGGAGGAATGGCTCTCGGCGCATGTCTATCTGGGCATCGCGCTGACCGTCATCGCCACGCTGCACACCGGTTTCCAGTTCGGCTGGAACGTGCACACGCTGGCCTACGTGCTGATGATGGCGGTGATCCTTTCCGGCGGCTTCGGGGTCTACGCCTATCTGCGCTACCCGACGCTGATGACGGAGAACCGGCGCGGCCAGACGCTGACCGAATTGATGACGCAGATGGCCGAACTCGACGTCGAGGCCCGGGACGTCGCCCAGACATTGTCCAACGAGATCGCCGACGCGGTGCTCAAGGCGGCCCGGGAAACGAGGATCGGTGGCGGCGTTGCCCGGCAGCTGTCCGGCCGCGACCCCGCCTGCGCCACCGCCGCGGCGCTGGCGCGGATCGAGGGCCTGGCCCGGGAAGCCGAAGCGGAAAAGGCGGACAACATGCGCCGCCTGATCTCGCTGCTGACGCGCAAGACGGAACTGCTGGAGCGGGCCCGGCGGGACGTGCGGATGAAGGCCATGATGACGATCTGGCTGTATTTCCACGTGCCCCTGACCTTCGCCCTGCTCACGGCGCTCGTCAGCCACATCGTTTCTGTCTTCTTCTACTGGTAGGAGCGCGGGCGTGGATTGCACGATTTCGTATCTGACCCGCCTGCGTAAGGGCGGTTTCGCGCATCGCGACGTCGACCAGGACGTCGATGTCGTCACCCTCGGCCGCGCCGCCAACGCGACCGTGTTCCTGGACGATCCGCGGGTGCCGCTGGACGCCGCGCAGCTGCATCGCCAGCCCGGCGGCCTGTTCATCGAAAGCGTCGGCCAGAGCGAACTGCGCCACAACGGCGTGCCGACAGGCTCGGCCAAGCTCGCGGTCGGCGACACGGTCACCATCGGCCCCTTCGACCTCGAGGTGGTCGAGCCCGACGAGGGCAAGGATCTCAAGCTCACCGTCGAACTGGCCCGGCCGCTGGGCGACGATCTCGAGCAACTGGCCGCGCGTTCCACCCTGTCGCTGGAACAGACCTGGCTGTCGCGCCGGCGCACCGCCTGGGGCCTGGCCGTGGTCGTGCTGGCGCTGTTCCTGATCGTGCCGGTCGTCGTCTTCTTCACCGGTCCCGACCATTCGGTGCAGAAGGAATGGCCGGTCACCACCGACCTCGCCTGGGAGAGCGGCGAGATTTCGGGCCCGCACAAGTTCTTCGGCATCAACTGCAAGGCCTGTCACGTCAACGCCTTCGAACAGGTCACCGACGCGGCCTGCCTCGATTGCCACGGCGGCGTCGAGCACCATGCCGAACCGGAACGCTTCCGCACCGCGGCGGCGGGCGACTTCAAGTGCGAGGCCTGCCACAAGGAGCACAACGGCAACGCCGAGATCGTGCTCACGGCGCAGGCGCTGTGCAGCGACTGTCACGACGATCTCACCAGCACCCTGCAGAACGTCTCGCTGGCGAATGTCGGCGACTTCGCCAAGGATCATCCGCAGTTCAAGCCCACCGTGGTCACCGACTTCCTGACCCAGGCGGTGGCGCGGATCAGCCTCGACGACAAGGCCGCCCTGAAGGAGGGCTCCGGCCTGAAGTTTCCGCACGACAAGCACCTGACCGAAAAGAACGGCGGCGTGATGGGCCCCGAGGGCCGGCGCGTGATGCAGTGCGGCGATTGCCACACCGTCGAGGACGGCGGCCTGGGCATGAACGCGATCGACATGGAAACCCACTGCGCGGAGTGCCACCAGCTCAACTTCGACGCCCGCAAGCCCGAGCGCACGGTGCCCCACGGCAAGCCCGCCGAGGTGCAGGAGATCATCCGCGACTTCTACGCCAAGCTGGCGCTGGAGGGCGGGGTCGAGGATCCCAGCGCGCCGGAGGTGGTGCGCCGGCGGCCGGGCACGCCGATCCTGACCGAGCAGGATCGTTTCGACGCCCTCAACTGGGCCCGGGTGCAGGCGCAGATCTCGATCACCGGGACATTCGGCAAGCGGCTGTGCGGCAGCTGCCACACCGTCACCGAGGACGCCGAGGGCCGGTGGGACGTGGTCCGGCCGATGGTGGCCGACCGCTGGATGCCGCTGGGCTACTTCCATCACGAGAGTCACGAGACCACGCCCTGCGGCGACTGCCACGAGGCCACGGTCTCGACCGTCTCCAGCGACGTGCTGCTGCCGGGCATCGACAACTGCCTGCAGTGCCACGCCGGGGAAACGGCAAGCCGGAAGGTGCCGTCGACCTGCGTGATGTGTCATGATTTCCATATCAAGGGGCAGCCGCCGATGGGCAATCCGCACGCCAGGATGGCGGCGGGCGGCGGCGTGAGCCGCAGACAGTAGGGCCGACACCGGCAGGCAAGCAGGGATTCGACATCGCGATCATGCGTACCGCCCGATCACACCGTTCCCTCCGTTCCGCATTCCGGGCCGGCGCACTGGTGCTGGCCGCGCTGCTGACGGCGCCGGCCGGCGGCGCGCTGGCGCAGTCGCAGCTCGCCGCCGCGGGCGTCGTGCTGGACAACGTCACGGTCGCACCGGCCAGCGCCAACGTCTCGGTCACCGTCAGCACCGGCGGGGATGCGGTCAGCGCGACCTACGTGATGGCCTGGATGCCGGACGGCCGGCACCTGCAGCGGGATGCCGAGGGCTACTGGCGGCCCTGGGACGGCAAGTCCGACAGCCTGATCGACAACGGCTTCCGGCCGAACGGCACCCTGCTGACCTACAAGGTGCTGAAGGAAGACCTGACCAACCGCGCCCTGCCGATCAACGTGACGCTGGCCTACAGGACCGGCGACGCGATCAAGTTCGGCGTCTTCCAGATCATGCCGCAATAGAACCCATGCTCCGTTTCTCCACGCTCCTCCGTTCCTGCCTGCTGGCCGCGCTGGCCACCGTTTCCGGCGCCGTCGGCGCCCAGGCGCAACAGTCGCTCACCGTCGCCGAGGTGCAGCAGGTCATCGCCCAGGCCGTGGTCGAGGCGCAGGCCCGCGGCCGGACCGCCACGATCGCGGTGGTCGACCGGGTGGGCAACGTGCTCGGCGTATTCGCCATGAACGGCGCGCCGGCCACCGTCACCGTCACCTCGGGCCGCGGCATCACCGGCGGCCTGGAAGGCGCGGCCGTACCCACCGCCACCGCGGCGATCGCCAAGGCGATCACCGGCGCCTACCTGTCCTCGGGCGGCAATGCCTTCACCACCCGGACGGCGAACCAGATCATCCAGGAAGCCTTCAACCCGGGCGAGAGCGGCCAGCCGTCGGGTCCGCTGTTCGGCGTGCAGTTCAGCCAGTTGCCCTGCTCCGACTTCATGCTGCGCAACCAGGCCGGCGCCAACCAGTTCATCGGGCCCAAGCGATCGCCGCTGGGCCTGTCCGCCGATCCCGGCGGACTGCCGCTGTACAAGAACAACGTGCCGGTGGGCGGCATAGGCGCCATCGCCGACGGCATCTACGGCCTGGACATCAACATCGCCGACATCGACGACGATGACGACGAGCTGATCGCGCTTGCGGGCACGGTGAATTTCGAGCCGCCGATCGACATCAAGGCCAACCGCATCACGGTGGATGGCAAGAGCCTGCGCTACACCGACCTGGGCACCGAGGCGCTGAAATCCGATCCCGACACGGCGACCTTCGCGGCGATCAACGGCACCGCCGGCGCGCTGCAGATGGTCACCGGCTACAACGATGCCGCCGCGATCGTCGCGGGCACCGCCTACGGCACGGCGGCCTCGGGCATCCGGGCGGACGGCGGCGCGACCTATCCGGCGTCCCTGAACGCCTTCATCTTTGTCGACGGCACCAACACCAACCGGTTCGCCCCGCGCGCCGGCACCGACGGCGGCCTGACCACGGCGGAAGTGACCGACCTCGTGACCCAGGCGATCACCATCGCCAATCGCGGCCGCGCCCAGATCCGCCGGCCGCTGAATTCGCCGATCAACGTCACGGTCTCGGTGGTCGATACCAACGGTGCCATCCTGGCCATGGCGCGCACCAGCGACGGGCCGATCTTCGGTTCCGACGTGTCGCTGCAGAAGGCCCGGACCGCGGCCTTCTTCTCCAATCCCAATGCCGGCTCGGAACTGATCGATGCCGGTCTCGGCAGTTTCGTCACGGCGGCCCGCGACCTGCTCGGTCCGACGGCGCTGGCCGACGGCATCGCCTTCGCCGACCGTTCGGGCGGCAACCTTTCGCGGCCCTTCTTCCCGGACGGCAGCCGGGCCAACCAGCCCGGTCCCTTCTCGCTGCCGTTCGGCGAATGGAGCCCGTTCAAGGTCGGCCTGCAGCTCGACCTGGTGGCCGCCAACGTCGTCGCCCACCTGAATTTCGTGGCCGGTACCGCGGGCGCGGACGTGGCGGCGCGCTGCACCGCGCTGCCGCTGCGGCTGGCCACCGGGGCGCCGCGCATTCCCAACGGCATCCAGATCTTCCCGGGCTCGGTGCCGATCTACAAGAACGGCTTCCTGGTCGGCGGCATCGGCGTCTCCGGTGACGGTATCGACCAGGACGACATGATCTCGTTCCTGGGCCTGCACAATGCGGGCATCTCGCAGGCCACCGGCATCGGCAACGCGCCGAAGGAGATCCGCGCCGACACCCTGACGCCGCAGGGCATCCGCCTGCGCTATGTCAGCTGTCCCTTCAAGCCATTCGTCGATTCCAACGAGCAGTCGCCGTGCGCCGGAAAATGATCTCCCGTCCCGTTCTCGCCGCCGGCGGCCTCGTCGCCCTGCTGTCGGCCGGCGGCCTCGTCCTGCCGGCCAGCGCCGGCAAGGAATCCCTGCGCGGCAATCCGGATATCCGCTACCAGTCGAGCGGCGTCGGGCTCTATGCCCAGGCCGACCGCCGGCGTCCCGGACGGGCACCGCGCAAGAGCGAGCCGCTGCCGCCGGTCGACCCCGAGGCGGTACCGCCGCCCTCGCCGAACCTGCCGGCCGAATTCATTCCCGTGCCCGACCGCTGGCGCATCGTCGAGGCGATCGGGGTCAACGAGAAGTGGTGGGATCCCTACAACCAGAACACGCTGAAGGGCGACCGGCCGGTCTACAAGGACTGGTTCGTGAACCTGAACGTGATCTCGGACACGGTGTTCGAGCCGCGCGCCTTCCCGATCCCGGTCGGCATCCAGACCTCGCAGAACGCCAACCAGCTCGACACCTTCGGCGATACCAACCAGATCGTCTTCAACCAGAACCTGATCCTCTCGGCGGTGATCCTGCAGGGTGACACCGCCTACCGGCCGCCGGACTACGAGGTCCGGATCACGCCGGTGTTCAACTACAACAATGTCGAGGTCGAGGAACGGCGGATCCTGCACATCCAGGCCGAGCGCGGCACCGAGCGTTCGGACAAGCATGTCGGCTGGCAGGAACTGTTCATCGACAAGCACATCCACAACGTCTCGCACCGCTACGACTTCGATTCGATCCGGATCGGCATCCAGCCCTTCTCGACCGATTTCCGCGGTTTCCTGTTCCAGGACAACCAGCTCGGCGTGCGCCTGTTCGGCAACCGCAACAACAACATCTTCCAGTACAACCTCGCCTGGTTCCGCAAGGTCGAGAAGGACACCAATTCCGGCCTGAACGATATCGGCCTGCCGCTGCGCGATGACGATCTCTACATCGCCAACCTCTACTGGCAGGATTTCCCCGTGCTCGGCTTCGTCAGCCAGGCCAGCGTGGTGCACAACGTCAACGACGAGAAGAACAAGTTCTTCTTCAACACCAACGGCTTCCTGGAGCGTCCGGCCGGTCTCGGCGTGGAGCGGCTGCACGGTTACCGGGTGACCTATTACGGCCTCAACGGCGACGGACATTTCGGCCGGCTGAACCTGACCCACTCGATCTGGTACGCGCACGGCGAGAACGATCTGAACCAGTTCTCGGGCGCGAAGGATTCCAAGATCCGGGCCTTCTTCGCGGCCTTCGAGCCGTCGATCGACTTCTCCTGGGTCCGCCTGCGCGGCTCGTTCCTGTACGCCAGCGGCGACGACGATCCCTTCGACGACCGGGAAACCGGTTTCGATGCGCCCTTCGAGAACCCGCAGTTCGCCGGCGGCGACACCAGTTTCTGGATCCGCCAGCCGATCCCGCTGATCGGCGGCGGCGGCGTCGCACTCTCCGGGCGCAACGGCGTGCTGCCCTCGCTGCGCTCCTCCAAGGAGCAGGGCCAGTCGAACTTCTCCAATCCCGGGCTGCGCCTGATCGGCGCCGGCGCCGACCTCGACCTGACGCCCGAGTTCCGGCTGTCCTTCAACGCCAACCGGCTGGACTTCGTGAACACCTCGTCGATCGAGTTCCTGCGCAACCAGGGCGACATCAACAAGTCGATCGGCTGGGACGTTTCCGCCGCCGCGATCTGGCGTCCGCTGTTCATCCAGAACGTGGTCTTCCGCCTGTCGGGCGCGGCCCTGATCGCCGACGAGGGCTTCAAGGAAATCTACCGGACCTCGAACAACGACGAGGACTTCTTCTACACGGTGCTCGCCAACCTGATCCTGACCTACTGACGCAGGGGCCCATGTTCATCACCGCCCGCCGACCGCTTCACGTCCTCGCCACCGCCGCCTTCGCGGTCACCCTCGCATGGTCGGCAACGGCGCCCGCGGCGGAAGGCGAAACGCCGCGTCGGGTGGTCTACGAGACGACGCCGCCAGCGCCGGAGTTCCAGACCCTGGAACAGGCGACGGCGAAGAGCGTGGGCTGCGTGTCCTGCCATACCGGCACCGACGCCAAGACCATGCACGACAATCCCGCCGTGATCATCGGCTGCACCGACTGTCATGGCGGCGACGCCACGGTGATGCGGCCGGTGGGCAGCAAGCCCGGTCCCTACAAGGCCGGCAGCAAGACGGTACGGCATGCCGATCCCGACTACCGGGCGGCGCTCGACAGGGCGCACGTGCAGCCGACCCTGCCGAAATCCTGGCATTATCCGGCCAGCGCCAATCCGAAGCATTCCTACACGCTGCTGAACAAGGAATCGCCGGAATATGTCCGCTTCATCAATCCGTCGGACTACCGGATCGCGCGCGAGGCCTGCGGCGCCTGCCACCTGAAGCAGATCGTCAATGCCGAGCGCTCGCTGATGGCCACGGGCGCGATGCTGTGGGGCGGCGGCGCCTACAACAACGGCATCCTGCCGTTCAAGAACTACATCCTTGGCGAGGCCTATACCCGCGAGGGCATCGGCGCCACCCTGGTCAGCCCGATCAAGCCGACCAAGGAGCAGATGCGCACCCGCGGCATCCTGCCCTCGCTGGCGCCGCTGCCGTCCTTCGAGACCATTCCCCCGGGCGACATCTTCCGGGTGTTCGAGCGCGGCGGGCGCAACATCCTCCACCTGTTCCCGGAAATCGCCAATCCGAACAGCCTGGGCCAGTTGCAGCGCCTCGAGGAGCCGGGCCGTCCCGACCTGCGGCAGTCGAACCGCGGGCCCGGCACCGGCCTGCGCATCGCCGTGCCGGTGCTCAACATCCACAAGACCCGCCTGAACGACCCGTTCATGTGGTTCCTGGGCTCGAACGACAATCCCGGCGACTTCCGCACCTCGGGCTGCGGCTCCTGTCACGTGGTCTATGCCAACGACCGCGAGCAGCGCCATTCCGGTCCCTATGCCCGTTTCGGCCATATGGGCGAGACCCAGACCGCCGATCCGACGATCCCGCAGGGCGAGCCGGGCCATCCCCTCGAACACCGCTTCACCCGCGCGGTGCCGACGGCGCAGTGCATGAACTGCCACATGCACCAGCCGAACATCTTCCTGAACTCCTTCCTCGGCTACACCATGTGGGACTACGAGTCCGACGCGCCGAAGATGTGGCCGGCCGAGCAGAAATACCCGACGCATGACGAGATCTGGGAGATCAACCGGCGCAACCCGGAAGAGGCCGCCATCCGCGGCAAGTGGGCCGACCTCGAATTCGTGAAGAAGGTCTGGGAACTCAACCCGGAAATGGAGAACACCCAGTTCGCCGACTATCACGGCCATGGCTGGAACTTCCGGGCGATCTTCAAGAAGAGCCGCGACGGCACCCTGCTGGACGACGAGGGCAAGGCGGTCTCGCACGACGATCCCGACAAGTTCAAGAAGGCCGTGCACATGTCCTCGATCCACCTGGACAAGGGCATGCACTGTGTGGACTGCCATTTCGAGAACGATTCCCACGGCAACGGCTACCTCTACGGCGAAGTCGCGAACGCGGTGGAGATCCGCTGCAAGGATTGCCACGGCACCATCGACAGCTATCCGCCGCTGCGCACCTCCGGCCCGGCGGCCCGGCCGGACGGGTTCGATCTCAGCCTGCTGCGCACCCAGGACGGTCGTTCGCGCTTTGAATGGCGCGGTTCCGACTGCGAGGCCCCGCTGAACGAACGCAAGGATTGCGCGCTCTACCAGCGTCCGGCGCTGTGGGGCACCGACCAGCCCGAGCCGACCAACGCCAAGATCCGCGAGGCCCTGGGGCCGAACCGGGAGTGGAAGGTTTCGCTGATCCGCGACTCCGTCGATCCGGCGCACGGCGACTACAACGCCAAGGCGGCCCGGGCCAAGCTGCTCTCGAACGACGGCTCCATGAAGTGGGGCTGGGGCGTCGCGAAGGACGAGAAGGACCGGGCGCACGCCGACGACGAGATGATGTGCTTCACCTGCCATCTCTCCTGGACCACGTCCTGCGCCGGCTGTCACCTACCGATCCAGGCCAACTGGAAGACCGAACTGGGCCATTACGAGGGCAATGTCTCGCGCAACTACGCCACCTACAATCCGCAGGTGGCGCGCGACCAGATGTTCCAGCTCGGCCGGCACGGCTCGGTGAAGGATCACCTGATCGCGCCGATCCGCTCGACCTCGGCGCTGGTGCTGTCCTCCACCAACATCAACCGCGAGCGCATCTACATCCAGCAGGCGCCGATCGCGGCCTCGGGCTATTCCAGCCAGGCCTTCGCGCCGCATTTCCCGCACACCGTGCGGCTGACCGAGACCAAGACCTGCACCGACTGCCACCTGAGCGAAGCCAACGACAACAACGCGATCATGGCCCAGCTGCTGCTGCACGGGACCAACTTCGTGAACTTCATGGGCTTCAACGCCTGGGTCGGCGGCGAGAACAGCTTCGAGGCCGTGCGGGTCACCGAATGGGAGGAGCCGCAGGCGGTGATCGGCTCGTTCCTGCACAAGTATGCCTATCCCGACTGGTTCCGGGAGCACGAGGAACGCGACCGCAAGCTCTACGAGAGCTATGACCAGCCCTCGGGCCCGGTGGGCTGCCTGCAGCTTCGCGGCGAGTACATGATCGTCGCGGAAGGCCCGCGGGGCACGCAGGCCTACGACGTCGCCTCGATCGCCAACAAGGGTTTCTCCGACCGGATCATCACGGCCCCGTTCGGCCGGGCCGGCCACGACACCTTCATCGCCTCGAAGAACGCCACCTGCGTCGCCTATCCGACGACCCAGCCGATCCATCCCGACCGGCAGCGCGCGAACGCCGAACTGCACTACGGCGACAACCAGGAACAGCCGTTCCACCCGATCTACGACTACGCCTTCATCACCGATTCCGAGGAAGGCCTGATCTTGGTCGACGTCAACACGCTGGCCGATGGCGAGGCGCGCAACAACTTCTTCACCCGCGCGCTGACCTGGAACGAGGGCGGCGTGCTGAAGGGCGCCCGGCACATCACCGTCGCCGGCTATTATCTCTACATCGCCGCCGACCTCGGCGTCGTCATCCTGAACGTGAACGACCCGATGCAGCCCAAGGTGGTCCGGGTCCTGCCCTACGAGGACGCCCGGGCGACAGCGGTACAGTTCCGTTACCTGTTCGTCACCGACAAGGACGGCCTGAAAGTCGTGGACATCACCGATCCGGAAAACCCGGTGCCGGTGGCGGATGCCGGTGTCGAGATCGCCGATGCGCGCAAGTTTCATCTCGCGCGCACCTACGCCTACATCGCCGGCGGCAAGGACGGGCTGATCATCGTCGACATCGAGACGCCGACGAAACCCAGACTGTACGCGCGCTTCACCGCCGACGGCAGGATCAACGATGCGCGCGACGTCACGGTCGCCTCGACCAACGCCTCGCTTTACGCCTACATCGCCGACGGGGTGAACGGCCTGAAGGTCGTGCACCTCACCGCGCCCGACAAGCAACCGAAATTCTACGGCTACTCGCCCGAGCCGAAACCGGAACTGATCGCCTGGTGGCCCACCACGTCGCCCGCGACCTCGCTGTCGCGCGCCCTGGAACGCGACCGCGCGGTCGACGAGACCGGCGGCCAGGTCGCCGTGCTCGGCCGGCTGGGCTCGCGCCCCTTCACGCTCGAGGAACAGCGCAAGCTGTACATGCGCGACGGCAAACCCTGGACCGTGACGGACGAGGTCGAATTCGACCGCTTCGTGCCGGGCAACGACGGCCGCGGCGACAGCAGGAACGCGGCCGGCGAGGATCCGGAGAAGCGGGTCGAGGCCGACACGGCCGGCAGCCAGGCGAACTGATCCCGCCAGCGCACGACGCCGCCCGCCACCACCGGACGGATAACCGCGACCGCCAGGTGTCGAACGGCACGGCCTGCCGTCCGCCCGGTCGTGGCGGAAGGCGGTCGGGATGAGCCTGCTCGCCGGCCAGGGCGGCCCGTTCCTCCTGGCGCTGGCCGCCGCCCTGCTGTTCGCCGTCGGCATGCACTGCATCAATGCCGGCCTGCGCACGGCCGACAGCCAAAGCGGCGCCCTGGTGGAAATCACGACCACCGCGCTGCTCTACTGGCTGCTGGCGCCCTTCCTGCTGCAGGCGCACTACTGGTCGTCCCCGGCGGTCTGGCTGTTCGCCGCACTCGGCCTGTTCCGGCCGGTGATCTCGGCGACCCTGTCGATCATCGGCGTGCGCCATCTCGGCCCGACGCTGTCGAGCACGCTGGCCTCGACGACGCCGGTGGTCGCCGCCCTGCTGGGGGTCAGCCTGCTGGACGAGGCGATCGGTCTGCCATTGGCGGCCGGCATCGCCCTGTCGATGAGCGGGGTCATGCTGTTGAGCCGCCAGGGAGGCGGTCACGCGAACGGAGACGGCGAGCAACAGCGCGACTGGCCGCTCTGGGCGCTCGCCCTGCCGCTCGGGGCCGCGGCGATCCGGGCGGCCTCGCACGTCTTCACCAAGATCGGCCTCGCGCTTCTCGACAGCCCGTGGTTCGCCGCCCTGCTGGCCTACTCGGTCTCCGCGGTAATGGCGCTGCTGGCGCTGGCGCTGGGACCGGGCCGTCGGCGGCCCCCCCTGCGGTTCAACCGAGGTCACCTCTGGTTCATGGCGGCGGGGTTCATGCATGCGCTGGCGGTACTGTCGCTGAACACCGCCCTGCTCGACGGACCGGTGGTCCTGGTCACACCGGTGGTCTCGACCTATCCCTTCTTCACCCTGCTGCTGAGCGTGCTGATCTTCCGGCGCGAGCGGATCACACCGCCGCTCGTGGTCGGCATGCTCGCGGTCGTCGCCGGCGTGGTGCTGATCGCCGCCACCCGCTAGGCGACCGGGCGCCGTTCATCCGGGCGCTATCTGTCCGGACGCCGTTCGTCCTGCGGCACGGCATCCGCGGACGCGCGGCTGGCCCTTCCCGTTCTCCGGACCAGACGTGAAAACGCCCGTCCGGTTTCCCGGACGGGCGTCCCCGACGAACCCGGCCAAGGGGCCGGGCCGCGTTGCGTGTCGACGTCAGGACTTCGGCATGGCGTCCTTGAACGTCTGCAGGGCGCTGATGAAGGCGTCCGGCGTGTAGTCGTCGTCCTTGGCGGTGGCCTCGTAGGCCTTGTCGAGCGCCGAGGTCATCTGGTCGAACTGACCCTTGTCGATGAACCCGGCCGCCCGCATGGCACTCATGACGGAACTGATCGCCATGGTCGCCTGCTCGGCCGCCGAATAGTCGATATATTCACGCTGCTGCAGGCCGGTTTCGACGACCGCCGCCAGCAGGGCCTGCATGTCCTTCTTGGCGAAATTGTGCGCCGCGAAGCTGCCGACCAGCTTGTCGGTCACCGCCTTCAGGTCCTTGGCCGCACCGACCAGGGCATCGCGCCCCTTGGTCGAGGCCTGATGCAGGGCCAGGCTCTTGGCCGTCAGGTCCTTGCCCAGCTCGGGATCGATCTGGTCGAGGATTACCCGCAGCATCACCAGGTTGGCATCGTTGATGCGCGGGATGCCCGGCTGCAGGCCGACGGAGGCCCGCGGCTCCCAGCGCAGGTTGCTCATGCGGTGGTGGCAGGCATGGCAGTCGAACAGCACCAGTTCCGGGAACACCCCGTCGGTGCCGCGGCTGTCGGAAATCATCGCTTCCAGCAGTTCCGACATCGCCAGCGCCTGGCCGATCGCCCAGGTCTTCACCCCGTTCACCACCTGCTTGCGCTCGTAATAGTCCTTGTCGGCGCGGTAGTGCGCGGGCTGGATCGCCGTGAACGTGTCGAGCTCGAAGCTCATGCGCGGATGCCCGGCGCCCATGATCCGGTGGGTGACGAATTTCTGCTCGATGCCGAAATGGCAGGACAGGCAGAGCTTGGCGCGCGCCACCGGTTCCTCGGTCGGATACAGGCCCGCCGCCACGTTCTCGGCATGGCTCGCCAGACCGGAGACGTGAATGCCCAGCCAGGTCGCCGCGCCGCCGTGACAGGCCTCGCAGCCGACGCCGTCGGAAATCTGGAAGGTCTTCGAGCGCTTGTTCTGCGCGACATTGTCGGCATGACAGTCGAGGCAGATCTTGGCGGTGTGCGCGTTTTCCAGCCCCAGGTTGCGGGCAATGCGCTTGGACCGCTCGTTCAGCAGCACCGAATAGGCCCGTGCGTGCCGGTCGTTCTTCTGCCAGATGACATATTCGTTTTGCAGGACAGTGGAATTCTTCCACGGCTCGACGGCACCGTGACAGGTGCTGCCGGCACAGGAGGCCACCCCCAGATGCGGGCTGTCTCCGTATTGCGGCAGGGTCTGCGCCTCGGCAGGCCCCCCGACGGTCTGCAACGCGATCAACGCAACCGCAAACACCACCCCGCTCAGCATTCGTACGGCGTTAGCCATGTTCATGGCGTTGCCTCCCCTCTACTCTGCCGATTGCACCACAATTATGGAACTTACGGGCGGCTCCCGTAAAGGCACCGCCGTACAATCATTTGTCACCCGCGCTTTCTCCGGGCGCCGGATGCCGGCCCGATCCCCGGGCCATGCCCTCGAGCTGCGAGAGCGCCGCGCGGATTTCGGGATCGCTGGGCGCGAGTTGCGCGGCGCGGGCGAAGGCGCCGACCGCGTCGGCCGGCCGGCCGAGCACCAGCATCGAGCGCCCGAGCATCTTCCAGCCCTCGACATTCTCGGGATCCTGCTCCAGGCGCTGGCGCAGCGCCTCGACGCGGGCGACGATCTGTTCCGCGGTCGGTTGCCCGCCGGCGGCGGCCATCGGCGGGGCGCCGGGCGCCGGCGCCGGGCGCGCCATCGGCGCCGCTGCCGGTTGACGCGCCATCGATCCGCCCGCCGTATCGCGCGCCGTGCCCGAGAAAATGGCGCCGCCGGCCATCGCGAGCGCGACCGAAATCAGCGAAAACAGGCCCGCGAGTACAATGTTACGGTTCATGGAACGATCCTAACCCACTGCAGTGACGGACGCATGACCCCGTTTTCGCTGTTCCTGCTCGTCGCGGCGCCGTTCGTCGGCAGTTTTCTCGCCACCGCCGCCCTGCGCCTTCCCGCCGGCGAACCCCTGGCGCTCGCGCGCTCGCGCTGCCGGACCTGCGAACGGCCGCTGCGTGCGCTCGAACTGCTGCCCCTCTTCTCCTGGCTTCGCCGCGGCGGCCGCTGCGGTTGCGGCAGGAGCCGGATCAGCGCCGCCTTTCCCGTGATCGAACTGCTGGCCCTCGCGCTCGCGCTGCTCTGCGTGCTGGGTCTCAAAGGCAGCGCGCAGGCGGTCGGCATCGCGCTGGGCTGGACGTTGCTGCTGGCCGCGCTGCTCGACCTGCGCGCGTACTGGTTGCCCGAATGGCTGACCCTGCCGCTGCTCGCGGCCGGTCTCGGCGAGGCGGCCTGGCGCGGCGAGGCCGCCTCGGCCGCCCTCGGCGCCGCGCTGGGCTTTGCCGTGCCGGCCGGCCTGGCACTTGCCTACCGCCTGTTGCGCGGGCGCGAGGGCCTGGGCCTCGGCGACGCCCTGCTGCTGGCGGCGGCGGGCGCCTGGCTGGGCTGGCGAGCCTTGCCGGAAACCGTACTGGCGGCCTGCCTGCTGGGCTTCGCCCTGGCGCTGTGGACGCGGCGGCAGCGACCGCGGGAACCGCGGATCGCCTTCGGCGCCTGCATAGCGCCGGCCTTCTGGATCGCCTGGTTCGCCGCCGCCGGCGGATTTGCCGGGAATTGACGCCGCCGGCAGGGAGGCGCAGAACGGGCGCATGAACAAGGCAATGCCGCGCGATTTTGGCGACATGCTGCTGGCCGACGGGGCGCTGAGCGCCGACGATCTCGCCCGCGCCCGCCTGCTGGAAGCCGAACGCCGCGAACCGCTGGACGCGATCCTCTCGCGGCTGGGCCTGGTCGCGGACGCGGCGCTCTACGCGGCCATCGCCGCCCATCACGGTGTCGCGCTCATCGACGAGACCGACTTCCCCGCGCAGCCGGTGCTGGTCGACGACATCAACGTGCAGTTCCTGCGCGAGGAGCGCGTTCTGCCGCTCGCGGCGGACGGACAGTCGGTGCGGCTGGCGATGGCCGATCCCGGCAACCGCTACGCCATCGACGCCATCGAACTGGTCGCCGGCGCGCCGGTCGAGGTCGGGGTCGCGTCCGGACGGGCGATCGAGCAGGCCATCGAGCGGCTCTACCGCGCGGATGCCGGCGACGGCGCGGTCGCGGGCCGGCCGGCCCGCCGGGAGGACCGCGAACGGCTGGACGACGCGGGAAGCCAGGCGCCGGCCATCCGTTTCCTCGATCACCTGCTGGACGTCGCCGTCGCCGCCCGGGCCAGCGACATCCATATCGAGCCCCGACGCGACGGCGCGCCGCCACGCATCCGTCTGCGCATCGACGGCCTGCTGCAGGCGCACGAGGCCGAGGCGCCGCCGGCGGCGATGCTGCTCGGCCGCCTGAAGGTGATGAGCCGCCTGAACCTGGCCGAACGGCGGCTGCCGCAGGACGGCAAGCTGCGGGCGGTCGCCGCGGGTCGGGAAATCGACCTCAGGCTCTCGACCATGCCGACGATCCATGGCGAAGCCGCGGTGCTGCGGCTGCTGGATCGCGAGCGCACGCCGCTCGACCTCGCGGGCCTGGGCTTTCCAGGCGACTCGGTCGCGCGGCTGCGCGAACTGGGCGAGGCGGGCGAAGGCATGATCGCCGTGGTCGGCCCGACCGGCAGCGGCAAGACCACCACGCTGTACGCCCTGCTGCAGGAACTCTCCCGCCCGGAACGCAAGATCGTGACGGTCGAGGACCCGGTGGAGCTCGACCTGCCGGGAACCGAGCAGGTCCAGGTGGCGCCGGAGATCGGTCTGGATTTCGCCCGCGTGCTGCGCTCGACCCTGCGGCACGATCCCGACGTCATCCTGCTGGGCGAGATAAGGGACCGGGAAACCGCGGAAGTGGCCGTGCAGTCGGCACTGACCGGCCACCAGGTGCTGACCACCCTGCATACCGGCCGGGCCGCCCGGGCGGTCTCCCGCCTGCTCGATCTGGGCATCGAGGACTTCCTGCTGGCCGACAGCCTGCGGGCCGTCCTGGCGCAGCGGCTGGTCCGGACCCTGTGTCCGGACTGCCGGGAGCCCGGCGAGGCCGAGCCGGCGCTTGCCGGACGCCTCGGCTTTGCAACCGGGCAGACGATCTTCCGGCCCGCCGGCTGCCCGGCCTGTCACGGCAGCGGCTATCGCGGCCGGCTGGCGGTAGGCGAGTTCATGCCGGTGACGGCGGCGATCCGCGCGCTGATACTGGAGGGCGCCGACGCGGCCCGCCTCGAGGCCGCCAGCCGCGAGGCGGGCTGGCCCGGCCTGCGCGAGGCGGCGCTCGCCGCGGTGAGCGCGGGCCGGACCTCTCTCGAGGAGGCCTACCGGGTGATCGGTTCCGAGGGCGATGCCTGAATTCCGCTATCGCGCCATGTCGGCGGACGGAGAGATCGTCGAGGGCGCGATCGAGGCCCGCGATCGGGCGGACGCCGCGCGGCAACTGCATGCCCGCGATCTGCGGGCGCTGCAGGCGCGCGCCGTCGACCCGGGCTGGCAGGGCACGCTCGCCGCGCTGTTGCGGACCCCGCTGCAGCTGGGCCGGCGGCCGGGGAGTGACGAGATCGCCGGCCTGTTCCGCAGTCTCGCCGCGCTCGTCGGCGCCGGCGTGCCGCTGGACGAGGCCCTGCGGCTGTCGGCCGAGGGCGGGGGCCGGCTGGCCACGGCCGCCGGCACGCTGCTGCAGGATCTTCGCGAGGGCCGTACCCTGTCCACGGCGCTGGCCGCCCAGGGGGATCTCTTCCCGGCGCTGGCCGCGCCGCTCGTCGCGGTCGGCGAACGGACCGGGGAACTGGCCGCCGCGCTGACCGCGGTCGCCGATCACGAGGACCGCGCCCGGCGCCTGCGCGACAGCCTGCGCGGTGCGCTCGCCTATCCCGCCTTCGTTGCCGGGTTCTCGTTCCTGGTCCTGGTCTTCGTGCTCGCCGCGGTGATGCCGCAGATCGCCGAATTGTTCGAGAACGCCAGCGCCCCCCCGCCCTGGCCGGCGCGACTGGCGCTGGCGGCAAGCGAGGCCGCGGACGGTTACGGCCTGCTTGTTCTCGCCCTTCTGCTCGCCGCCGCGCTGGCCGGCCTGCGGGCGCTGCAGGCCGATCCCGGCCGCCGGCGCCGCTTCGATGCCTGGAAACTGGGACTGCCGCTCGCGGGAGGCCTGCTGGCGCGCCTCGAGACCGAGCGTTTCGCGCGCCTGGCCGCGATCATGCTGCGCGGCGGCGTGGACGCCCCGCAGATGCTGCTGCTGGCTTCCGAGGCCGGCGGCAATGCCGCCGTGCGAGCCGATCTGGAAGCGGCCTGCGAGCGCCTGCGCCAGGGTCACGGCCTGGCCGATGCGCTGGCCGCCTGCGCCTGGCTGAGCCCGGCCACGCGCGAGCTGATCGCCGGGGGCGAGCGCGCGAGCCGGCTGGCCGACACCTTCGAGGCCCTCGCCCGGCAGCAGGGCGAGGCGCTGGACGGCGCGGTCAGGCGGCTGGCGCAATGGCTGGGCCCGCTCGCCATCCTGCTCACCGGCGTCCTGGTGGGCGGTCTGATCCTCTCGGTGATGACCGCCCTGCTCGGCGTCAACCAGCTTGCCCTCTAGGCGGGCGGCCGGCATGCGCCGCCGCAGCGGCCGCGGCTTCAGCCTGATCGAGGTTCTCGTCGCGCTTGCCGTCACCGCTCTGGTGGCGAGCGCCGCCCTGCTGCTGTTCGACCGCAGCCGGGTGGCGGCGGTCGGACTGGACCAGGCGGCCCGGGCCCTGTTGCTGGCCGAGAACCGGCTGCGGGCTCCCGACAGCGGCGACCTGCCGCTGCGCCCGGGCACCCGGCGCGGCCGGACGGACGACTTCGACTGGTCGCTGCGCATTGCCGGGGCCGAGGCCGCCGGCGGAATGCTGCGCCTCGAAGCCACGGTACGCTGGCGGTCCGGCGCTGTGACGCTGACCCGCTACCGCCTGCCGGCCACGGCGGACGACTAGGGAGCGCGGCATGCGGAACGGCTTCACCCTGATCGAGCTGCTCGTGGCCCTGGCGCTGCTCGCCGGGCTCGGCGTCCTGACCCTGCAGGTTCTCGGTCTCGGCCTGGAGACCCGCTCGCGCGTCGTCCTGTCGGCGAACGAGACGCGACGGGCGGCGATCGCCCTGGAGACGGTGCGTCGTCTCATCGAACAGGTCCAGCCGCCCGATCGACAGCGCGGCGGCGAGCGGCCGGCGACGCTGCGGGGCGAGGCCGACCGGATCACGCTGCTGACACGGGTATCGACATCCGACGATCCCCGGCCCAGGCACGGCCGGTTGTGGCTGGAAGCCGGCCACCTGGTTCTCGACCATGCCCCCGGATCCGGTGCCCGCCGGATCGCGGGACAGGGCGGGGAGACCGCGCGAACGGTGCTGCTGCGCGACGTCGAGGGGCTGGATATCGCCTATTACGGCAGGCGCGAGGCGGACGAGGCGCCGGCCTGGCATCGCGACTGGCCGGGCGCCGCCGGCCTGCCGGCGCAGGTTCGCCTGGAACTGGTCCATGCCGGCCGCCGCTGGCCGGCACTGATCGCCGCGCCGCGCCGGCAGAGCCTGCTGCGATGATCGCGCCCCCGGCCCGCAGCAGCGCCCGCGGCATGGCGCTTCTCAGCATGCTGCTGATCCTTGCCCTGATCGTCGGTGTCGCCACCGCGCTCGCCGGTCTCGGTCGCCAGGCGGTGACGACCCGTGCGGCGCTGGAGCAGCGGGCGCAGGCCCGGCTTCTGGCGGAAGCCGGGATAGCCCGGGCGCAGTTCCTGCTGCAGGAGGGGCTCGACCGGGAGACCGGACGCGCGGGCCCGCTGCGCATCCACACAGAAGACCTTGAGCCGGGGCGGATCGTGCTCGCCTTCCGGGATCTCTGCGGCCTGGTCGATCTCAACCAGGCGCCGGTCCGCCTGCTCGAAGCGGGCCTGCGCACCGCGGGCCTGGCCGCACAGCGGGCCCGCCTGCTGGCCGAACGGATGCACGAGCGCCGCCGCGAGAGCCCCTATGAACATGTCGAGGCGCTGGCCGCGGATCTGGCGGACGACGGCGTGTCCGCCGACCGGTTGCACGCGGTCTTCACGGTGCATTGCCGGCTCGCCGGACTGGATCCCGCCGCGGCCCCGGAAGACCTGTTGCGGCACCTGCCGGGACTCGAACGGGGCGCGCTGGAGTTCTTCCTGGAGCGCCGGCGCGACGACCCGGCGGCGCCGCTGCCGCCGCTGGCCGGCGGCGCCGGCCTGTTCGCCGCCAGCCACGGCCTGGGCTGGCGGGTTCGTGCCGAAGGCCGGCTTGAAGCCGCCGGCACAACGGTCTCGCGAACCATCCTTGCCGATCTCTGGCTGACCGACCGCCGGGATTCGCCAATCCTGGTGCTGGACTGGCGCGAGGGAACGGCAGCGGACGCCGGCCGGGCGAACCGTGCCGCGGAGTGAGGCATGCCCTGCCGCAGGCGGTGAAAATTCTGTAGGTTCGCCTCCCAGGCCGGCAGAGGCGCAAGGGGGGCGCACGGTTCGCGCATGAGCATGGAGACGACCGCCGACAACGGATCCGGCCCGGGCGCGCTTGCCCGCTTCGCCGCCTGGTGGGGTGGCGAACTGGCCGGCTGTCTTCCCGCCTTCGTGCGACGGCTGTTCGCGCCGGCCCCGAAACTGCTGCACCTGACGGCGGAGAGCGATCCGCCGCAATGGTGCGGGCATCCCGACGCCGGCCCCGACGACATCGCCGCCGCGCTGCGGTCCGGACGCGCCGGAATTCCCGTCCTGCAGATCGCGGCGGACCGGGCGCTGATCCGCGAGGTCACCCTCCCGGCGGAGGCCCGGCGGCATCCGGCCGAAACCCTGGAACTGGAGATCGAGCGTCAGACCCCGTTTCGCCGCGAGCAAGTCCATTACGCCTTCGCGCCGAGCGGAGACGAGGCCGGACGGCTGCGCCTTGCCGTCGTGTCGCGGGCGCTGGTGGCCGACGACCTCGCGCGGCTTCAGAACGCCGGGCTCGCCGTCGAGGCCGTCGAGATCGAGGATATCGGCCCGCTGGCCGACCCGCCCCTGCCCGCCCGGCAGCCGTCCGGCGGCGATCCGCTGGTCCGCCTGCTGCTCGTCGCCGCCTGCCTGCTCGGGCTTGCCGCCGCCTACGCGCCCCGGCCCGGGCTGGAGCAGGCCCTGCAGCGAACGCAGGAGACCTTGGAGGCACTCCGCCCCCGCGCCGAAGCCGCCGCCCGTCGCAATCGCGAGCGCGACGCCGCCCGAACGCATGTCGCCGGCATTCTCGAGGCCCGCCGCACGAGTCCGGCGGGCGTGGTCGTGCTGGAGGAGGCGACGCGCGTCATTCCCGACGATACCTGGATTGCCTTTCTTTCCATGCGCGAGGGCATGCTGCATCTCGAGGGCAGTTCCAGCCGGGTCTCCGACCTGCTGATTGCGCTGGAATCCTCGCCCCTGTTCGAGACCGTCGACCTGCGGGCGCCGGTGGTGCGCGATGCGGGAACCAATCGCGAGCGCTTCCAGGTGGCGATCGGCCTGAAGGGAAGCGGGCAATGACCCCGGGCAGTCCCCTCAGTCGTCTTGCCGCGCTCGCCCTGCTTGCCGTGCTGGCGTTCGGCTACTGGCAGGCCGGTCTGCAGCCGATCCTCGAGGGCAACCGGCAACGCGCGAACCTGCTGGAGACCCGGACGGCGCAGGTGCAGCGCTACCGCGCCGTGCTCGAACGGGCCGAACGGCAGAGCGACGACGGCGCGGCCCTCGCCGCCGCCCGCGAACGCCTGCTGCTGGAAGGCGACAGCGCCAACCAGGCCGCCGCAGCCCTGCAGAACCTGATCGGCGATGCCGTCGGCGCCAGCGCCCTGCAGCTCGACAGCCTGGAGCCGGCGGGAACCCGCGAGGGCGACCTGCCGGGGACCCTGCGCCTGCGCCTGAAGGGATCGGGCGACATCGCCGCCCTGCAGGGCTTCCTCTACCTGATGGAATCGGCCCCGCCGGTGATCATTCTCGAACAGGCGCACGTGCGCGCGCGCAGCGTTTCGGCGGCCAACGGGCAACCGCTCGGCATCGACCTCACGCTGCGGGCCTTCGCCCGTCCGGGTGCGCCGTCGTGACCGGCCAGGCCCGCCGGCGCCTGGCCCTGGCCCTTCTGTGCCTGGCGCTCGCGCTGTTCGCGCTGTGGCGGGTGTTTCCCGCGGCCGCGCCTGCGAGCGGCCCGGCGACGCAGGACGCAACGGCCGCGCTCGACGTGCCCGACACGTTCCTGCCCGGTCTCGATGCGTTCGGCGAGACGGTCGAGCGGCCGTTGTTCGTCGCCACGCGAACGCCACGCCGCGAGGGCACATCGCCCCCGGGGAGCGACGGGGCGCTGTTGCTCGGCCGCTACCGGTTCGTCGGCGCGGTCAGCGATGGCGAGACCCGGCTGCTGCTGTTGCGCGACGGTCCCGACGGCGCCCTGCTGCGGGTGCGCCCCGGCGACCGGCTGGGAGAACTCGAGGTCCGCCGTATCGAAACGGACAGCCTGACGGTGGCGCGGGACGGCCGCGAACGGACCGTGCCGCTGCGGGCCGAGTGATGGCGATGGCGCGTGGCCTGTGGCGGGTTCCGGCGGTATGATCGCGCGCATGAAACCTGTCGCGTCGTTCCGGCACTCCGCCTGCTGTCTCGCCCTTGCCGGTCTGCTGCTTGCCGCCTGCGGCGTGGAGCCGAAGCGACAGGCCGCCGGCAGCCCGCAGGCGCCGGCCGCACCGCAGGGCGCGGTCACGGCGCCTGCCGCAACGCCGGTGCCGGCGACAACGGCGCTGCTCGGCCCGGCCGCGCCGGCCGCCGCCAGCGCGGCCGTCGGCCAGAACGAGCGGCCGCCCAAGATCGCCGAGATCTACCCGGCGCGCGGTCCCGCGATCGACCCCAAGGGCGGCAGCCGCCCGCAGCGCCCCCGGCGCGGCGACATCAAGCTCGATTTCGTCGACGCCGACGTGCGCGAGGTTGCCCAGGTGGTCCTGCGCGACCTGCTGAACGTCAGCTTCGTGATCGACCCCGACGTGCGCGGCGCGGTCACGGTGCAGACCGCCGAGCCGATATCCCGCGCCGATCTGCTGCCCACGCTGGAAGCGGTGCTGGCGGCCAACGGCGCCAGCGTCGCCCGCCAGGGCGGCGTGTTTCGCGTCACCCGCAATCCCGCCGCCCTGGCCGCCGGCGGCGGCCTGCGGGTGGCCCAGGGCGCCGAGGGCTTCTCGATCGCGGTCTATCCGCTGTCCTTTCTCGGCGCCGCGGAGATCGCGGACATCGTCACTCCGCTGCTGCCCGATGGCCGGGTGGTCCGCGCCGACCAGGCCCGCGGCCTGCTGACCGTTGCCGCGAGCGCGGCCGAGCACCGGATGGTCCGCGACGCCATCGACATCTTCGACGTCAACCAGCTTGCCGGTCATGCCGTGCTGCTCGAAAGCCTCGAGCACAGCGACGCGGACACCATGGCCTTCGAGCTCGACAACGTTTTCGGCGGCCTGCAGAACGGCCCGCTGGCGGGAATCCTGCGGATCATTCCGATCGAGCGGATGAACGCCGTGCTGGCGATCTCCAAGCAGCCGGAATATCTCGACGAGACCCGGCAGTGGATCGCCCGGCTCGACCGGACCCAGGACGGGGCAGGCCGGCGGCTGTTCGTCTACTACGCGCAAAACGGCAAGGCCGGCGACCTCGCCAAGACCCTGCAGGGCATTTTCCAGAACGAGGCCGGCAAGCCCGTCCGGCTGGCCGGCGTCGAAGCCACGGGCGCCGGCACCGCCGCGGGCACCGGGAGCGGTGCAAGCGGGGATAACGCCGCCGGCGCGGCAGCCGCGTTGCGGGCCGGCGGCGGCGACGAGATCCGGATCATGGCGGACGAGGCCGCGAACGCCGTCCTGATCCTCTCGACCCGCGCGGAATACGCGTCGGTCGAGGATGTCCTGCGCCGCCTCGACATCCAGCCGCTGCAGGTGCTGATCGAGGCGCAGATCATCGAGATCACGCTGCGCGACCAGTTGCGCCTCGGCGTGCAGTACTTCCTGAAGTCCGGCGGGCTCAGCCTGATGGACGGCGGCAACACGATCTTCTCCACCGGCGCCAGCACGGCCCTGTCGACCAACCTGCCGGGCTTCGCCTTCACCCTGGCGGACGCCGGCCAGACCCGTTTCGTGCTGGACACCCTGTCCGAGCTGACCGACGTCAACATGGTCTCCTCGCCCCAGGTGCTGGTGCTGAACAACCAGACGGCCCGCCTGCAGGCCGGCGACCAGGTGCCGATCGTCACCCAGGTCTCCAGCAGCACCTTTACCGCCGACAACCGCATCGTGAACGCCGTCGAGTATCGCGATACCGGGGTGACGCTGGACGTCACGCCCCGGGTCAACGCCAGCGGTCTCGTCACCCTGGAGATCGTCCAGGAGGTCTCCGACGTGACCACCACGACCACCTCGACGATCGATTCCCCGACCATCCAGCAGCGCAAGATTCTCTCCACCGTGGCGGTGCGCAGCGGCGCCAGCGTGGCGCTGGGCGGCCTGATCCGCGAGAGCGTGCAGAACACCAAGTCCGGCCTTCCTGGCCTGTCGGACCTGCCGGTCGTCGGCAACCTGTTCGGGGCCTCGGCGAACGATTCCCGCCGTACCGAACTGCTGGTGCTGATCACGCCGACGGTCCTGCGCAACGACCAGGACGCCCGCATCGCCACCGACAGCCTGCGGGCCCGCTACCGCCGACTGCTGGCGCTGCAGGAATCCGGCATGCCGCGCCGGCGCAGCTTCCTGTGGGGAAAGACCAAGCTGTAGGGCGGGGACCTGTCGCCCGAACGGCCGAAGCGTCGCGCGCTGCCGCCGGTCAGTTCACCGAGGCCGAGACCGAATAGGGTCCCAGGCCGCCGCAGCAATGCTGCACCCTAAGATAGTAGGTGCCCGCGGCCACGGCGGTGGAAAGGGAGAAATTGTACCACTCGCCGCCATCGTCGTCGTTCGCCAGTTCGGCGCCGGCGGCGGTCTCGAGGCTGGCCTTCAGGTCGGTGCCGCCGCTCGAGGTCAGGGTCAGCGTGCCGCCGGTCCCGACGGTGATCGCGAACAGGTCGGCATCGCTGCTGCTGCCGATCAGGCCGTTGGCGCTGGCGCCGGTGGCGAGCGCGGTGGCCGTGGCGACGGTCTCGCCATGGTCGTCTGCGACCGTGCCGACCGTGCCGCTGCCGGCAACGACGAAGACGTTGAAGGTGTCGGCGGGCACCATGCTGCCGCCGACATTGAACGCCTGCAGCAGTTTCAGACCACCCTCGGCCGCTTCGGAAACCTTGATGGTCGCGGTCAGCGTGGTCGTGCCGACATAGGCGACATTGCTCACCTCGATGCCGGCGGGCGCCTTGATCAACGGCGTCCCGTTGGTGTTGGAAAAGCCGGTGCCGGTGAAGGTCGCCGTCGTCTCCGTCCCGCGACGGATGAACACCGACTGGCCGGCGAGCGAATCCCGGGCCGCGGCCACCACCGCCTCGACACTGTTGGAGGAAAGCGCCGCGACATCGGTGCGCACCGCGGCCGGCAGTTCCACGCTTTTCGAGATCAGCATCTTCAGCAGGTAGCCGTGCGCCTCGTCGGCGCTGGTGAACCAGGCGCCGCCGACGGTATCGAGGCCGACATAGAAGGCCGCCTGGTTGCGGTGGCGGAAGACCTGCTCGAGGTTCAGCCGGTTGCCGCCAAGCCCGAGATAGAGGTCATAGATCCGCAGCGCGGAGCGCGCCCAGGCGGGGTCGAACCCCGACAGCTTGCGCGTGAACATGTTGGCGGTATCGGTATCCGGATTGTACCAGAAATGCTCGGAGCCCAGATCGCCGAGATTGGCGAGTTCGCCGCTGGCATTGGCGCGATGCAACGCGCCCAGCCGGTCGAGATCCGCCTTGTAGGCGGTGAAGCCGTTCGTATCCGAGAGACTGATCGTGCCGGCCAGCGCCAGCGCCGGCACCTGCGCAAGGCCGCAGGCGATCATGCCGGTGATTGCGCGCTTCATGACAGGACTCCGTCAAACACCCCCGATGGGGAAGAAAATAACGCAGGCCGCGGCAATGACCAACCGTCGTGAACCCGACCTGCTGCGGGAACGATCCGCTTCAGAACGCGCCCAGGCAGTCCCCGGGCACCACGATCACCCGACCGACGGCGAAGCGGCTGAGCACGAGCCCGCCGGTGCAGACCGTCGGTCCCAGCACCGGCTGGTCGGCGCCGCTCAGGTCGATCGCGGTCAGCTTGACCGCCACGCCGGCGGCGTTCACCGCCTGAACCTGGCCACACCAGCCCCGGCCGTAGCCCAGGATCTGCTGGCGCAGGCAGACCGGGCCGCCCGGGCCGCCCGACCGGCCGACACGTTCGGGAAAGGACGGGCCCGGAAGCCCGGCGGGAAGCGGCGCGGAAAAACCCGCCGGCGGCTGGAAAATCGCGGGTAGCGGCGAGGTCGCCGGCAGCGGAACGGCCGGCCGCGGGACGACCTGCGGCGGGCGGAGGACCGCAGCGGCGGTCGCGGGCGCACGGGCGACAGGGGCGCGCGCAACAGGCGAAGGCGCCGGGGGTGGCCTGAGCCCCGGCGCGGCCGGCGGCACCAGCGTCAGGCCGCCGGGCCGGGGCGTGGCCGCAATGACACCGCCGTTCGCCGGCGCCGGCTGGCGGTCGATCACGTACACGCCCTTGCGTCGAACCGCCCTGAGACCGCGGCGCGAGAGCGCATCGCGCAACGTCGCCAGCAGCGCGTTGCCCGTGACCGGCGCATCGGGTTGCAGGCTCAGGCGCTCGTCCGCGCCCGCCTCGACCGTGTAGGGCAGGCGCAGCAGGTTGCCGAAGACCACTGCCGCGACGGCCGCGACATCGGTTTCCGCAAGGCGCAGGGTGAAGGTGCGCGGGCCGAAATCGGGATCCGGTTGCGAGGGTTCGGGTCGCGGAGGTGCCGGCTCCGCCGCTGCCGCTGTGGCGGCCGCCGGGGCGGCGGTCGCGGGAGGCGCCGGCGGCGGCGTTGGCGTTTCGCGATTGCCGACCACGCGAACCGGCGCGGGCGCCCGGCCGGCCAGGGCGGCGGCGAAGGCCCGCTCTCCCTGCTGGCGCCAGGAGGCGTTCTCCGCCTCGGACAGCGCGCGCTCGCTGACGAACTGGCCGTCCTCGTACCGCGCCAGCACGAGGCCGTCCTCGCCGCGATCGATGATGAAATCGCCGTCGCGCCTGCCTGCCCGGTAGCTGCCGTAGACCCGGCTGCCGTCGGCGAAACTGATGATCGCCGGTCCGTCGAGTTCCCCCGCCCGGAACACGCCCTCGTCGCGCTCGTAGGTCTCCTCGCCGTTGCGCCAGGTCAGTACGCCGTAGCCCGAGAGCAGGCCGTTCTCGCAGCCGCCGGTCCAGGTGATCGATTCGTTCTCGCGCGGAAACGGGTTGGAGGTGGCGCAGCCGGTCTGCGGATCGCGGATCAGTCCGCCCTGTCCCAGGGACGGTCCGGCGGCCGCCGCGAGGACGACCAGGGCCGCAAGCAGGGCGTGGATCGGAAACCGGGCATGCATCGGGAATTCTTAGCACATACCTCCCGGCGACGATCCGACTTTTGCCTCGCCCCGCCTCGCATCTTGTGCAAACTATGACCGTGGCAAGTCAGCAAGAGCCAGACGCGATGTCGCAAACGGTACAAGAGGCACCCGAACGGTTCGGCTTCCTGTTGATGCCGCAGTTCTCGCTGATCGCCTTTTCATCGGCGGTCGAAACCCTGCGGCTGGCCAACCGCTGCGCCGACGCCTCGCTGTACAGCTATCGCCTGCTCGGACAGAACGGCGAGGCGGTGCAGGCTTCGGGCGGTTTCACGCTGCAGGTCGACGATTCCCTGCAGGCGGCGGCCGAGTTCGACACCGTGGTGGTGTGCGGCGGAGTCGCAGTACACCAGTTCGAGGACCGCGAGGTCCTGGCCGCCCTGCGCCATGCCCAGCGCAACGGCTGCCGCATGGGCGCATTGTGCACCGGCAGCCACGTGCTGGCCCGCGCCGGCCTGCTGGAGGGCTATCGCTGCACCGTCCACTGGGACAACCTGGCCTCCTTCTCCGAGGACTTTCCCGACCTCGAGGTCACCGGCAACCTGTACGAGATCGACCGCAACCGGTTCACCTGCGCCGGCGGGCTGGCCACCGCCGATCTGATGATGACGCTGGTCGCGGAAAGGCATGGCGAGACGCTGGCCCGCGAGGTCGCCGAAAGCGCGATCCATGACCGCATACGCGGTCCCGAGGAGCGCCAGCAGATGTCGGTGCCCGCGCGTTTCGGCGTGCGCCATCCCCGCCTGCTGTCGGTGATCGAGCTGATGGAGGGCAATCTCGAGGAGCCCCTCTCCCGCGCCGACCTGGCCCGCTCGGCGCAATTGTCGACCCGCCAGCTCGAACGCCTGTTCCGGCGATATCTGGACCGCTCGCCGGCCCGCTACTATCTCGAGCTGCGCCTGCGCAAGGCGCGCCAGCTTCTGCTGCAGACCAGCATGTCGGTGATGCAGGTGGCGATGGCCTGCGGTTTCGTTTCGGCCTCCCACTTCACCAAGTGCTACCGCGCCTATTTCGGGCGCACCCCGTACCGCGAACGCGCCGCTCCGCAGTCTGCCGGCGGCGCCGGGTCGCCATGAACGAAGCGGCATTCCGGACACGCATCCGGGGTCGGCCGGTCAGCGAGGACAACGAGACGACCGCGACGCGCCGCGAGGAGTTTCGCAATGCGGCGCCGGAGGCGGCATCCCTGCTGGACGATCCGCAGGTCGGCCCGTTGCTGACGGGCCTGTTCAGCCACTCGCCCTTCCTCGCCCGCCTCTGCGTGCGCGAGGCCGGTTTCCTCGCCATGTTCCCCGACCATCCGCCGGAGACGAGCGTCGCGGCGCTGATCGCGGAGGCGACGCGGGCCGGCGACGAGGCGACGGGCCTCGACGACCTGATGCGCCGCCTCCGGATCGTCCGCCGCCGCCTGGCGCTGGCGGTGGGGCTGTGCGATCTCGCCGACTGCTGGGAAGTCGAGGCGGTCACCGGCGCCCTGTCGGACTTCGCGCGCGAAAGCAGCCGGGCCTGCCTGCGCTTTCTGCTGCGCGACCTGCACGACCGCGGCAGGCTGAAGCTGGCCGACCGCGACGATCCGGAACGCGACTGCGGCCTGTTCATCCTCGCGATGGGCAAGCTGGGCGCCCGGGAGCTGAACTATTCCAGCGACATCGACCTGATCTTCCTGTTCGACCCCGATCGCACGCCCCATTCCGGCGACGGCACGCAGCAGGACTTCATCCGCCTCTCGCAGCGATTCGTGAAGGCGATGCAGGAACCGACGGCGGACGGTTTCGTCTTTCGCGTCGACCTGAGGCTGCGCCCCGATCCCGGCGCCACGCCACCGGTCGTCTCCACCGTCATGGCCGAGCGCTACTACGAGACGATGGGGCAGAACTGGGAACGCGCGGCGATGATCAAGGCCCGCGTGCTGGCCGGCGACCGCGAGGCGGGCGAGCACTTCCTGGCCGACATGGTGCCCTTCATCTGGCGCCGGTCGCTCGATTTCGCGGCGATCGAGGACGTGCATTCGATCAAGCGGCAGATTCACAGCCACAAGGGTCATGGCGACGTCGCCATCGAGGGACACGACATCAAGCTGGGGCGCGGGGGCATTCGGGATATCGAGTTCT
>JBGTSP010000013.1:0-32959 GCA_041940205.1 Alphaproteobacteria bacterium
GGTGATGTAGACCACCAGCTTCACCAGGTGCTCCATGCGGCCGCCGGCCTCCTCGATGAGCTGGCGGATGTTCTGCATCACCTTGTGCGTCTGTTCCGCCGGATCGTGGCTGTCGAGGCTGACCGCGTCGTCCAGGTTCTGCGGGCACTGGCCGCGCAGCCAGACCGTGCTGCCGCCCCGCGTCACCACGGCCTGGCAGAGGTCGTTGTCCAGCTTCTGTTCGGGATAGGTGTCGCGCGTGTTGAAGGGTCGGATGCGGGTATGGGTCATGGCGCTCTCCAGGGACAGGCGGCCCCGACCGCGGGGCGGCGCAACGGGAGAGATAGTCTAGCCGACATGGCGAGGTTTCAGGGACCGGCCGCGCGCCGGGCCTCGTCGTACAGCCGGTAGCCGCGCTGGGTGACGATGTGGTCGGCGAGATAGAGCGCGTCGTGCCAGACCCCGTAGATGAACGAGGAGCCGCGCTTGGCGAGCCAGGGCAGGCCGAGAAAATACAGTCCCGGCTCGTGGGCGACGCCGCGATGGTGCCGCGGCCGGCCGTCCGCGCCGAAGATGTCGAGATCGAGCCAGCCGAAATCGAAGCCGTAGCCCGTGGCCCAGATGATGGTGCGGATTCCCGCCGCGGCGAGATCGAGGTCGCGCACGGGATCCGTGACGCAGGCGGGCGACGGTGCGAAGCGCCGGGCTTCGGGTTCCTCCGGCAGGTCGAGGCCGTGTCGGGCGCAGAAGGCGTCGGCCTCGTCCAGCACCGAGAGATAGTTGGCATCGCCCCTGGCGATGTTGTCCGCCAGGTCCGGCGCGATCCGCATCACCCCGTTCTCGCAGGGCCCCGCCATGCCCAGCAGGGTGATGCCCTGTCCGGCGAGGGTGCGGAAGTCGATGGTCTCGCCGCCGCGGGCACCGCTGACGGCGATGGTGACATGTTCCATGCCCGGCTCGAGCGCATCCGCGTCCCACTTGCCGAGCACGCCCAGCCACCAGACATAGTCGCGACCGCGATAGCGCCGGGGCGGCCGGTGGTGCGGCCCGACCGCGAGATAGACGCTGCGGCCGGCGCGGTTGAGTTCGTCGGCGATCTGCACGCCGGACGAACCCGCCCCGACCACCAGCACAGCGCCGTCGGCGAGCCCGGCGGGATTGCGGTAGTCGCGGGAATGGATCTGCGTGAGGCCGGCCCGTTCGGGCACCAGCGGCGGGATCAGCGGTTTCTGGAAGGGCCCGGTGGCGACCACCACGCTCTGCGCGGTCAGCGCGCCTGCGGAGGTTTCGACCCGGAAGCCCGGGGCGCCCGGCCGACGACGCACGGCGGTCACCGCGACGCCGCAGCGGACCGGCGCGGCGATCCGTTCGGCATAGGTCTCGAAATAGGCCGCGATCGCCGCCGCGCCGGGAAAGGATTCACCGTCATGGCCGGCGAAATCCTGGTCGGGAAAGCGGTCGTGCCAGGCGGGGCCGTTGGCGACCAGTGAATCCCAGCGCTCCGAGCGCCAGCGCTCGGCAATGCGGCCGCGCTCCAGCACCAGGTGCGGCACGTCGCGGGCGCCCAGATGGGCGCTCATCGCCAGGCCGGCCTGGCCGCCGCCGACCACCAGGACCTCGATGCTCTCTTCCGCCATGCGTCCCTCCCCTGCGGCGCCCCGTGAAGGCGTGCGAGAAACCGTTTCGCTTCGCCGCCCGAACCGGAATACTCCCGCACCATGCGCCATCAATGCCAGCTTCCGTTCGCGCCCGCTGCTCCGTCCGCCGATCCGGCTGCCGGCCAGGCTGCCCTTGCGGCGGTTCGCGGGCGACCGTCATGGATCCGCTGACCCAGGCCGCCCTCGGCTCCGCCCTGCCGCTGGCGTTGCGGCGGCGGCGGGGACAGATGCTGGCCGCGGGGCTCTGCGGCGCGCTGGGCGGCATGGTCGCGGATCTCGACGTGCTGATCCGCTCCGATACCGATCCCCTGCTGTTCCTCGACTATCACCGCCAGTTCAGCCATGCGCTGGTGCTGGCGCCGGTTGCGGCCCTGCTCGGCGCCCTCGCGCTGCAGCCGGCGGCCCGGCGCCTCTGGCCGGGCTGGACGCTGTCGCTGCGGGCGAGTTTCCTGTGCGCCCTGCCGGGTGCGTTCGCCCATCTGTTGCTGGATACCGCCACCTCCTACGGCACGATGCTGTTCTGGCCGTTCAGCGAGGAGCGGGTGGCTCTCGCGATCGTCTCGATCGTCGATCCGCTGCTCACCCTGCCGCTGCTGGCCGCGGTTGTCGCCGCGCTGTGGCGTCGGCGTCCCGGCCCCGCGCTCGCGGGACTCGCCTGGGTCGGGCTCTATCTCGCCTTCGCAGCGTTGCAGCAACAGGCCGCGCGCACGGCCATGTTGGAGGCGGCCGCGGCGCGCGGACATGAGGCGATGCGGGCGGTGGTCAAGCCGAGTTTCGCCAACCAGATCGTCTGGAGAACGGTCTACGAGACCGCGGACGGCCGCTTTCACGTGGACGCGGTGCGGGTTCGTCCGGGCGCCGCGCCCCGGCTGATCCCGGGCGCCAGCCTGCCCCGGCTCGAAGCCGGCCGCGATCTGCCCTGGCTCGACCCGGAGTCGCGGCAGGCCGGCGACGTGGAACGGTTCCGGCGCTTCTCCGACGGTTACGTGGCGCGCGATCCCGGCCATCCGCACCGCGTCATCGACGTGCGCTATTCCTTCCTGCCGCAACGCCTGGCGCCGCTCTGGTCGATCGAACTGGATCCCGGCGCCCCGGGCGACGCCCATGCCCGCTACCGCACCCATCGCGCGGCCGCGGGCGATCGCCTGGGCGCGCTCTGGCGGCTGGTCCGCGGCGCGGAGAATCGCTCGGGCTGAGCGCTGGCGCGGCGGCGGTCGCCTTCAGGCGAAGCCGGCGAGCTCGGCCTTCAGCGCCCGGAGCGCGTTCTTGTTGGCCTCCCGGATGGTCTCCATCGCCGGCGCCTCGCGGCTGATGTCGCCGATCGTCGAGAGCACCGCGTGCACGGTGTCGTGGCCATCGAGCCGTTTCATCGCCTCGAGCCAGCGGCGCACGTTGGCGAACGGCGTGAAGTCGTAGACGTTGGTGAATCCCGGCTGCAGCTGGCCGATCTCCACATAGGCGGCGAAGTCGGCCAGCGTCGGCGCATCGCCCGCGAGGAAGCCGGTCCGGGCGAGCCAGCCTTTCTCCAGCGCCTCGAGCGCCCGGGTCACCGTCGCCCGCGCCGCCTGCTGCACGGCTTCGGGGATGTCGAGATCCTTGCGGATCTTCGGCGCCACCAGGCCGGCCGAGGCTTCCCGCAAGTTTCGGTGGTGATAGTGCAGGAGCCAGTCCACCCGGGCGCGCTCGCGCGGGTCGGCGGGATAGAGATCGCTCCAGCCGTGCCGGTTGGCGAGGTAGCAGAGGATCGCGTGCGCCTCGGCCAGAACGAAGCCTGTGTCCGTCTCCTCGATCATGGGAATGGTGCCGCCGGGATTCTTCGCGAGATAGGCCGGATTGCGGCTGCCGTTCTCGCCCTTCGAGCCCGGGTTGATCAGCACCATCTCGAACGGCATCCGCTTGTGGAGCAGCACCCACATCACGGCGCGCACCGGCTGCGAGAAGGGGACGCCGTACAGGGTCAGAGGCGGGGCGTCTGCGTTCATCGGCTTGTCCCTGTCCGTGCCCGGCGTCACTCGCGCGCGAGCGTTGTGCTGGCCTCGTGATCGTCCTCGTGCGCGACCAGCGGATCGCGGGTCACCTGCTCGCCGGGCCGGTGGAAGCGGACCACCGCGAACACCACGAGGCCGGTGCCGACCAGCATCGCGGAGACGAACAGGTTGAACTCGATGACATGCAGGCGCTGGGCGCCGCAGATCCAGAGCAGGGCGGCGGCAAGCGCGATCAGCGCCCAGTGCCAGGCCTTGCCGAGAAAGATCGAACCGGTCATCGGGCTTCTCCATCGGCGACGGGTTCGCCCGCGGCCGGTCTGGCCCGGGCGAGATAGCGCGGCAGCAGCACGGTGGCGGCGAGCACGAGGCCGGCGCCCCACCAGGCGTAGCCCGGCAGGCCGCCGATCGTTTCGGTCGGCGGCAGCAGGGTCAGGACGGCGGCGATAACCGCGACGAAGCGCTGCATGGGGTTGAGGCGACCGCGATACCAGCCCTCGAGGCCGGTCGAGAGCACGTAGAGACCCACCAGGGCCATCACCGTCGAGATCACGGACAGCCAGGTCGGGCCGACCAGAAGCAGCGAGGGATTGTAGGCGAAGGCCAGCGGCACGAGATATTTGGCGATCCCGACCCGGGTCGATTCCACCGCCGTGATCATCGGTCCCGTGCGGGCGATGGCCGCGGCAGCGAACGCGGCCAGCGCCACCGGCGGGGTGATGGTGGAGACCACGCCGAAATAGAAGGCGAACATGTGCGCCGCGATCGGCTCGATGCTGGCCTTGATCAGGGCCGGCACGATCAGGGCCGCGACCGTGATGTAGACCGCGGTCGTGGTGATGCCCATGCCCAGGATGATCGCCGAGACGCCGGTCAGCGACAGCAGGATCAGCAGGTTGCCGCCGGAGATGTTGATCACTTCCTGGGTGAACTTGAGGCCCAGTCCGGAGACGAAGACCGAGCCGATGATCAGGCCGGCGCAGGCGCAGGCCACGGTGACGGGCACCGTGGCGCGCACCCCGGCCTCCAGGGCGGCCAGGATGTCGACCGGGCTCATCCGGGTTTCGGCGCGGATGAAGCTGAGGACGAACAGCGAGACGATGCCCCAGAAGGCCGACTTCATCGGCGTGTAGCCCAGCAGCAGGAATGCGATCAGCACGGCGAGCGCGAACAGCAGGTGCCAGCCGCGCTTCAGCACCTCGCCGGTCTGCGGCAGCAGGCGGCGCTCGATCTGGCCGATGCCGTTCTTCTCGGCCTCCAGGTGCACCATGAAGTAGACGGTGGCGAAATACAGGAAGGCCGGGATGATCGCCGCCAGGATGATGTTGATGTAGCTGGTCTCCAGGAACTCGGCCATGATGAAGGTGGCCGCGCCCATGATCGGCGGCGTGATCTGTCCGCCCGACGAGGCGCCGGCCTCGACCGCGGCGGCGAAGCGGGGGCGGTAGCCGACCTTGCGCATCAGCGAGATGGTGAAGGCGCCGGTGGTGACCACGTTGGCCACGGCGGAGCCGGAGACCGTGCCCATGAAGCCGCTGGCGACGGCGGAGGCCTTCGCCGGTCCGCCGACGCGATGACCGGTCAGCGAGACCGCGAGATCGATGAAGAAGCGGCCCGCGCCCGAGCGCACCAGCAGGGCGCCGAAGATGATGAACAGGACGATGTAGGTCGCGCAGACATGCAGCGGGATGCCGAAAATGCCGTCGCTCGACATGAACAGCACGTCGATGAACTTCTCGAACCGCACCGGCGGGCCGTAGAAGAAGCCCGGGAAATAGTTGGCGAACAGGGCGTGGGCGATGAAGAAGGCGGTGACGATCACCATGGCCCAGCCGACGGCCCGCCGGGTGACTTCCAGGATCAGCAGGATCAGCAGGCCGCCGACGATCAGGTCGGGGGTCTCCTTCTCGCCGAAGCGCAGGTGGAAGGCGGTGATGTCGTAGATCGTCCAGATCTGCGCGAAGATCACGTAGCCGATGAGAACGAGGTCGATCGCGAAGCCGGCCCGGCGGCGGAGATCGCCGCCGTCGCCCTGGGCGAGCGCCTCCCAGGCCGAGCGCCGGAACAGCGGAAACATGCAGATCGCCAGCACCAGCATGGCGGAGAGGTGCACCGTGCGGAACGACCGGCCTTCCGGCGTGCCGAACGCCGCCACGTAGAGATGGAAGATCGCCAGGCCGATGGCGACGACGGTGCAGCCGAAGAACACCGCGTTGGCCAGCGTCAGCCGGCGGTCCAGAAGCAGGCGTTCGAGAAAGCCGTTCTCGTGGGCTTCCTCGTAGAGGATCTTGTCGCTTTCGCGATCGCTGACGGTACTCATGCGGGTCCGGCCGGGGATAAGTCGAAGATCAAGAAAAGCGGGCCGGGCAGCCCCCTCAAGGCGGCCGCCCGGCCCGATCGGGTCAACGCGGGAGCGGCGGTCAGCCGACCTTCACGCCGAGCTCGTCGTAGCACTTCTGGGCGCCCGGATGGACCGGAATGGCCACGCCCTTGAGCGCGTCTTCCTGCTTCACCCGCTTCCAGACACCCTTGACCTCCACGAACTTGGCGTGGTTCGCCCACAGGGACTTGCACATCTTGTAGACGAGGTCGTCCGGCAGGTCCTTGTGCACCACCATGTTCACCGTGATGCCCAAGGTCGGGATATCGCGGTCGACGCCGGAGTAGACGCCCTTCGGCATGACGCCGGGCACGAAGCCCGGATTGTCGGCGAGGATCTTGGCGTGCTTGGCGGGATCATCGATGCCGATGAAGCGGATGCCTGGGCTCTGTTCCAGTTCCAGGAACGAGGCCTGCGGCATGTTGGTGGCGGCCATGAAGACGTCGATATGGCCGTCCTTCATCAGGGCGACGGACTCGGTGTAGCTGACATGGTGCACCGTGCCGCCGTTCTGGCGAATGCTGTCGAAGGTGATGCCGTATTCCTTGAGGATCGCCTCCGCGAAGGCCGTGCCGGTCCATTTCGCCTTGCCGGGCGAGATGTTCGCGCCCTTCATGTCCTCGAAGGACTTGATCGGGCTGTCCTTGCGGACGGCGACCTGGAACATCGAGCCGTACAGCGTGGCCAGGTGGCGGACATTCTTCTGCGGCTTGGTGAACTTGCCCTTGCCGTTCATGCCGTTGGCGGCGGTATGGGCATAGGAGAAGCCGACCTCGGCATCGCCGCCGTTCACGGAGAGAATGTTGGCGATGCCGCCGCCCGAGGTGTTCGAGGTGGTGATCCCGTCGATCTCCTCGTCCATCACCTGCATGATCTTGGCGCCCAGCGGATACCACGACCCACCCGACGGGCCCGACACCATCCGCACGAACTGATCGGCATTGGCGCCCGCGGCCGCCAGCGGCAGCAGCGAGGCGGCAAGAAACAGGGGTTTCCAGACTCTCATGTGCAATTCCTCCCAAAAGCCCCACACGGGGAGCGACAGGATGCTCCCAAAACCGGGCCGCGCCAAGCGGAAGACCGCCGAAAACGTGGATTTCGGCGGCATCGTTTCAACTGAACAATTCCGATGCCGGGACCGGCCGGCAGCGCCCGGCGATCAGCCTCTCGGCAGCACGAAATCGACGCTGGCGGTGTTGAACGGACCGGGATAGCCGGAGAAGGCGGCCCGTTCCTCGTCGTCGGGCTCGCGGTCGTAGGGCACGGCAAGGCCCTCGCGCACGCCGAACACGGCATCCTGGTCGATATAGGGATCGTTGAGGTCGAAGATCTGGCTGATGTGGCGCTTGTAGCCGTCGGCCGAGATCATCACGTGGATATGGGCCGGCCGCCAGCAGTGCCGGCCGCCCGCACGTACCAGCTCGCCACCGGCGCCGTCGTCGGGGACCTCGTAGGAAATCGGCTTCACCGTCAGGAAGGAATATCTGCCGTTCTCGTCGGCGCGCAGCGTGCCGCGCAGATTGTGTTCGGGCTGGTTCGGATCCTGCACCGTGTAGAGGCCGTTCGGGCCGTTCTGCCAGATCTCGATCCGGGCGCCGGACAGCGGCTCGCCCTCGACGTTGCGGATCTGGCCGTGCACCAGGATTCGCTCACCCTCGTTGTCGCCGGTGAGATCCGCGCCGGCCGCCAGTTCCGGCGTGCCGGGCACGTAGAAGGGTCCCATCAGGGTCGTGACCGAGGCGCCTTCGTCGTCATGTCCGTCGATCAGGTCGACCAGCGCGGAGACCCCCAGCAGGTCCGAGAGCAGGATGAACTCGTTGCGTTCCTTGTCGGTCACTTCCGCCGCCCGGGCCAGCACGCCCATCGCGGCTTCCCATTCCTCCGGCGTCAGCTTCACCTCGCGCACGAAGTCGTGCAGCCGGCGGATCATCACGGTGAGGATCTCCCGCACCCTTTCGTTCTCGGCCCCGGCATAGGCCTGGATCACGGTATCGGTGATGTTGTCGTAAGAGATGTTGCGCATGGAATGTTCTCCCGTTCTCGTGTTTGCATACCGCCGGTCCCCCACCCGTTACAGGACCTGGCAGATCTCCTCGAAATCGAAGCGCGGCTGGCGTTCGAACAGCTTGCTCTCGTCGCCGTAGCCGAGGTTGCACAGGAAGTTCGACTTGATGTGGGTGCCGGCGAAGAACTCCTTGTCCACCGCGGCATTGTCGAAGCCGGACATCGGGCCGCAGTCGAGACCCACGGCCCTCGCCGCCAGGATGAAATAGCCGCCCTGCAGGCTGCCGTTGCGAAACGCCGTCACCTGCGCGAACGGCTCGTTCTTCTCCAGCCGGCGTTTCATCTCCGGATTGTGCGGGAACAGCCGCGGGAGATGGTCCCAGAACTCGAGATCGTAGCCGATGATCGCGGTGACCGGCGCCGAGCGCAGCTTGCCGACATTGCCCTCGAAGACGCAGGGCTCGAGCCGGGCGCGGGCTTCCGGCGTGGTCAGGAAGACCAGCCGGACGGGGTTGGAATTGGACGAGGTCGGGGCCCACTTCATCAGCTCGTATAGCTGCTTCAGCGAATCCATCGGAACCGGGCGGTCGAGAAAGCCGTTCTGCGTGCGCGCCTCGCGAAACAGCAGGTTCCGGCCCGCTTCCCCGAGTGTCCTCTTCTCGTCCTTTTCCATGGCTGCGCCCGCTCCGGTTCCCTTCCGCCTACAACAAGCCGACACTCAGTTGCGGAAACACGATCAGCAGGATCGTGACCGCGATCATGATGACCACGAACGGGAAGGCGCCGCGGAAGATGTCGCCCAGCGCGATCTGCATGTTCCCCAGGCTCGACTTGACGACGAAGACGGTCAGCCCCAGCGGTGGTGTCAGCAGGCCGACCTCGACGGCAATCACCGTCACGACGCCGAACCAGACCAGAAGGTCGGGCGTGACGCCCACGCCCAGCTCGCTGATGACCGGCAGGATCAGCGGCAAGGTTATCAGCATTATCGAGATCGAATCGAGAATCATGCCCAGCAGCAGGATGACGACGACGTAGAGCGCCATCGTGGAATAGAAGCCGAGATCGGCCGCCGCGGCATAGCCCATCATGTTGGCCGGCAGGCCGGACAGGGTGAGCATGCGCCCGTACAGGTTGGCGGCGATGATCAGGAACAGGATCGACACCGAGATGTGCCCGGTCTCGACCAGCACCCGCCAGAAGCTTCGCCAGGTCAGGCTGCGCCGGGCGAGGGCGATGACGAGCGCGAAGAACGCGCCGGCGGCCCCGGACTCGGTCGGCGTGAAGAACCCGCCGTAGATTCCGCCCAGCACCACCGAGACCAGGACGACGATCGGGAACAGCTTGCGGGCCGCGTCCGCCAGGGTCTCGTGCGGTGCCTCCTTGCGGGACCAGGCGGAGGGATAGGTCGACATGATCGCGAAACCCGGCCCCGCCGTGCCGCCGACATAGGCCGGCCAGAAACGCGCCATCGCGATGATCGCGACGGCGAAGGCGGTGGCCAGCAGCAGGCCGGGAACGATCGCCGCCGTGAACAGGGCGCCGACCGAGACTTCCGCGACCAGGCCGAAGACGATCAGCAACAGGCTCGGCGGGATCAGCATTCCCAGGACCGAACTGCCGGCCACGACGCCGACCGCGAAGCGCGGGGTGTAGCCGTGCTCCAGCATCGGCGGCACGGCGACCCGGGCGAAGACCGAGGCCGAGGCGATCGAGATCCCGGTGATCGCCGCGAACACGGCATTGGCCGCCACGGTTGCGACCCCGAGCCCGCCGCGGATCCGGTAGAGCAGCCACTGCGCGACCTCGAAGGTTTCCTTGCCGATGTTGGCGGCGCTGACCAGCAGGCCCATCAGCACGAACAGCGGCACCACGCCGAAGATCTGGCTCTCGATCGCGCTGCCGGCGGCCAGCGCCAGGAACTTGATGCCGATCTGCGGCCCGCCCTTCATGATCCACAGGCCGAGGAAGGACAGCATGATCAGGGTGACGCCGACATGCATGCCGGAATAGATCAGCACAAGCATCGCGGCGATCGACAGGAGACCGATCTGCGCGTTCGTGAGATCGAGGGTGACGAGCCAGGCGCCGGCCACCAGGAAGGTGGCCAGGACGGCGAGGAAGCCCCAGCCGAAGGGCGCGTCGCGCTCGGCCTCGACATGCTCGAACGCGCCGGTGCGCAGCGCCAGCAGGTCGCGGAAGGCGAGCAGCAGGAACTCGATCGCGGCGATCGCCGCGCCGAACATGATCAGGAACTTCACCGGCCAGACCTTGAAGGTGAACTGGTTGGGAATGCCGGTGAAGTCGCCGCTCTCGAAGGCCCGCAGGAAGACCGGCCAGATGCCCCAGGCGATCAGGATGAAGACCGCGGCGCCGGAAAGGTGGAACAGGGCGTCATACAGCGTCGCCGCCCGGGGTCGCTTGCGCTGCAGCCACTCGAACAGGGCGTCGGCCCGGGTGATGCGCCGTTCGTGGATGGTGTTGGCGAGCTGCAGGAAGACGGAACAGACGATCGACGCGCCGACGATCTCCGTCACCCCGTAGATCGGCGCATTGAAGGCGGTCCGCGAGGCGATGTCGGCGCAGATGATCGCCATCAGGAAGACGATCCAGACCGTGCCGATCGAATTCAGGATGGTGGTCAGTACGGTGAAAAGGTGGGCGGGTTCGCGGCCCGCCCACCAGACATTGCGGGACCAGGCAACCGGTTTCATGGCGACAGGACGCCTGCCTCAGCCGGCGGCCGAGGCAGGCGGATCGTCCGGTTCCGTTATTTTTTCGCCATCCAGTCGATCGGCGGTTGCGCCCCGGCAGCCTTCAGCTCGGCCAGGTAGGTCTGCAGGAACTGCTTCGCGGGCAGGCCCCTGCTTTCCAGGTCGCGCATCCAGTCGCCGCCGATGTCCGGCAGCGCGTCGGCCCACTTCTGCCGCTCGGCGGCCGGCATCTCGTAGATCGTCGCGCCGGCCTCCACCATCTTCTTCTCGAAGATGTCGGCGAGCTGCATCAGCTTCTTCGAATGAATCTCGGAATATTCGCGACCCAGTTCCCGGAACACGGCCTGGGCCTTGGGCGGCAGGCGCTTCCAGGTGTCCAGGTTGATCGCCATGCCGCCGGTATACTGCGCGCCGAGGCTGACCTTGGTGATGTACGGCGCCACCTCGTGCAGCTTGAAGGGATAGCCGCCGGAGAAGGAAATCACCGCGCCGTCGGCAACGCCTGTCTTGATGTTGTTGTAGTAGACCGGCAGGCCGCCGTTGACCGGGACCGCGCCGGTGCCCCGCAGCCAGTTGCCCACGGCGCCCGCGGCCATGAACTTCTTGCCCTCGAGGTCGGCGAAGGTGCGGATCGGGGTCTTCGAGAACAGGTGATAGGTCTCGATCCCGCTGGCCCCCAGATAGACCTGATTGTACTTCTCCCAGGCCTTGGCGAGTTCCGGGATCTTGTCGTGCAGGTTGTTCATCACCGTCATCACGGCGGGCAGGTCGTCGGTCACGAACGGCGTGTTGTAGCTGATGTTCTGCAGCGGCATCTTCGAGTTTTCCCAAAGCGTGCCGACCCAGCCGACGTCGGTGAGGCCTTCCTCGACCGCCTCGAGCGTGTTCTGGAACTTGTAGAGCGCGCCGGCATAGGCCTCGGTCCACTCGATCTGCAGGTCGCTTCCCGCGGCCTTCAGGCGCGGATTGGACTGCGGGACGACATGGTCCTTCAGCGCCGCCACCCAGGCCACGACCGGCGGATGGCTCGAGGCCATGGTCATCTGGATGGTTTCCGCCTGCGCCAGGCCGGCGGCGAACAGGACGCCCGTCATGGCGCCCGCAAAGAATCCGGTTCTCGCTCTCATCTGCGTTCTCCCAGTTTTTTACATTGTTGTTTTGTATTTTGGCGGTTTCCACCGCGTCACTGTCTGAATCATGACAGAACGGATATTGTCCTTCCACCGGAAACACCCCCGCGACCCCCGTTCCGGGCGGCTGGCGCGCCCGCGGGAGGACGCCGGAGCGGTCAACGACAAAGAGATGCAGGGAGGCCGTCGCGCCGATGTTGTTCGACAGACTGATCCCCACGATGCTCGTGGGCAGCTATCCGCAGCCGGACTGGCTGGTGGACAAGAACATCCTGTTGTCCAGCGGACCGCCGCGGATCCGCATGCAGGACGTCTGGCGGCCGCAGCCGGAACTGCTGCAGCAGGCCCAGGACGACGCCTCGCTGGTCGTGCTGCACGACCAGGAGCGCGCGGGTATCGATGTCGTCGGCGACGGCGAGGTCCGGCGCGAGAGCTATTTCAACCATTTCGCAAACGCGCTCGGCGGTATCGATATCGACAATCCGGGCGTGGTGCCGGGACGCACGGGCAAGGAGACGAAGGTGCCGCGCGTTGTCGGGCCGATCCGCCATGAGGCGCCCGTCCAGGCCCGCGAGGTAGCCTTCCTGAAGCAGCACACCTCGCGGCCGGTGAAGGTCACCGTGCCCGGCGCGTTCACCATGGCGAAGATGGCGCTGGACGAGCACTACCACGACCAGGGCGCCCTGATCGCCGCCTATGCCGACGTGCTGAACGCGGAACTGCGGGCCCTGAAGCAGGCCGGCGCCGACGTCATCCAGATCGACGAGCCGCACATGCAGGCTCATCCCAAAGAGGCGGAGAAATTCGCCATCGCGGCGATCGACCGGGCGCTCGAGGGCATCGACGGGCCGACGATCGTGCACATGTGCTTCGGCTATGCCTATGTCGTGTCCGACAAGCCCTCGGGCTATTCCTTCCTGGCGCAACTGAACGACTGCAAGGCGGACGCCATCTCGATCGAGGCGGCCCAGCCGGGGCTCGATCCGGCGATCCTCGCCTGTCTGCCCGACAAGAGCGTCCTCTACGGCGTCATCGACCTGGGCGACGAGGCGGTCGAAACGCCGGAAACCGTCGCCGGGCGCCTGCGCGGCGCGCTGCGCCACATCGAAGCCGAACGCCTGATCGCGGCGCCCGACTGCGGCATGAAATACCTGCCCCGCGACGTCGCCTTCGGCAAGCTGTCCGCGCTGGCCGAAGGCGCGGCCATCGTCCGGCGGGAACTGCAGTAGCGGCTCCCGCCGATCCGGCCGGGCGTCCCCACCGTTCCGGCCTGCGGGTCAGGCGTCCGCGACCGGATTGGCGAGCACGCCGATGCCCTCGACCTCGATCTCGACCCTGTCGCCGGGCTGCATCCAGACCGGCGGGGTGCGGGCATAGCCGACGCCCGAAGGCGTGCCGGTCGCCAGCAGGTCGCCGGGCTCGAGGGTCATCGCCTCGGTGATGGAGCAGATGGCGGTGGGCACCGGGAACACCATGTCGTCGGTCGAGGCGTCCTGCATCACCGCGCCGTTCAGGCGGGTCTGCAGGCGCAGCCCGGTGCAGCCCGGCGGCAGTTCGTCGGCGGTAACGAACTCCGGTCCGAAGGCGCCGGTGCCGTCGAAATTCTTGCCCAGGGTCCATTGCGAGGTGCGGCGCTGGTAGTCGCGCAGGGTCGCGTCGTTGAAGATGGCGTAGCCGGCGACGGCCTCGAGCGCCGTGGTCTCGTCGGCGCGGTGCACCCGCCGGCCGATGACGGCCAGCAGCTCGCCCTCGAAGTCGAGCTTGTCGGAGACCGGCGGACGGAGGATCGGCTGGCCGTGGCCGACGAGCGAGAGCCGCGATCGCATGAAGATGTCGGGAAAGTCCGGCACCGCCGCGCCGCCTTCCTTCGCGTGTTCGGCATAGTTGCGGCCGATGCACAGGATCTTCGGCGGATCGCCGAGTGGCGGCAGGAACGACAGGCCCTCGACGGGCAGGCGGCTGTCGCGGCCGGCCGCTTCCGCGCGCCGCGCCGTTTCGGCAAGCGCTTCCGGTCCGGCGGACAGCAGGCCGCGCAGGCTCTGCGGCAGGTCGCCCGCCGCTTGCGACAGGTCCACGACCTCGTCCCCCAGGCGCACCCCCAGGCCGGCGCCGTCCGCCTTCTCGAACGCAACAATTCTCATCGGTTTTCCTTCCCTCGAATGTATCCGGTGCCGCCGGTGCTCCGGCGGCCGGGTTTCCGGCGGCGCCGGTCAGCGACGATCCGCGGCCGTCAGCGCCCGCAGATCCGTTCCAGGTCGCGGCACCCCGCGGCGGATCACGACGCAGTCGTCGGGAAACTCCTGGCGGATGTCGCACTTCTCCCGTTTCAGCCAGGCGAGAAACCCGTCCAGCCGCTCAAGACAGGCGCCCTCGATATCGTGCAGGACGAGGAGCGGCCAGTCGCGGGCGCGGACCTGTTCGCGCGCCCGCTCGACCCAGCTCTCGTGGATATCGTCCTCGCCCGGCCAGTCGCGGGGCACCGCGTTCCACAGCACACAGGTGTATTTTTCGCGCCGCAGACGCTCGAGGACCGGCGGGTTGAAGAGGTCGGGACCCAGCCGTCCGCCGCCGCCGAACGGCCGGAACAGTCTGTCGGGATGCACGACGTCGCCGAGGGCCTGCTGCGCCCGGTCGAGTTCCAGGCAGGCGTCCTCCTGCCGCTCGAGCCGGCCGAACGGCACGCTGTGGGTGTCGGTGTGGTTGCCGATCCAGTGTCCGGCCGCGGCGGCGCGCTGCACGAGCGCCGCCGCGTGTTCGCTCGCCCTGACCTTCGCGCCGACGACGAAGAAGGTCGCGCGCACCCGGTGCCTGGCCAGGATGTCGAGGACCCGCTCGGTCACGCCCGGCGTGGGTCCGTTGTCGAACGTCAGGGTTACGGGTTTCACGGGACGGGTCTCCCCGCGGTGCCGGGTTTCTCGGACATGTCGGATCTTCGTTCCGCCTCGAAGACCGCTCCGGCATGAAACGGCCCGTGGCCTCCTGCATACACCGATCCGGCCGCGGCACGGAAACCGCCGCGTACGGCCGGCCCTTCCGCATGCCGGCGGACGGCAGCACGGTGCAGCGACCCACCAGTGGAGTTTCCCTACTCGTGATCGAAGAACGTGGTTGCGTATCTGTATTCTCGGGACGAGTCCGAGAAAACGCCGGTCGAGAGAGAGCGGAACGGAACTCCGTACAGTCTGCCCGGCGTGCAGGGCGCAGTGAATAGTGTGCAGCGAGGCGCCCGCGCGCGACTGTGGCGAAACTGTTCTTGCGGGCTATAGTGATCCGGCGATACCGGCGTCGCCCGACGCAAACTGCGACATGCGGGAAACTCCCATTGCGTGATCCGACTGCAGCCCGGCTGTCTCCCCGGCAGCTCACCTCCGCCGCTGAACTGCGGAGCCCGAAGCTTGTCGAGGCGCTGGCCTACTGGGACTCCAAGCGTGTCGCCGGGACGCTGCCGTCGCGAGGGACGATCGATCCGCTGGAAATGAAATCCCTGCTGGACCGGGTGATGCTTGTCGATGTCGAGGAGGCGCCGCGACGCTACCGCTACCGGCTGGTCGGCACCCTGGTCACGATGCGGACGGGCCGGGACGTCACGGGCCGGTACTGGGACGAGATCTATACCGAAGAGCAGTATGGCGTGCTCACGGCATCGCTGGATCGTGCCGTCGAAACCCGCGCGCCGTGCCGCTCCACCGGCACGGCCAACTATGTGGGCAAGACCTTCGTTGCGGTCGAGGCGCTGGACCTGCCGCTGTCGAGCGACGGCGAGGCGGTCGACATGATCCTCAGGGTTGCCGAATTCGGCCCGTAAGGGTTCGCGCCGGATCCCTGCGAGCTGCTAGCCTGCGGGGCCGGGAAGGCTCCCGGACGGAATCACCGGATCGACGGGGGCGCGCACATGCTGGGCAGGGACGAACGCGACTTCTATGCGGAGAACGGCTACCTGTTGGTCGAGAACGCGGTCACGCCCGAACAGCTCGAGCGGATGCGCGCGATCGCCTACGATCTGATCGAGAAATCCCGGACGGTCGCCGAGAGCGACGATGTCTACGATCTCGACGACGGTCACGGGCCGGACAGTCCGCGCCTGACCCGGATCAAGCTGCCGCACCGCCAGGACCCCTATTTCTGGGAGGTTCTGAAATCCTCGGCGATGACCGGGGTTCTCACGTCCCTGCTCGGGCCGGACACGGCGATCCAGACCAGCAAGCTCAACACCAAGGCGCCCGGCGGCGGCGCGGCGGTGGAGTGGCACCAGGACTGGGCCTTCTACCCGCATACCAACGACGACATGCTGGCCTTCGGCCTGATGCTGGAGGATGTCGATGAAGCCAACGGTCCCCTGCAGGTGATCCCCGGCTCGCATCGCGGCCCGCTGCTCTCGCATCACAATGCCGACGGCGTGTTCTGCGGCGCGATCGATCCCGACGATCCCGATTTCCACCCCGAACGGGCGGTGACGCTGACCGGCCGGGCCGGCTCGATGAGCGTGCACCACGTGCGCATGCTGCACGGCTCGGCGCCGAACCAGTCGACGCGCAACCGGCTGATCCTGTTCTACGAGTGCCGCGCCGCGGACGCCTGGCCGTTGCTGGGCAGCGGCTCCTACATGAAGGCGGCCGGCGGCTCGCCCGGCGCCCTGTGGGCGCACATGCAGGCGGGCGTGATCACCGGCGCGCTGCCCGCCCGGCCGCGCTCGGAGGCCGTGCCGGTGAGCCTGCCCCTGCCGCCGGCGCCCGACGCCGGATCGATCTTCAAGACCCAGAAGACGGCCGGCGCGAAGAGCGCCTTCGCGGCCTGAATCCGTCCGGATCCCCTGATCTTCGCTAGCCCGAGAACAGGGTGTTCGGCAGCCAGAGCGCGATCGCCGGGAACAGGACGATCAGGAACAGGCCGAACAGCTCGACGATCGTGTAGGGGCCGACCGACCAGTAGATGTCCTTCATGGTCAGGTGGCTCATCGACGGATCCGACTGCGTCACCGATCTCAGGTAGAACAGGTTGAAGCCGAATGGCGGCGTCATGTAGCTGATCTCCATCATCACGACGAAGAGGATGCCGAACCAGATCGGATCGAAGCCGTGGGCGTTCACCAGCGGCAGGAACACCGGCAGCGTGATCAGCATGATGCCGACCGGATCGAGCACCATGCCGAGGAAGAACAGCACGATCATCATGAAGAAGAGCGCGCCCCACTTGCCGCCGGGGATCTCCGCGGTCAGGCCGGTGATGAAGCCCTCGGCGCCCATCGCCGTGTAGGCGGTGGAATAGGCGTGGGCGGCGAAGACGATCCAGGTGATCAGGGTGGTCAGCCGGAAGGTGCGGATCGAGGCCACGCGGATCAGGTCGTAGTTCAGCTTGCGGTTGACCGCGCTGGCGATCAGGGCGCCGAGCACGCCGACCGCCGCCGCCTCGGTCACCGTGGCGAGACCGGAGAAGATCGCGCCCAGCACCATGACGATGATCAGGATCGGCAGCACCACGGAACGCAGCGCCGCGAACTTCTCGCTCCACGAACCGCGTTCCTCCGGCGGCAGGGCCGGGCCGATCGAAGGCTGCAGGTAGCAGCGGATGCCGATATAGAGCGAGACCAGCACGAACAGCAGCAGGCCGGGCAGGACGCCGGCCGCGAACAGCTTGCCGATCGAGACCTCGGTGATCAGCGCATAGAGCACCATCAGGATCGACGGCGGGATCAGGATCCCCCAGCCGCCGCCGGAATTGATCGCGCCGAGCGCGAGGCGGGCGTCGTAGCCGCGTCCCAGCATCTGCGGCAGGGCGATCGTGCCCATGGTCACCACCGCCGCGCCGGAGATGCCGGACATCGCCGCGAAGATGGTGCAGATCAGCACGGTGCCGATGGCGAGGCCGCCGCGCAGGCCGCCCCACCACAGGTGCATCATGCGGTAGAGATCGTGCGCCACGCCCGATCGTTCCAGCACCATCGCCATGAAGACGTAGAGCGGGATCGCGATCAGCGCCGATGTCTCCATCAGGTCCCACATCTTCGAGGCGACGAGATAGAGGCCGTCGGCCTGCGGATCGGAGACGAATTCGAGATAGATGAAGACCACGCTGAGGCCGCCGAGCACGAAGGTCAGCGGCACGCCCAGCATGATGAACAGGAACAGGAGACCGAAGAAGAGGAAGGTCAGCCACTCGATCGGGATCGCGTTGTACAGCGCGACAATGTCAAACATCGACCTTCTCCGCCTCCACGTCGGCAATCGGTCCGTAGGCGTCCTCGTCGACGTCGATGCCGCAGAGGATCATGATGTCGGCGATCAGCTTGACGATGCCCTGCAGCAGCAGCAGCGTCGCCGCCACGACGATCATCCATTTCGAGGGCCAGAGCGGCGCCTTCCAGATCGCCAGTTCGTCCACCTCCCACTTGCACCACGGCGGCACGCCTTCGCTGAGGCAGACGGCCTGCATCGCCATGTCGACGCTCTTGGGCAGCAGCGCGATCAGGAACAGGAAGAACAGGAACGAGGTGGCGATGTCGGCGATCGCCTTGCTGCGCTTGGTGAACGTGCCGTAGAGCAGGTCGACATTGACGTGCTCGCGGCGCGCCAGCAGGTAGCCGCCGCCCAGGATCGCGTAGACGCCGAACAGCAGCTTGGAGGCCTGGTGCGACCAGGAGATCGGCGCCCCGGCGACCTTGCGCATGATGACGTCGGTCAGAAGCAGGATGAACAGGATCAGCACGGCCCAGTTCATGACCTTTGCGATCCAGAGATTTGTCGTCGTTACGGCGCGCGCAAAGGCGGTGAGAGCGCCCATGTCCTGCTCCATTCAAAAGGCGGGGGAGCGCAACGGCGAGGCGTTGCGAAACGCGGGACGGGGCCGGGCCCCGTCCCGCCGGCTCGCTCAGACGTAGCCGAGCACCTTGAGGAAGTCGACGAGCATGTCGGCTCCCTTCGCGGCGTTGCCGCCCTTGGCGCGTTCGCTGTCGAGAATGGCGCCGGACGCCTTCGCGAACTTGTCGAGAACGCCCTGCGGGAACTGCTTCACGACGACGTTCTGCTTGGCGATGCCCTCGGCCAGCGCCGTCATCTCGAGATACTGGTACTGCGCGCAGCGCTTCCAGAACCGCAGTTCGAGATGGTTCATCAGCGTGTTCGAGAGGTCTGCGGGCAGGGCCTCGAGCGCCTTCTTGTTGATGATCAGCGTGTCCATGGCGACGCCCATGGTCGGCTTCATGTGGAACTTGGCCACTTCCCACAGGGACATGGACTTCGCGCCCTGGGCTGCGCCCCAGTGGGCCCCGTCGACCACGCCCGAGGCGAGCGACTGGTAGAGCTCCGGGCCGGCGATGTATTGCGGCGCGGCGCCGGCGGCCTCGAGATATTTCAGGTAGGAGCCGGAGGAGCGCAGCTTCATCGCCGAGAAGTCGTCAACGGAATTGACTTCCTTCGAGACGACCAGCTCGGTCGGGTAGACCTTCTCGGCCATCGAGACGATGCCGTGATAGGCCAGTTCCTCGTTGAGCAGCGCCTCGGCGCCCATGTTCTTGAGGTAGTACTGGAACTCCCAGGGATTGCGGAACGTGCCCGGCACGCCGAGGCACAGGCCGGCCATCGGCGCCTCGCCGAGCACGTAGCCCGGCGAGATGGTGCCCATCTCGACGATGCCCTTCTTCACGGTCTGGAAGATCTCGGCGCCCTTGGCGAACTCGCCCGCGCCGTGGAGCTGCAGGGTGAAGCGTCCCTTGGTGATTTCCTTCAGTTCATCGGCGATGACCTGCAGGCTGTCGCCGTAGGAGGCCGACGCCTTCGGCCAGTGCGACTGCACCTTCCAGGTGACCTTTTCGTCTGCATGGGCACGGCCGATGACGGCGGGGGCCGCGACCAGGGCGGTACCGGCGGCCAGCAGGCCGCGGCGACCAAGCTTCGTCTTGTCACTACTCATGACATCTCTCCCGTTGATGCAATGGTTCGGCGGCCGGGTCTGGCGTCGTGTCCTCGCCTGCGACGAGGCCGTCGATCAGAAGTTTCGGAATCATGAATGTGGAAATGACCGCCCGCAATCCTGATTCTTTATCGCCCGCCGCCGCCGCGGACCCCGGCGCCCGGCGCCGGTGCCGGGCGGCGACAGGCGAAGCCGCTGATTCTCCTGCATGATCGGTGTCGGGCGCGGATCCCGCGACTGCAGGGACGGCGCATTCGGGGGGCGGAATCGTAAAATTTGAACCTATTTTTCCCTTTCGCGGCCGCCGCCTGTTTGTCCCGCAGTGTGCCATTCGGGTCGGATGCCGCCGTTGACCGCGATCAATGCCGGCCTGTACCGGAGCGGGCAGAAGGGGAAGGCCGCCAGGGCGCCCCGCAGGGGAAAGCGGGCTGCGGTGGTGTACTGTGGAGGACGCCGACCGGGCCCGCCGCGATACGTGCCGGAACCGGCATTCCGGTTCCGGCCGGCGTGCCATGCGGGCGATCAGCGCGGACAACAGCGGGCTTGCATCGGGCATGGATTTTCACTGGATCGCGATCGCACTGGGCGATGTCGTCTGGATCTCCATCGCTTTCGTTCTGGGACTGCTGTCGCGCGCCGTCGGCCTGCCGCCGCTGGTCGGTTTCCTCGCTACGGGATTCCTGCTGAACGCCTACGGCATCACCAGCGGGGACGTGCTCGAGAAGCTGTCCGATCTCGGCATTACCCTGCTGCTGTTCACGGTCGGCCTGAAGCTGAACCTGCGGACGCTGGCGAGGCCGCAGGTCTGGGCGGTCACCGGCCTGCACACGTCCGTCATCGTCTGCCTGTTCGCCTTCGCGATCTACGCTGCGGCACTTGCCGGTGTTCCCTTCCTTGCGGACCTCGACCTGTCGCGTGCCCTGCTGATCGCCTTCGCGCTGAGCTTCTCCAGCACCGTGTTCGTCGTGAAGGTCCTGGAGGAGCGCGGGGAGATGGCGGCGCTGCACGGCCGCATCGCGGTCGGCATCCTGGTCATGCAGGACATCGCGGCGGTCGCCTTCCTGGCGATGTCGACGGGCAAGTGGCCGTCCGCATGGGCCTTGCTGGTCGTGCTGCTGGTGCTGCTGCGCCCCCTGCTTCACATCCTGCTGCAGCGTGTGGGGCACGGCGAACTGCTGGTGCTCTACGGCCTGTTGCTGGCGATGGGCGGGGCGGAGCTGTTCGAACTGGTCGAACTGAAGGGCGACCTCGGCGCGCTGGTGCTGGGTCTGCTGATCGCGAATCATCCCAAGGCCGACGAGATGGCCAAGACCATGCTCGGCTTCAAGGACCTGTTCCTGCTCTGCTTCTTCCTGTCGATCGGCCTGTCGGGCCGGCCGACGCTGGAAACCGCGATGGTCGGCGTGCTGATCGCGCCCTTCGTGCTGGTCAAGTCCGCGCTGTTCTACGGCCTGCTCGCGGGCTTCGGATTGCGCGCGCGAACCGCGCTGCTGGCCTCGGTGAACCTGACGAACTACAGCGAGTTCGGTCTGATCGTCGTGGCGATCGGTGTCGCCGCCGGCTGGATCGGCAACGACTGGCTGATCGTCATCGCCATCGCGCTGTCGGTTTCATTCGTGATCGCCGCGGCGCTCAGCACCGTCTCGCAGCGGCTCTATTCGCGCCATCGCGGTTTCTGGAAACGCCTGCAGCGCGAGGAGCTGATCGCCGACGATCGCCTGCTGGATGTCGGCGGCGCCACCATCGCCGTGATCGGCATGGGCGGGATCGGAACCGGCGCCTACGATGCCATGCGCGCCCGGCACGGCGAAACCGTGGTCGGGGTCGATATCGATCCGGTGACCGCCCGGAACCAGAGGGCGACGGGACGCAACGTGCTGCACGGCGATCCCAGCGACGCGGACTTCTGGGACCGGATCCAGGCCACGCACGCGCTGGACCTCGTCATGCTTGCCCTGCCGAAACTCGCAACCAATCTGGCGGTCCTCGAACAGCTCGAGGCCGCCTCCTTCTCGGGACGGATCGCCGCCACGGCGAAGTTCGCCGATGAGGAGGCCGCGCTGCGGGACGCGGGCGCCGATACGGTATTCAACATCTATACCGAGGCCGGCGCCGGTTTCGCCGGCCATGTGCTCGCGCGGGACCGGACCGCCTGATCCCGGGCGCGCGCGCCGTCCCGTTTCACGCGGTCGGCGTCGCCGGATCTCCCGCCGCTGTCGGCAGGGCACCGGCCCGGGCCGCGGCCTGCGCGGCCGCGTCGGCGATGATGGCGTGCACGTAGTGCAGCTTGGCGACCACGTCGGGCACGACGAGTTCCGGCAGGAAGTCGACCAGGCCCATGCCGCGGTTGAGCTCGTTCAGGAGAACCCCGAGCCGGGTGTAGGAATCGAGCAGGCTGTCGAGGTCGCTCGACGGAATGGCGGGGATCAGGCCGTAGGCGCCCGCCGTCTCCATGACGTCGACGATATCGAGGTAGAAGGCGAAGGTCTCCGCCCAGTCCTCCCAGGGGTGCATGGTGGCGTAGGCGCTGATGAACGAGGTGCGCCAGTCGTCCGGCGGACCCTCGGAATAGTGGCGCTCGAGGGCGGCGCCGTAGTCCGGGTTCTCGTGGTCGCCGAACAGGGCGCGGAACCCGGCGAGTTTCTCCCGATCGCCGGCGATCAGCAGGTCCCAGTAGTAATGGCCGATCTCGTGGCGGAAATGGCCGATCAGCGTGCGGTGTCCCTCGCCCAGGTCGATCCGGAGCTGCTCGCGCGCGGCGGCGTCCGCCTCGCGGATGTTGATCGTGATCTTGCCGCCGGCATGCCCGGTGAAGACCCGCTCCTGGCTGCGGAAGATCCGCCACAGGCCCCTGGGCGGGATGCTGTCGCCCTTGAAATCGAACGACAGGCCGGGATCGAGGCCGTCCGCGCGGGCGCCGTGCGGCAGACCGAGGGAGTCCAGGCCGAAGATCAGCCGGCGCTTGGCCTGCTCCAGCAGGCGCCAGTGCTCGAGATTGCCCGGCACCGAGAGGTCGGGAATGGTGTCGTTGTAGCGGCAGCAGTCGCACAGCGCGCCGACGTCCGGCGATCCGTCCTCGGTGACGAGCAGGTTGCGGTTGCAGACCTCGTGCTCCGTGCGGTTCGCGCATGTCACCACCGCACGTTCGCAACGCACGCAGCGCGGGAAGGGATCCCCGGGCTCCATCGCCGTCAGGGTCCAGCAGCCCGGACACCAGCCCACGTCCCGCGCGCAGCCGAGACAGTGCGTGTTCTCGAAGAACAGGCGGTTGCCGCAGTCGCAGAAGAAGCTCAGCATTCGGGATCCTCCTCCGGTTCCCCTGTCTTGATCCTTGGCGCCGCCGCGCGGCGGGCCCGCGTGAATGGCGACCGCCGGTTCATCGCGGCCGGCGATCGGTCCTGGCCCGGAAGACGGACCAGCCGGTCTCGCGGGCGAGGCGCTCCAGCGCCAGCGTCGCAAGCCGTGAATTGCCCACGGCATTGAGGCCGGGCGACCAGCAACCGATCGCGGCGATGCCGGGGACCACCGCGAGAATTCCGCCGCCGACGCCGCTCTTGCCGGGTATGCCGACCCGGTAGGCGAATTCGCCGGATCCGTCATAGTGGCCGCAGGTCAGCATCAGGGCGTTGATCCGCCGGGCGTTCTCGTCGCTCGCGACCTGCGGTCCGCCCGGCCCGATGCGGCCGTCCCAGGCCAGATAGCGCCCGGCGAGCGCGAGCTGCCGGCAGGACATGGCGATGGCGCAGATCCGGAAGTAGACATCCAGCACCTTGTCGACCGGGTGGCGCAGGTTGCCGTAGGCCTTCATGAAGTTGGCGAGCGCCCGGTTGCGGGCGCCGTGATCGCTTTCCGAGGCGGCGACGGCCTCGTCGACCGCGATCGTCTCCTCGCCGCAGACGCGGCGCAGGAAATCCAGGACATGGGCGACGGCGGCGTCCGGGCTGCGGCCCTCCAGCACGACATCGGCGACGACGATGGCGCCTGCGTTGATCAGCGGGTTGCGCGGCACGCCGTTCTCGTGCTCGAGCTGGACGATCGAGTTGAAGGGATCGCCGGAGGGTTCCCGGCCGACGCGGTGCCACAGCGCCTCGCCGGCGGCCCCGAGGGCGAGCGTCAGCGTGAACACTTTCGAGATGCTCTGGATCGAGAACGGGATCTCGGCATCGCCACCGAGCACCGTCTCGCCGTCCGCCGTCACGACGGCGAGCGCGAAACGGTCCGGGTCGACCCGGGCCAGTTCCGGGATGTAGTCGGCCACGGCGCCGCGCTCGGGGTCGGCCGCGCACCAGGCCGCGATGTCGGCCACCAGATCCGCCAGGGCGGTCATGTGGCGCCCCGGCGGGCGGTCACGGGGGGAGGGGTCGCGAGGGGTGTTGCCGACATGGCTTCAGGCCGTTCCCGTGATGCCCTGCATCAGGCGGCCGAGAATGTCGGGCCCGGTGATCACCCGTTTTTCCTCCGCCCACAGCAGGATCACGTCATTGTCGATGATGTTGTCTCCGGGCTTGCGGACACCGGACTTCAGGCGCCCCAGCACGTTGCCGAGCGGCGCGGACCGGGAGCGGACGATGATCGGTACGTGGCAGTAACCGGTGGGATCGACCCGTTCCTTGCGGAACAGCACCCGGCGAAGGAAGGCATCGGAATCGAGCGCCAGCCGGGGCGAGTCGGTTTCGTCGGTGATGACGATCCATTGCCGCCCGGAACGGGCGATCTGCGCCAGGAACGGATCTTCCGGCACGGGCTCGAAATCGGGGAAGACCGGCCGGTCGTTGCTGAACGCCAGGCGGACGACGCCGCGGGTATCCAGCGGCTCGCCTTCCGAGACGATCGGCAGATCGTCGATCGCCAGGAAATTCAGCGCGCCGAGACCTTCCAGACGGTCGAGCTCGGCTTCGGGCGCCTCGACATGCTGGCGGATCAGCTCGCGGAAATTGTGCTCGCGGAAATACTGGATGCTCTCGGAACCAAGCCAGCGGTCGAGCACCAGGGCGGTGGGCCGGGCCACGGGCCAGAGCAGCACCTGGTAGAAGCGCAGCAGCGGCGCCAGCTTCGTGGCCACCCGTACGGCATGGCGCGAGAAATAGGCCTGGGGGGCGATTTCACCGAACAGGGTGATCACCACGGTCGAGAACAGGAAGGCCGAGATGCCGGCGAGAACGCTCTCGGAAAGCAGCGTCAGGATGACGTTCACGCCGACATTGCCCCACAGGATCGTCGTCAGCAGGAAGTTCGAATCCTGGCGCAGCGCGAGGATCCTTTGCGCTCCTGTATTTCCCGACGCGACCTCGACCTCGAGCCGCAGCCGGCTAAGGCTGAACATGGCGAGGTTCAGACCGGAAAACATCGCCGACTGCGAGACGCAGACCGCGATGCCGATCCAGGTGAGAAGATCATCCATCGGGTTTCCTTCCCTCTCCCCGCCACGCCGCCGGCGGCGGCGGACGCGGTTTCGCCGGCCATGATCGCCCGGTTCCGATCCGCGCCAAAGGCCCGCGTCCTCAGAGCATGAACGCCAGGGCGGTGGCGATGCCGAGGAAGGAGAAGAAGCCGGCGATATCCGTCACCGTGGTCAGGATGATCGAGGAGGCGACGGCCGGATCCTGGCCCAGCCGGGTCAGGACGATCGGCACCAGGGCGCCGGCGAGACCGGCGGCCACCATCGCCAGGACCATCGACATGGCGATCACCAGGACGAGGCCGAGGGAACCGCTCCAGAAGAAGACGCCGATGCCGCAGGTGATCGCGACCGCGATGCCGTTGACGACGCCGACATTCATCTCCTTGAAGGTCACGGCGAACCACTGGCGCGGCGAGATTTCCCGGAGCGCGAGGGCGCGCATGGTGACGGCGAGGGCCTGGGCGCCGGCATTGCCCGACTGGCCGGCGACGACGGGTAGCAGCACGGCGAGCGCGGTGTATTTCGCGATCGTCGATTCGAACAGGCCGACGACGGCGGCCGCCATGAAGGCGGTCAGCAGGTTGATCTGCAGCCAGGGCAGGCGCTTGCGGACGGCGAACATCGGCTTCGAGAGCGCCCGCTCGTCCTTGCTGGCGCCGACCATGGTCTGGATGTCGGCGCTGGCATTGGCGTGCACGGCCTCGAGCATCGCGGCATGGTTGATCACGCCGATGAGGCCGCCGTCGAGATCGACCACGGGCAGGTCGGCCAGCCGGTCGCGCTCGAGCAGTTCCGCGACGTCCTCCTGGGGCGAGAGCGGATTGACGTAGGCGGTGACCGGACGGGCCAGTTCGCCGAGCGTGGTGTCGCCGTCGGCAACCGCGACGTCCTGGATGGGAACCCGGGCGGTCAGCCGGTTTTCCCCGTCGACGATGAAGATGCTGCGGGTGTTGCGGGAACGGACCCGGCGAAGCTGGTCGATCGCCGCCGCGGCGGACATGTCGTTGCGGAAGACGTTCCGCAACGGGTTCATCAGTCGGCCGGCGCTGCGTTCGGGATAGCTCATCAGCGTCCGCAACTCGCCGGCAACGCTGTCCTCGAGTGCCGCGAGCAGCCGTTCGCGCACCGGCTCGTCCAGGGAGGCGAGCTGGACCGCCGCCTCGTTGGGCAGCATCGCGGCCAGCAGTTCGCCCGCCCGCTCCTCCGGCAGAACGGCGAGCAGCCGGGCCGCCTCGTGCGGCATCATGCGCTGCCAGACCGGCACCAGAACCTCCACGCGCTGGCGCTCCAGCGCCTCGACGGCCACGTCGGTCGGCAGGGTGCCGAGCATGCGGGCCGCCTCGCGGGGGTGATCGAGGAAATAGCGGCGCTCGAGCGGCGCGATCGCCGCATCCGCATCACCTGCCATGACGGTTCTCCCTGTCGGCGGCCGGCGTTGCGGCGCCCGATGTCTGCACGGCCAGGGCCGCCAGGCCGGCGGCGGTCACGACGTAGCCGTTGAGCAGATGGCTCAGCATGGCGTTCGGCTTCACGCCGGCCGGCTGCCGCCGCGCGGCGGCGAGGCCCGCGCGCGCCTGGCCGCGGGTCAGGCTGCCCAGGAGATTGCCCTTGCGGCCGGTGACGGCGAGTGCGCCGACCTCGTCCCACAGCGGCAGGTTCACCACCGAGGCAAGGCTGGCCCGGTTCGACAGCGCGGGGATCTCCCCGTGCGTCACGTCCTGCAGCAGGGTCTTGTTGTCGCGCTGCACGATTTCGGAAATGCGGACGATGCCCAGATAGACGCGATGCTCGCCGACGACGAACAGTTCGTTGCCTTCCGGGCGGCGTTTCCGCCTGGCGTATTTCAGCGCGTCGCCGACCGTCAGGTCGGCGGCGAGCGGGGAGAGGCGCCGGTTCATCCAGGCGCCGACGGAATCCCGGGAATGTCCCAGGGAGCGCCCGAAATCGCGGGCGAGATCCTCGGGCAGGGCGGCGATCACGGCCTGGCGGGCCTCTTCGCCGGTCACCCGCAGGATGCTTGCGGCGTCCTGGAAGCGCATCGCGCGGATCAGGCTCGCGGCGCGTTCGGCCTCGAGTTCGCCCAGGCACTGTCCGGCCCCCAGCGGCGTCATGCCCTCGAGCGCAAGGGCCGCGATCCGGCCCGGCAGCACGGCGATCAGGGCCGCCGCGTCGGCGGTATCGAGATTTTCCAGGACCCGGGACGCGGCCCGGGGGTTGCGCTCGATATAGGCGACGGAAAGCGGCGGTGCGTCAGGCATTGGTCTCGTCGCCTCCCTTCACGGTGATCGTGTCCTGGAAGTAGACGGCGCCGGGCACGCTGGAGCGGCCGCTGCTGGTATCCAGCAGCACGCCGGTGGCGGTGAATTCGAGGATCCGGCCTTCCAGCCCGCCGACATTCAGGACCTGGCCGGGCGCATACTGCTGCTGCAGGTAATGGGCGCCGATCAGGTTGGTCGCCAGCGGCCGGGCCCCCAGTCCGAAGGCCAGCGCGATGCCGCCCACCAGGGCGGCGACGACGATGGCGATGACCACGATCAGGAAGGTGACGTCGACGCCGACCTGCTCGATGCCGATGATCAGGGCGGTCAGGAAGGTGGCCCATTGCGCCGCCAGCCCGATCAGATCGCTCTGCACGATCCCCACGGAGGAAAGCGCGGTGGCAACCAGGTCGCGCACCACCACGCCGATCACGTAGCCCGCGACGATCATCATGCCGCCGGCCAGCAGGTGCGGCAGGTAGCCGATGGCGCTCTTGAGCCAGCCCGAGAAGGTTTCGAGCTCGGCGACGTCGGCGGCGATCGTCACGGCCACGAACATGATCAGCCAGAAGGTGATGTCGCCGATCAGCCTGACGATCTGCAGCGACAGCCTGAAGCGGGCCAGGCCGCCCGTGGGCACGATCGTCTCGAGCATGCGGTTGGCCCATTCGGCGACCTGCACCGCCAGCGTGCGCATCAGGCGGGCCAGCAGCCAGCCGACAACCAGCAGCAGCACGGCGCCGGCGAGGTTCGGCAGATAGTGCAGGATCTGCGTCAGCAGCCCGACGGCGACGGTCTTCAGGTTGACCAGCCAGATCGAGGCGTCTTCCATCGTCATCTCTCCCGTGAAGCGCCGGCGGAACCGTGCCGCCGGTTCGACTCGCAGTTCACCGGACGCCGCCGGTCACGACGGGCGGCGCCCGGGCAAGGATTGTACAGGCCGCGCGAGACGAAGGTGCGTCGAGATTGCCGGGGACGGTCCGCCCTTCCGGCGCGAAATCACGCCTGGTCCGCGCGGACTCCGGTCGTCCCGACCATTTCAAGGCCAGACGGCGGTCGGCGTCGATTGGAAAAACATTCGGGGAAGGGAACGGAAGGTCCGTCTCTTCAGTCCGCCGCGGCACTGTCGTCGAGCGCGTCCTCGATCAGGGCGGCCTGCTGCTGCAGGCGCTCCAGCATGTTCAGGATCTGGCTCTTCTCGTTGGGTGAGAACATCGCCGCGGACGGATCGCTCACCTTGTTGGTGACGAACTTCTGGGAGATCTCGCCCACGGCCGCCTGCACCGACAGCGCGGCGAGGATCACGTTCACCGGCGGGTGGTTCTCCTCGACAGCCAGCGCCCGGGCGAGGCGCTGCTGGTAGAGCGACAGGATCGGCGGATCGCCGTGACCGTCCTCGACATAGGCGAGGTCGAGCGCCAGGGCCTGCGGCAGGTTCGGCCGGCTGGGATGGTCGGGGTCGGCCCACTTGCGGATCAGCGAGGTCGAGCGCCCGACGACGGCCGCGCATCGTTCCTCACCCAGCGCGTTCTTGATCCGGGTGACGGCGGTGGCAAAACGCTTCGGCGGCCTGAGCTTCATGCCCCATGTTCCCCGCCGGCCCGGGGCTGTTCAAGGTTCAAGTTCAAGCCAGCCGTGCGGTGCCCGGTCGGTCGCCGGTTCCCAAACCCGAAGATGTTTGCAATCGTTGGATCCGGTCCCGGCCCATAAGGTCCGCGACGACACCGACTGTCCCGGGCCGCACGACGCCATGACAAGGCGAACGCGCGCCGACAAGTGCATCGCAGTCCGGGACGCCGCAAACCGAGGGAGAGGCGCATGAAGATCGCCCTGTTGTGCCGCAACGCGTCCCTGTATTCGCACCAGCGCCTGGTTGAGGCCGCGACGACGCGGGGGCACCGGATCGACGTGATCGACCATCTGCGCTGCTTCATCGACATCGCCTCCAGCGATCCGGAGATCCATTACCGCGGGGAATCCCTGAAGGGCTACGACGCCGTGATCCCCCGCATCGGCGCCTCGGTCACCTTCTTCGGCACGGCGGTCCTGCGACAGTTCGAGATGATGGGGGTCTACCCCGTCAACGAGTCCGTCGGCATCTCGCGCTCGCGCGACAAGCTGCGCAGCATGCAGCTGCTTTCGCGCGACGGCGTGGGACTGCCGACGACCGTGTTCGCGCACCGCACCTCGAACGCCTCCGAGCTTCTGGAGATCGCCGGCGGCGCGCCGGTCGTGATCAAGCTGCTGGAAGGCACCCAGGGGATCGGCGTCGTGCTGGGCGAGACGCCGAGCGCGGCCGAAAGCATCATCCAGGCCTTCGGCGGCACCCGGACCAACATCCTGGTGCAGCAGTTCGTGAAGGAGGCCAAGGGCGAGGACCTGCGGTGCCTGGTGGTCGGCAACAAGGTCGTCGCGGCCATGATCCGGCGGGGCAAGGAAGGCGATTTCCGCTCGAACCTGCATCGCGGCGGCTCGGCGGAAAAGGTGAAGATCACCCCGCAGGAGCGCGCGACCGCGCTGAAATCGGCGCGCGCGGTGGGGCTCAACGTCTGCGGCGTCGACATGCTGCGCTCGAATGCCGGGCCGGTGGTGATGGAGGTCAATTCCTCGCCCGGCCTCGAGGGCATCGAGAAGGCGACCGGCCTCGACGTCGCCGGCAAGATCATCGAGTTCATCGAGGCCAACGCCAAGCCGGGACGCACCGGCACCCGTAGTTCGCCGCGACGCCGCAAGGCAAGGACCTCGCCGGCCGCTGGCGGCTAGACTGGCAGTTCAGGCCGGCGGTGCGGTGGCCGCCTCGTTCGTGATGCCCATCGCGCGGATCAGCGAGACCAGTTCGCGCGCCGACGTCTCGAGCGGTTTTCCGGAAGTGTCGAGCGTCGCTTCCGCGCGCTCGTAGAGCGGCCGGCGGCTTTCCAGGATCGTGCGCAACTGCGCCATGGCCTCGGGATTGCCGGCCATCGGACGCGTGTCGCCCTGGCGGAGCACCCGGCGCATGTGCTCTTCCGGGCCGGCCTTGATCCAGATCGTGCGGAAGTTCGCGAGCAGCAGCTTGAAGGTCTCGGGTTCGGCGACGATGCCGCCGCCGACCGCCAGGATCGCGCTCTCGTGCAGCGCGACGATCCGCTCGAGCGCCCGCGTCTCGAGCCGGCGATAGCCTTCCTGGCCATAGAGCCCGAAGACCTCGCTCACCGGCATGCCGGCCTCCTGCTCGATTTCGACATTCAGCTCGAGGAAGGGGATCCGCAGCGTTTCGGCCGCCATCGCGCCCAGCGTCGACTTGCCCGCGCCGCGCAGCCCGAGCAGGCAGACACGACCGGCGCGGCGGTCCTCCGGGCCGGGAGCGCCGAGCGCGGCCAGTGCCCGCTCGCGGCTGTCGGCGCTGGCGGCGCGGTAGAGGTCGGCGAGCCGCAGGGCGTCGGAGGTCCAGGGATCATCCTCGCCGACAAGCCACTCGATCTTCAGTTCAAGCGCCAGGGCCACGCGCTGCAGCAGGCCGATGGAGATGTTTCCCGCGCCGGATTCGAGCTGGGCGAGATAGCGCAGGGAGACCCCGGATTTCTCCGCCACCACCCGGCGCGGATAACCCTTCAGGTCCCGGGCCTTCTTCACCCGCTCGCCGACGCGCCGCATCAGCGCGCGGACCTCGCCCTCCAGGGCATCGTCCGGTTCGGCCCCGGCGTGCTCGCCCCGGAAATTGGTGATCTCGGCCATGCTGTTACGGTCCTGATCGCGGGGTTGGAACGCCGACGGCGCGCCGCTCAATAGGTCTCGACGTGGTAGCGGCCTTCCTCGCGCATGGCGTCGCGCAACGCCCGCCAGGACTGGCCCTGGCTCTCGGCGATGTTGGCGAAGGTCTTCTCGACGCCTTCCTCCATGCCGCGCAGGCCGCAGATATAGATGTGCGTGTCGGGGTCGCCGAGCAGTTCGGCGACGATGTCCTGCTCCGCCATCATCCGGTCCTGGACATATTCCTTCGGTTCCCCGGGCAGGCGGCTGAACACGAGGTGCTTCTGCAGCAGGCCCTCGGGCAGCTTGTTCAGCGGTCCGAAATAGGGAAGGCCCTGGGGCGTGCGGGCGCCGAAGAACAGGGTCATGCCGCCCGGCCGTTCGCCCACCGTGCGCTGACGGCGCATGGTGAAGGCGCGCATCGGCGCCGAGCCGGTGCCGGTGCAGACCATCAGCAGGCGCGCCGAGGGATCGTCGGGCAGCAGGAAGCTGCCGCCGAACGGGCCGGTGACCGAGACCCGGTCGCCCTTGGCGAGGTCGCAGACATAGTTCGAGCAGACCCCGTGTTCCTCGCGCTTCACGGTCAGCGACACGTTGTTGTAGTTCGGCCGCTCGCCGTCGCGCGGGCTGGAGACCGAGTAGAGACGCGGCAGGTGCGGCCTGCCCTCATCGTCCGTGCCCGGCGCCAGGATGCCGAGCGACTGGCCCTCCAGCACCGGGAAGGGCCTGCCTTCGAAATTGAGGATGATGTGGCGCACGTCGTTGTCCGCATCGCCGTGGGTCAGGCGGTAGTTGCCCTGGACCACCGCGGTGACGGGGTTGGCGAGGTTGTAGAGATTGACGGTCGGTTTCGCGGCCGATTTCGGCGGATACGACCTGCCGCCGGCGCCCTGGTGTGCCTCGGCGAGCAGTTTCGCGACGGCCTCGTCCAGTGCCTCGATCCCGGTCTCGGTGCTCTTGCCGAGATCCTGCTGTTCGGGCAGTTCGTCCCAGGAATACTGCTCGGCAAGCGAATAGGGTTCGGCGACGACGCGCCATTCGTCGATCGAGCCCGTGGGGCAGACCGGGATGCAGGCCATGCAGTAGTCGCACTTGGAGGCATCGACCACGACATTGTTGTCGTCATGCTCGATGGCCTCCAGCGGGCAGGTCATCTCGCAGGTGTAGCAGCGGATGCAGATCTCCGGATCGATCAGGTGCTGCTTCAGCGGTTCCGACATCGCGATCCCTTCCTGGATGCTCCGGCGCCTCCGGGCCGGCCGGCGGCCCTGTTCCGGCCGTACCCGCGGCGAACGGGGGCGGTGGCGCCGCCTAGGCCATGTGCAGCTTCACGTATTCGAAGTCGCCGGGCTGGTTGTTGATGCCGACCTTGGGCGGCGCGATCCAGGAGGCATACTGGCCCGGTTCGCTCACCGGCGTCATCAGCGAGGCGATGAAGTCCGCGTCGGCCGGCGTCGGCAGCCAGGTCGAGAGGCCTTCCGCGTAGGCCGCGTCGGAGACCCGCTGGCCTTCCGGATCGAACGGCTGGTCCGCGAACACGCCGATCTTCCGGTTGAAGCTCTCGTGCGGCAGCGACAGTTCGAAGGCGATTCCCTCGCGCGCGATGATCTTGTTCCAGCGGCCGATGCCGCCCGCGGCGTCGCGGGTGTAGTCGTCGCGCAGTCGCATGTTGACCGCGGTCAGGGCGGGCACCTCCTTGCGGACGGCCTTGCCGTCCTCGAGATCCCAGACCACGTAGCTGTCGTCGGTGAGCTTGTGGTCGTCGTCGATCCGGTGCTCCTGGTAGCGCCCCTTGATGCCGGCATTGAAGGCGTTC